>NZ_JAVWWA010000107.1:0-17692 GCF_036666375.1 Comamonas sp. | reverse complement strand
TCGACCTGCACATCAGCGGCTGCATCAACAGCTGCGGCCACCACCACAGCGGCCATATCGGCATCCTGGGCGTCGACAAGGACGGCAAGGAGTGGTATCAGGTCACGCTGGGCGGCTCGGACGGCTCGCTGCTGTCGGGCGCCTCGGTCGCGGGCAAGGTCATAGGCCCGTCGTTCTCGGCGGCCGAAGTGCCCGACGTGATCGAAGCCGTGCTGGCCACCTACCGCGACCAGCGCGAAGCCGGCGAGCGCTTCCAGGACACCGTGCGCCGCCTGGGCCTCGATCCGTTCAAGGAAGCCGGCAAGTCCGCGCGCCATCCTGCTCCCGTCGAAGCCGAAGCCACGGCCTGAGTTCCCGGTCCACCCAAAATCCGCTCGAGACGATGAAAATCCTAGCTTCCCACGAACACCAGGCGCCCGCCGAGGGCGACGCCAGCCAGGTGGCGCTGGCCAACGATGCCGATGCGCTGGCGCTGCCGCTTGAAGGTGTGACGCGCATCGACCTGCACTTTCCGCAGTTCACCGACGGCCGCGCGTTCAGCCAGGCCTACCTGCTGCGCCGCCGCCGCGGCTTCACGGGCGATCTGCGCGCCACCGGCGATGTGCTGATCGACCAGCTGGTGCAGATGCAGCGCACCGGTTTCAGCAGCGCCGTGCTGCGCGCCGACGTCGATGCGTCGGCCGCCCAGCGCCAGTTCGAACGCTTTGCGCGCTTCTACCAGGGCGATGCGGTGCACACCGCGCCCATCTTCGCGTCGCAGGAGGACTGATGTCCGGCATCACCAGCTCACTGCTGCCCGCGTCCGGCTCCGGCGCAGGCCAGACCCGCCAGGCCGTGCGCAGCAACGCGCGGCCCAGCAGCGATTTCGCGGCCAAGCTCGCCCAGACCGAGCAGCTGCTGCGCCAGGCTGCGGCCCATGGCGGGCGCCAGGGCGACGTGACCCAGGCGTCCAGCCTGGGCGCCGAAGACGTGGTCATCACCCATCTGATCAACGCGCTGGCGCTCGACATCCCGGTGTTCGTGCTCGACACCGGCGCGCTGCACACCGAGACGCTGGCGCTGCTGGAACGCACCGAAGCGACGTCGCGTGCCGATATCGAGGTCTATCGCCCGCGCCACGAACAGGTGATCCAGTTCGTGCGCACCCAGGGACAGGACGCGATGTACCGCAGCCTCGAATTGCGCAAGCAATGCTGCGGCATACGCAAGATGGAGCCGCTCGCGCGCGCGCTGGCCGGCCGCACCGGCTGGATCACGGGCCTGCGCCGCGAGCAGTCAAATGCGCGCGCCGATGTGCCCGCGATCGACACCAGCGAAGTAGAGACCAAGGGCTTGACCAAGTTCAACCCGCTGGCCGACTGGACCTGGGGCGATGTGTGGCATTACATCGCGCTCAATGACGTCGACTACAACCCCTTGCACGACCAGTTCTACCCCTCGGTCGGCTGCGCGCCCTGCACCCGTGCCATCAGCCTGGGCGAAGACTTCCGCGCCGGCCGCTGGTGGTGGGAGGACGAGACCGCCAAGGAATGCGGCCTGCACGTCAAGGCCTCTTGAAGTCCTGCCCTCTCCCGATATTGCCCCCAAGGTTTTGCATGAACGCTCCCATCGCTCCCCATGTGCTGACCCAGCTCAGCAACCACCATCTCGACGCCCTGGAAGAGGAAACCATCTTCATCCTGCGCGAAGTGGCCGCCACTTTCGAGCGCCCGACGCTGCTGTTTTCCGGCGGCAAGGATTCGCTGGTGATGCTGCGCTGCGCCGAAAAGGCGTTCGGCGCCGGCCGCCTGCCCTATCCGCTGCTGATGATAGATACCGGCCACAACTTCCCTGAAGTCACGGCCTTTCGCGACCAGCGCGCCAAGGAACTGGGCGCCGAGCTGATCGTGCGCAATGTCGAGGACTCGATGGCGCGCGGCACCGTGCGCCTGGCCCATCCCGGCGAATCGCGCAACGTGCACCAGTCGGTGACGCTGCTCGAAGCCATAGAGGAATTCCGCTTCGACGCGCTGATCGGCGGCGCGCGCCGCGATGAGGAGAAGGCCCGCGCCAAGGAGCGCATCTTCTCGCACCGCGACAGCTTCGGCCAGTGGCAACCCAAGGCCCAGCGCCCCGAGCTGTGGACGCTGTTCAACACCCGCATCGCGCCGGGCGAGCATTTCCGCGTGTTCCCGATCAGCAACTGGACCGAGCTTGACGTCTGGCAATACATAGAACGCGAGCAGATCGCCCTGCCTTCGATCTACTACACGCACCAGCGTGAAGTGGTCGAGCGCCGCGGCCTGCTGGTGCCGGTGACCGAGCTGACCCAGCCGCGCGAAGGCGAGCAAGTCGTGCTGCGCGACGTGCGTTTTCGCACCGTGGGCGACATCACCTGCACCTGCCCGGTCGAAAGCACGGCCGCCAGCGCCGCCGACATCGTGATTGAAACCCTGGCCGCCGACGTCAGCGAACGCGGCGCCACGCGCATGGACGACAAGACCAGCGACGCATCCATGGAAAAGCGCAAGAAGGAAGGTTACTTCTAATGACAAGCACTGCATTCACTTCCCCGGCCGAAGGCACAGCCTCGGCGCTGCGCTTCATCACCTGCGGCTCCGTCGATGACGGCAAGAGCACGCTGATCGGCCGCCTGCTGGTCGACAGCAAGTCGGTGCTGCAGGACCAGCTCGCGGGCGTTCAGCGCAGCGGCGAGACCGATCTCGCGCTGCTGACCGACGGCCTGTCGGCCGAGCGCGAGCAAGGCATCACGATTGACGTCGCCTACCGCTACTTCGCCACGCCGACGCGCAAGTTCATCATCGGCGACGCTCCCGGCCACGAGCAGTACACGCGCAACATGGTCACGGCCGCGAGCAGCGCCGACGCCGCCGTGGTGCTGGTCGATGCAACCAAGCTCGACTGGCGCTCGCCCGATCTGGCGCTGCTGCCCCAGACCCGCCGCCACAGCCTGCTGGTGCATCTGCTGCGCGTGCCTTCGCTGGTGTTCGCGGTCAACAAGCTCGACGCCGTCGCCGAGCCCGAACTGGCCTTTGTCCATATCAAGGCAGCGCTCGAACGCTTTGCCGCCGCGGCCGGCATCCGCGTTGCCGCCACGGTGCCGGTCTCGGCGCTCAAGGGCTGGAATGTGGTCACCTCGCATGAAGGCTGGTGCGGCTACAGCGGCCCCAGCCTGCTGCAATGGCTCGAAGGCCTGCCCAGCACGCCCGCCGATACCGCGCTGCCCACGGCCTTGCCGGTGCAATGGGTGGAGAAATTCTCCGCGTCGGCCGATACCTCGCAGGGTCGGCGCGTGTTCTGGGGCCGCCTGGGCGCGGGCCAGCTGCAGGCCGGCCAGAGCGTGCAGATCTTCCCCAGCGGCCAGACCGCCGTCGTCGCCCAGGTGCTCGACCATGCACGCCGCCCCGGCGACGTGAGCGCCGGCCACAGCGCGGGCGTGGTGCTGGACCGCGAAGTCGATGTCTCGCGCGGCGACTGGATCCTGGCCGCCAGCACGGCAGCGCCCGTGGCCGACGATGATTTCGACGCCGAGGAGACCGCGCCCGTGGGCCGGCGCGATCTCACGGCCACCGTCGCCTGGATGGACGACGAGCCGCTGGTGCCCGGGCGCGTGTATCTTGCGCTGCACGGCCACCGCTGGGTCAAGGCCAAGGTGCGCCGCGTGGTGCATCATCTCGACATCCACACGCTGGCCGAAGAGCCCGCCGCCAACCTGCAGGCCAATGCCATTGGCGTGGTCGAACTCGCGCTGCAGGAACCGCTGCCGCTGCGTCCATTCACCGAAGCGCGTATCCAGGGCGCGCTGATTCTGGTCGATACTGCCAGCCACAAGACCGCCGCTGCAGCCCTTGCGCATTGAGTTCGCGCCGCGCGCCGGGGGTGATAACCCCGGCGCGGCGCCCTCCTCGATACACACTGCGCCCACGAATCGGCCCAGTGAAATAAAATCAGCTCAGTACTGACCCTATAACTCCAAAGTTCCTCATGACTCACGTCGTTTCCGAAAACTGCATCCAGTGCAAATACACCGACTGCGTGGACGTATGCCCCGTGGACTGCTTCCGCGAAGGCCCGAACATGCTGGTCATCGACCCGGATGAATGCATTGACTGCGCAGTTTGCATCCCCGAGTGCCCGGCCAACGCCATCTTTGCCGAAGAAGACGTGCCGCCCGATCAGCTGGCATTCATCAAGCTCAACGCCGAGCTGTCGCTGGCCGCGGGCTGGAAGAGCATCACCAAGCGCAAGAACGCGCTGCCCGATGCCGACGAATTCAACGGCCAGCCCGGCAAGATTGCCGCGCTGCAACGCTGATCGGTTGATGCACCCCTGATGACAGACCGCGCCCTGCCCCCCGCTTCCCACGATCCCATTGACACCGATGCGGTGGTGATAGGCGCCGGCCCGGCCGGCCTGTTCCAGGCCTTCCAGCTGGGCCTGCAAGGCCTGGGCGTGCATATCATCGACGCCCTGCCCCATGCGGGCGGCCAGTGCGCCGAGCTGTACGGCGACAAGCCCATCTATGACGTTCCGGGCATTCCGGTCTGCACGGGCCGCGAACTCGTGGCCCTGCTGCTCAAGCAGCTCGCGCCCATCCAGCCGCAATGGCATCTGGCCGCCCAGGTGCAGGGGCTTGAAACCCTGGCCGACGGCCGCTTCCTGCTGAGCACCACATCGGGTGCCCAGCTGCGCGCGCGCTGCGTGTTCATTGCCGCGGGCGTGGGCGCGTTTGTGCCGCGCATGCTCAAGATTGCCGGCATCGAGGCGCATCTCGGTCGCCAGTTGCACTACCACCCGGCCGATGTCGAGGTTGCCGCCGGCCAGAAGATCGTGGTCCATGGCGGCGACGAAGATGCGGTGGCCGCGGCGCTGCGCTGCGCCGAGATCCATCCGGGGGCGCATGTCACGCTGCTGCATCGCCGCGATGTCTTCAATGCCGCGCCCGATATGCTGGCCCGCCTGCAGGCGCTGCGCGACAGCGGGCGCATCACCGTCATCGCGGCGCAGATCAATGGCATGGAAGAGCAGAACGGCAGCCTCGCCGCGCTGCAGCTCACCGACCCGCAGGGCGCGCCGCAGCGCCTGGCGCTGGACCAGCTCTGGGTCTATTTGGGCATTTCACCGCGCCTGGGGCCCATCTCCGACTGGGGTCTGGCGATGGAGCGCAAGCAATTGCTGGTCGATGCCGCAACGTTCTCTACCAGCCAGCCCGGCATCTATGCCGTGGGCGACATCAACCACTACCCGGGCAAGCGCCGGCTGATCCTCTGCGCCTTCCATGAAGCCACGCTGGCCGCGTTTGCCGCGGCCGAGCTGCTCAGCGGCGCCAAGGTCTTGCTGCAATACACGACCACCAGCGCGCGGCTGCACGCCATCCTGGGCGTGGAACATCCGGCCAGCGAATAGCGCGCCCGCGCCTGCTCAGCGCTCGACCACAAAACTCACCACCGTGGTCGCGCTGCCGCCGATGTTGAGCGTGGCACAGCGGCGCGCGCCCTCGATCTGACAGGCTCCGGCCCGGCCCGTGACCTGGCGCGCCGTGTCCAGCACCATGCGCACTCCCGTCGCGCCCACGGGGTGGCCCAGGCCTATCAGGCCGCCGCTGGCATTGATCGGCAGCCGCCCGCCCGCGGCAATCGTGCCGTCCTCGATGGCGCGCCAGCTTTGCCCCGGCGCCGTGATGCCGAAATGATCTATGGCCATGTATTCGGTGGTGGTGAAGCAGTCGTGGGTTTCTATGCCGTCGAGCTGGAAAACATCGGCGACGCCGGCGCGCCGCAAAGCATCCTGGATGGCAGCGCGCACATGCGGGAACACATAGGGCGACTGGGCGCTGGCGCGCAGCTTGGCATCGAGCTTCAGATGCGCCGTGCTGTGCCCCCAGCCGGTGAGACGCGCAATCGAATCCAGCGAGCGGTTGTGGCGCGCGGCCCAGGCGCCGGCAAAGCGCTCGTTCGCCAGCACCACGGCCGCCGCGCCGTCGGTGACCTGCCCGCAGTCCTGGCGCCGAATCATGCCTTCGATCACCGGGTTGGCGACGTCGTCGGCCAGGAAGCTGCGCGGACCGTATTCCCAATCGCGCGTCTGGGCGTTGGGATTGCGCCGCGCATTCTCGATGTTGATCTGCGCGATGCGCCCCAGGTGTTCGTACTTGAGCCCATAGCGGCGCGCATATTCCTGGCCCACCAGGTCAAACATGTGAGGCCAGGCGTATTTCGCGTCCTGGGCTTCCTCGCCCACCCAGGTCGCAGCGCCCAGATGCTGGGCAGCGAGCGCGCCGGGAACATTGCGCTCGAGCTCGACACCGGCAACGATCACGCAGTCATAGCGACTGGCCTCGAGCTCGGCCGTGGCCGCAAGCATGGCAATGCTGCCCGATGCGCAGGCGGCTTCGTGCCGGCCCGCGGGCATGCCGTAGAACGCCGGATCGATGGCGGCAAACATGCCGCCGAGCTGGCCCTGGCCGGCAAACAGCTCGCCGACGAAATTGCCCACATGCCCGGCCTGGACCTCGCTGGCATCCACGCCCGCGTCCTGCAGGGCCCCCTGCACCGCGGACTGCAGCAGCTCGAACAGGCCTTGCCCCTGGCGGGCGGCGTTGACCGCGAAGTCGGTCTGCGCGCCGCCGAGGAGATAGATGGGGTTGTGTCGCATGGCTGGTCCTTGGTTTAGCGTGGCAGGAGGCGGGCGGCGGCGGCGGCGCGCGCGGCTTCGCGCAGCGGGGCCTTCACCAGCTTGCCGTTGAGGTTGCGCGGCAGCGGCGTCGCGCTGACCGTGATGAAGTCGGGCGTCTTGTAGTCCGCCAGCTGGCTGCGACACAGCTGGCGCACGCTGTCCGCATCGATGGCGCCCTGCGCATGCAGGAAGACATGGATGCGCTCGCCCAGCACCTCGCAGGGGCTGGCAACGGCGGCGACTTCCACCACCCCTTCATGGCGCTGGATGCAGTTCTCGAGTTCCACGCAATAGACCTTGTAGCCGCCGCGATTGATCATGTCCTTGATGCGATCGAAAACGCGCAGGTAGCCGCCAGCGTCCACGCTGCCGATATCGCCCGAGCGCCAGTAGCCGGCCACAAAGGCCTTGCGCGTCGCTTCGGGCTGGTCCCAGTAGCCAATGGCATTGCCGGGACTGCGTATCCACAGCTCGCCCGCGGCACCGGGCGGCACTTCATGGCCGTCGGCATCGAGCACGCGGATGTCCACGCAAGGCACCAGCGTTCCGACGGAGTCGGGAAAGCGCGCGGCGTCGCCGCGCTCGGTCAGGGCCACGGCCGACGTGGTTTCGGTCGCGCCAAAGCCGTTGTACAGCGCCAGCCCCGGGAGCACCCGGGCAAGCCGCTCGATGCTGACCTCGGGCATGGCCGCGCCGCCAAAATGCCCTATGCGCCAGGCCGAGAGATCGCGGCTCGCGATCTCCGGCTGCAGCAGGCACAGGTTGTACATTGCCGGCACCATGACCGTGGCCGTGATGCGCCTGGCCTCCATTTCGGCCAGCACCTGTTCGGCGTTGAAATGCCGCAGGCACACCAGACAGCCGCCCGCCTGCAGCGTCACGACCACCGCGGCCAGCAGGCCCGAAATATGGCTGGCGGGAATCACCAGCAGCATGCGGTCGTCGGCGCGATAGCCGAAGCGGTGCACGTAATGGCGCGCCGTGTGAAAGAAGGCCAGATGCGACAGCACCGCGCCCTTGGGGTGGCCGGTCGTGCCCGAGGTGTACATGATGCAGGCCGCAGACTGGTCGCTGAAGTCGGCGGCCAGCGCCTGGACACCGGGCGCGCGCGCCAGGCTTTCGTAGGGCAGGCTCGCGCCCGCCTGCGGGGTCGCACCCGCGGCGCGGCTGTCCAGGCAGTCCACCTTCCAGCGCAGGCCCGGGGTGCTTGCCGGGGCAGGCAGGCGTTCGGCCAGCGTGCTCTCGAACACCAGGCCGCTGGCACCGCACTGGTTGAGCATGTACGCCAGCTCGGCCGCGCTTTGCCGGGTGCCTACGGGCACGGCAATGGCCCCAAGCCGCCAGATGGCCAGCAGCGTGATGACGAATTCCAGCCGGTTTTCCAGCCACAGCACGACCCGGTCCGACCGGGCCGTGCCCAGCGCCGCCAGGCCGGCGGCCACAAGGCCGACCTCGCGGTCCAGCTCGGCATAGCTCAGGCGGCGCTCGCCCTCCTCCAGCGCCTGCGCCTCGGGGCGGCGCTGCACCGTGGCGCGGAACATGGCATCCAGATGGGCGGGCCTGTGGGCATAGCAGGGCACGAGGCGGTCCTGGTAGAGCGCCTCGATGCGCGTGGCATGGTCATCAGTGAAAGAGGACTCGGTCATGGCAATGTGAAAAAAGGGAGGACTTGGGGCTGCGTTCAGTGACGCGCGTTAGTGATGCGCGTTCAGCGACGCGCGTCAGCGCCGCGCGGGCTCGCGCATGCGCACCGCGCCGTCGAGCCGCACCACGCTGCCGTTCATCATGGCGTTCTCTATCAGCGCCTTGGCCATGTGCGCGAACTCCTGCGGACGTCCGGGCCGCCGGGGAAACGGCACGTCGTCAATCAGGGTGCGGCGCGTATGGTCGGGCACCACCTCGTACATGCCGGTCTCGAACGTGCCCGGCGCGATCGCCACCACGCGTATGCCGTAGCGTGCGAGTTCGCGCGCCAGAGGCAGCGTCATGCTGGCCACGCCGGCCTTCGAGGCGCCATAGGCGGCTTGCGCCGACAAGGCCTCATAGGCGGCGACGGACGCGGTGTTGACGATCACGCCGCGATCCTCGTCGTCATGCACCGCGCCGGCCTGGCTCAGGCCCTGGGCAAACAGGCGTATGGTGTTGAACGTGCCCACCAGGTTGATGGCGATCACGCGCCGGAAGGCGTCCATGGACCGGGGCAGCACGCGCCCCGTCGCCTTGTCTCGGCTGAAGACCCGCGCGGGCCCGAGCACGCCCGCGCAGTTGATCAGGATGTTGGGCGTTCCCAGCAGGCGCCGGGTGGTCGCAAAGGCCTGCTCCATGTCGTGCGCGCTGGCCACATCGCCGCTCAGCGGCAGCAGGCCGGGGCCAGCGCCCGCGTCGCCGGGCGCCGCCGGCGCCAGATCGATGGCGGCAACGCTGCAGCCTTGCGCCCGCAGCATCTCCACGCAGGCCAGTCCCAGGCCAGAGGCGGCGCCGGTGACCACCGCAATGCTTCCGTGCAGTTTCATAGAACCCTCCTCTGCGCTACACGCGCGCCGGCATGCGCAGCGCGCCGTCCAGGCGCACCACCTCGCCGTTGAGCATGGGATTGGCCAGTATCGCCATGACCAGCTGCGCAAATTCGTGCGGCTGGCCGGGGCGCTGGGGATAAGGCGGCACGGCCGCGAAAACGACGTCCCGCGATGCGGCCGAAAGCCCCATCGTCATCGGCGTCTCGAACACGCCGGGCGCAATGCCCATGACGCGTATGCCATATTCACCGAGCTCGCGCGCCAGCGGCAGCACCATGCCGGCCACGCCGCCCTTGGAGGCCGCATACGCGGCCTGCCCCATCTGCCCGTCGAAAGCGGCAATCGAGGCGGTGTTGATGATCACGCCGGCCTCGCCCCCGGCCTGCGCCGGCAATGCGCCCTGTTCTATCATCTGCGGCACGGCGCAGCGTATGCAGTTGAGCGTGCCCAGCAGATTCACGGCAATCACCTGCTCGAACCTGCTCAGCGGCATGGCCTGGCCCTGCCGGACAACGCTGCCCGGGTCGGCAATGCCGGCGCAGTTCACCAGGATGGAGACCGGGCCGACCTCGTCCCGGATGCGTTCGAAAAGCTGCTCGGTTTCCAGGTCCTGGGTGATGTCGCACACATAGCCCCGCAGGCCCGGGGTGTCGGCGGCCGCCGCCAATGCGTGCGCATCGCGGTCCAGCAGCACCACGCGCGCGCCCGCTGCCTGCAGCGCGCTGGCGCTTGCCCGGCCCAGGCCAGAGCCGCCCCCGGTCACGACCGCAATCCGGCCATGCAGCTCGATCACCGCGGACGCTCCATCTTGCAGGGCGAGGGCAGCTGCGTGTCGTCGCCGGCAACCTTGGCCACGGTCTTCCATCCCATGCCCAGGCCTTCGGCGTCATATTTGACGCCCTTGACCAGCTGGTTGATGTAGATCGGGTGGCTGGCCTGGTGGTCCTGGGCACGCATCTTGATCCTGCCGAACGGCGAGTCATGCTCCATGCCTTCGAGTGCCGTGGCGATCTTGACCAGATCCTGGGTGTTGCCGGTCTTCTCTATCGCCTTGGCCAGCATGTCCATCTGCACCAGGATGGAGGTGTAGTAGAGGTCTTCGCCGAACCTGGCCTTGAAATCGCGCTGGTATTTCTCCAGCTCGGGCTGCCGGTCTTCCACCGGAACGTTCGGGTGCCAGGACGCAATCTGGAAAACGGTGTTCTCGCCGGCAGCGCCAATCGAGGTCGGCACGCCGAACAGCCCGCCGTAGTAGGTGATGTATTTGGCGTTGAGCCCCGACTCCTTGCTGGCGCGCACCATCAGCGCCAGGTCATTGCCCCAGTTGCCGGTGAGCACCGTGTCGGCGCCGGACTGCTTGATCTTCAGCACATAGGGCGAAAAGTCCTTGATCTTGCCAAACGGGTGGAATTCGTCGCCCACGAACTGGATGTCGGGACGCACCTTGCCGATCAGCGCCTTGGCATCCGCACTGACCTCGTGGCCGAAGCTGTAGTCCTGATTGATCAGATAGATCTTCTTGATCTCCGGCGACCTGGCCACATGGTCGGCCACGGCGCGCATCTTCATCTTCTGGTGGGCTTCGAAACGGAAAAACCAGAAGCTGCATTTGGACTCGGTCAGATCGGGCAAGGCCGAGCCGTAGTTGAGAAACAGCACGCGCGCCGCGGGGTTGCGCTGGTTGTGCTTTTCCACGGCCGTCAGCAGCGCGCCTGCAATGCCCGAGTTGCCCGCCTGCACCATGAAGTTGATCTTCTGGTCGATGGTGCTGGTGAGCATTGCCACGGCCTTGTTCGAGTCGCCGGCATTGTCCATCTGCACCACTTCGAGCTTGCGGCCGAGCACGCCGCCGCGCTCGTTGATCAAATGCACAGCATACTGCATGGTCTTTGCCACGGTCGTTCCGGTCGACGCCGTGGGACCGGAAAATGTGTCGATGTGGGCAATCCGGATGGGCTGTCCGGACTGCGCCAGCGACCAGGTCGCGCCGGTGGCGAAGACGGCGGCAACGCATGTTGAACGAAAGATTCCCATGAACTTGTCTCCAGTTGCTCACCCGCCTTGCGCAGGTTGTTTATGATGGATAAACCAGAAGTTACTCTGCGGTAACTTGCTGTGAATCTTATGAGTGCCCCTGCCCGGGGTCAACCACGAAATTGACACATCGGCGACATCGCCGCCATCTCCACTGACATGACAAAGCAAACCCAAGTGCCCGCCAAACCAGCGCGCTGGAACAATGCCTTGGCGGAGGCACCCGATCCGCGCGAGATCCGCAAGCGCGCGCTGATCGTTGCCGCCGGCCGCGTCTTCGGCACCAAGGGTTTCCACAACACCACGCTGGACGACATTGCCAGCGCCCTGTCGGTGACCAAGCCCGCGCTCTACCGCTATGTGGAGAACAAGCACCAGATCCTGTTTGAATGCCATCAGATGGCCGTGGCGATGGCCGAGGAAGCCCTGGCCCAGGCCATGCAGGGCAGCGCCGCGCCGCTGCAGCGGCTCCATGACTTCGTTGCGCTGTACATCCGCAAGATCACCAGCGAGCTGGGCACCTGCGTGGTGCTGACCGAGTACTACTCGATGACGCCGGACCACACCGAGGTCATACAGCGCAGGCGGCGCGTCATCGACACCCAGCTGCGCACGCTGGTCACGCAAGCCGTCGACCAGCGTCTGATCGCGCCCTGCGATGCCAAGCTGGCGGTGTTCTTCCTGATGGGGGCGATCAACAACATCAACCGCTGGTTCACCGAAGGCGGGGCCCAGTCGGGCGAACAGATCGCCCAGGCCTTTGCCGACCACGCCATTGCCTGCCTTTCGCCCCTGCCCATGGCGCCGGCAAAGTCCTGACGCCAGGCCGGGCACGACCGCAGGCCCGGCCTCGCAGTACTAGCCCGCAGCCCGCTCCACGCGGTTGCGGCCGCCATTCTTGGCCGCGTACAGCGCCTGGTCCGACTGGCGCACGGTGTACTCGTAGTCCGGGTGGCCGTTGTGCATCGCCACGCCTATGCTCACCGTGACCTGCTCGCGGCAGTCGCCGGGCAGGCGAAATGGCTCCTTTTCCACCTGCGCGCGCAGCCGCTCGGCCAGCGCCAGCGCGCGCGCTTCGTCGATGTCCACCAGCAGCAGCAGGAACTCCTCGCCGCCCAGACGGAAGGTGTAGTCGCCCGCGCGGCAGGCGCTCGACAGAATGACGGCAAGTTGCTGCAGCACCAGATCGCCGCCTTCGTGGCCGAAGCGGTCGTTGATCTGCTTGAAATGGTCCACGTCCAGCGACAGCAGCGCGAAATTCGCGTGGCGTTCGCGGCAGTAGTCGATCTCGCGGCGCAGCACCACGGGCAGGAACTTGCGGTTGAGCAGCCGCGTGAGCACATCGCGGCCCGCGTCGAGCTCGCGGTTCTGCTCGAACAGCGCATCGAGGTGGAAGGCAATCGTCTGCGTATGCTCATGCAGCGCGCGCAACTGCTGCAGGCGTGTCGGCGCATCGGCATCCTCGTCGAGCGAAGGCAGCAGCCGCTCGTCGATCAAGTCCATGGTCTCGAGAATCAAGCTGGTTTCACTCGTGCCGCGAAACGCATGCGCGCCCTTGTGGCGGAACCACAGGCCGAACTCGGAAGCTCCCATGCGCGGCAGATGCGGCGCCGGCAAGCCCATGGCGAGTTCGAACATCAGGCGGTTCTCCCAGTCGAGCACGGCCGCGCGCTGGCGCTCGCGCTCGGCGCTCATGTCCTGGGCCACCGCATGCAGCCGGTAGGCCTCCTGGGCGCGCGCGCTGCGGTCATGGGAGCGTGAATAGGCCTGGCTCATGATTTCCATGGCGATATCGATCACGGCCTGGCCGTAGGCATAGGCCTGCAGCTGCAGCGCATGGTCGTCGACCAGCGCCTGGTCCAGCAATGCGCCCAGACCGCGCTTGAGGCTGCGCGCGCCGCGCAGCACCAGGTGCACGGGCACATCGATGCGCGCGTGCACTTCACCGATCTTGATCTGGCGCGCCACGCGCTGCGCGAGTTGCTCCTGCGTGGCCGTGCTGAACACCTCGGCGATCCATTGGGACATGGAGTGGTGCAGCCGCACCCGCACCTGCTCGTGCGTCAGCAGCGCCGAAGCCGCTTCATCCTTGAGCATTTCGGTGTAAAAATGGCTGGCCAGATTCTTCTGGTGCGTGAAAGCAAGCTGCTCTATGCATTCCCGCGCGGCGGGGGATGCGCAGCCTTGCAGCGCATGCCAATCGTGACTGAGCTGCTCAATGGAAATTTGGGGCATGGGGTAAAACGACTAGGCGACATCCCGTGCGCGTACAGACGGCAGGTCTGTGGCCAGGAAAAAGGAAGGAATCCACGAATGCGGCCTATCTTACCGGCTGGCGCCGCGCTCAAGCCCCTCTGCCCGGCCTTGCACTGGACAAGCGCGCGCCTGACGATAAAGTGAGATAGCTCCTCAACTTTCCCCGCCGCCTGCCGATAACTAGCTTATTTCCCCAGACTGCGCCTATGCAATCCCTCACTATCTCACCGGAAACCGCTGCCTATGCAGCCGATGGGTCGGGCGCCACTGCGCCAGACTTCGACATGCCGGGCGCCGCGGCGTCGGGCGCCGCTGCGTCGGGCGCCGCCGCGCCAGGTGCCACGCACCCCGTGCAGGCGCGCAGCTTCACATTCGAGATGCCGCTGTTTCGCCCCGGAGTGCAAGTCCAGGAGGGCGGACGCAACGAGACCGTCAGCCATGTGGTGCTGCGCCGGCGAGAAATGGTGGTCTACCTCGTGGGCCGCGAAGATCCGGTGCGCCCGGACCGGCTGCGACTGCAGCCTTCCAAGTTCACCACCGCACGTCGGGCCGAAGGTCTGAACTGGTTCCTGTGAACGTTCCCGGGCGGCGCCTGCCGCCCAGGGACGCGATCTTCAGCTGCGTTGCGCCATGGCCTCGCCCAGGCGCACGGGGCTGCCTGCCTGCCACAGCACGTTGAACTGCAGCGGCTGCTTGGGAAACAGCAGGACCACGGTCGAGCCCAGCAGGAAGCGGCCCATTTCCTCGCCCTGGCGCAGCAGCGGGCCGTCCTGCCCGTCCTGCCCATACTGCCAGCGCCGGATTTCGGCGCTGCGCGGCGGGTTGACCTGTCCATGCCAGACGGTGGCCATGCTGCCGACGATGGTCGCGCCCACCAGCACCATCACGAACGGACCGGCAGCGGAATCGAACACGCAGACCACGCGCTCGTTGCGCGCGAACAGGCCGGGCACGCCGCGCGCGGTCACCGGATTGACCGAGAACAGGTCACCGGGCACATAGACCATTTCACGCAGCTTGCCGTCGCAGGGCATGTGGATGCGGTGGTAGTCGCGCGGGCTCAGGTAGATCGTCGCGAAGTGGCCGTCGTCGAACTCGGCGGCGAGCTTGGAATCGCCGCCGACCAGGGCCTGGGTCGAATAATGGTGGCCCTTGGCCTGGAAGATCTGGTCACCTGCGATGGGGCCCAGCTGGCTCACCGCGCCGTCGACCGGGCAGACCCATGGCGCCTGCACCTGAGGACGCACGCCTGCACGCAGGCTGCGCGTGAAAAATGCGTTGAAGGTCTCATAGCTTGCGGGATCGGGGTTCGCGGCCTCGGCCATGTCGACCTTGTAGCGGGCGATGAAACGCTCTATCACCCAGGTGGTCAGCCAGCCGGCCCTGGCATTCGCCAGTCGCCCCATGAGGGCCGTGAGCGCCTGCTTGGGCAACAGATATTGGGGAAGCACGGCAAGGCGATCAGACACAGATTGGTTTCCAGATGATTCAAGGCAAGCTGGGCATTCTAGCGACGCATTCGGGCCATTGCCCATACGGATTGGCCCACCCCTGCGCGCTGGCGCGCACCATCCTTACCGCTTTGCTATCCTGAAGGGCCACTGCACTTTCCGTCCTGCCCGTGCCAGCACCACAGTCTCCTGTCTCGCCCTATCCTTCCAATCGCCCGTCCAAACTTCGGCAGCTGCTGCAGCGCCTGGTGCCCCACTCGGTCGGCATCGACGCCAAGGAAGCCTTGCGCATGGTGGTCGGCGTCATCCTGGGCCTGCTGGTCACCGGCTTTCTGAGCCGCTGGTGGGCGGGCGCGGGCAACGATTCGTGGATGATTGCCTCGCTCAGCGCCAGCGCCGTGCTGCTGTTCGGCATGCCTGCGAGCCCGCTGGCCCAGCCCTGGCCGGTGCTGGGCGGCACCGTGCTCGCGGCGCTGGTGTCCACGCTGTGCCGGATGCTGGTGCCCGACCTGGTATGGGCCGCGGCGCTGGCCGTGGGCGTGACGCTGGCCGGCATGCTGCTGCTGCGCTGCTTTCACCCGCCGGGCGTGGGCATGGCGGCGTTCGTGGTGCTCGAGCACAGCAACGGCCTGGACCTGCTGGTGTTTCCGGTGCTGTTCAACATCGTGGTGCTGCTGCTTTGCGCCATCGCCTACAACCATGCGACCGGCAAGCCCTATCCGCTGCGCCGCAAGGCCACCAGCGGCCAGCACTTCCAGAAGTCCGACCTCGACACCGCGCTCGAACAATACAACCAGGTGCTGGACATCAGCCGCGCCGACCTTGAAGGCCTGCTGCACCTCGCGGGCCGCGCGGCCTTCCAGCGTACGCTGGGCGATCTGCGCTGCGCCGACATCATGTCGACCCCGCCGCTGGCCGTCGAAGCCGATGTCTCGCTGCGCGAGGCCTGGGCCTTGATGCGGCAAAAGAACATCAAGGCCTTGCCGGTCGTCGACGGCCGCCACCAGGTGCAGGGCATGCTGTCGCAGTCCGACTTCATGCGCACCACGGCGCTCGAGTCTCCCGAAGGCTGGGGCCAGCGCCTGCGCAAACTGGTCGCCATCGGTGCCAAAAAGCCACAGACCGTGAACGAGCTGATGAGCGGTCCGGCGCAGACGGCCTCCGCGGACCAGCCCGTAATGGACCTGATTCCGCTGTTTTCCGCGGGCGGCCACCACCATTTGCCCATCGTCGATGCCCAGCAGCGGCTGGTCGGCGTGATCACGCAAACCGATTTGGTACGCGCGCTGGCATCGGCAATCACGCCCACACCCTAGCAGCCGCGCCGCCCACGGGTTACAATCTGGGAGATTCCGTACAGCGCCCTGCCTGTGCGAATGAAGCCGTTTTCCGGCCTTCTGACCGCTGTGCGCCTTGAGCGCAGCGGCTTACACCGCCTGCCATGCACAGTAACTCAGTGGCCCCCACGGGTCGGTGCATGCTGCTGTGCCCTCCGCTCACAGGCGCAGTGACCCAGATTTATATGAGAGATTGAGAATATGGCCAAAGAAGAATTGATTGAAATGCAAGGCTCCGTGACGGAAGTCTTGCCCGACTCGCGCTTTCGCGTGACGCTGGAAAACGGACACCAGTTGATCGCCTATACCGGCGGCAAGATGCGCAAGCATCACATCCGTATCCTGGCTGGCGATAAAGTGTCGCTGGAAATGTCGCCTTACGATCTGACCAAGGGCCGCATCACGTTCCGCCATCTGGCCGGCCGTGGCCCTGGCCCTTCGCCCCGTTAAGAAGGCGTACGGCGCTCCATTTTTGAAATATTTTTGAAAATTCAAAAAAGAGCACCATAAACCCCCTTAGAATTCTTTTTGTCGGAGCGTAGCGCAGCCTGGTAGCGCATCTGCTTTGGGAGCAGAGGGTCGCGAGTTCGAATCCCGCCGCTCCGACCATTATTTCTAAGTTCTGACAATGATTTAGGCAAATAGCTGAGGTTCTACACCAACGCAAAATGTCTAACCATTTTGGGCACTGTCTAACTTTTGAGCCAGACGATAAGGCACTGCAAGGATAAAACCTCGCAGTGCCTTTTTTCTTTTCGTCTTCGGCACCTCCCCACACCATCACATAGCTCTCCCTTTCGGCATGCTTCCCAAGCATCCGACGGAGGGACAATTTCTGCCAGTGACGCCGTACTGCATGAACCAGCGCGCGCGCGAACGCAAATTCACCAGCTGATTGATGGACCGCTGGCAGCGCTACTTCTGCGTCATCCATTGCGGCAAGCTGACTGCTGAAATCTGTCGATCTCATACCTCATAAGCCGTGGATTTGGCAACGAGGTGCTGCGTGCCTGCGCAACTTCTGGGAAGCATTTCAAGCTCGAGGCGACATGCCGAACATGTTCGATCAACGCGGCACGAGCATTCAAAAATCATCCAAACAGAGGATGCAAAAATTTCGCCCTTGCACTACGATCCGAGGAAATAGATTGCGTGCATTTGTTTTTTGTGTGTCCAAATGATGTGCGCATTGCACTTGAATAGCATTCCTCGCACCACTTGCGAGTTGCTCCTCTAGAGCAAACGCAAGGATGCAAGTGCGGCTGCATGGACGCGGTCGCGCCAACATAGCTACCGTCGACTGCCAAGTCTGCGGCTGAAACACGCTTGATAGGTACTTATCCATGAACAATGCTGCCCCCGCTCAGGCCATCCCTGCAAAAGACGAAGTCTTTTTCATCAACGCAGGCCTGCAAGACCTCTC
>NZ_JAVWWA010000106.1:2674-17842 GCF_036666375.1 Comamonas sp. | reverse complement strand
GATTCCTGGAATCTAAAGAATCCATTTCAGGAATACAAGCGGTTTGTCTAGAGTGCAGCTCTGGCGCACGGGTGGAAAGCGCCGCGAAACAACAAGAACGACAGGAGCAAACATGAATGAACAACCAGGTTTCCGGGGACGCCGCACGCTGCTGGCCACGCTGGCCGTCGGCGGCTTCGCGCCGCTGGCGCTGGCGCAGGGCGGGCGCCATGTGACCATCATCGTGCCCCAGCCTGCGGGCAATCCCGGCGACGTGTTCGCGCGCCGGCTCCAGCAACAGATGCAGCGCGAACTCGGGCAGACGGTGATCGTCGAGAACCAGCCCGGTGCAGGCGGCGCTATCGGTGTGCAGCGCGTGCTCAATGCGCCTGCCGACGGCCTGACCGCGGTGATGGTCTCGCAGACCGAGCCCATTCTGACGCCCGCGGCGCTGCTCAGCGTGCGCTACAAACCCGGCCAGATGCGGCCCGTGGGCTTGCTCGGCCGCGCCTGCTATGTGCTGGCCGGCCGGCCCGATCTGCCCGCGCAAAAGTACTCGGAGCTGCTGGCGCTGGCGCGCGCGGCCGACAAGGCGGGCAAGCCGCTGAGCTTCGGCCATATCGGCCAGGGCTCGATGATCCATCTGATGGGCGCACAGTGGGCGCAGCTGTCGGGCGTGCAGCTGTCGCACATTCCCTACCGCGGCGTGCCGCCCGCGGTGCAGGACCTCGCGGGCGGGCAGATCGATCTGTCGTTCGTGCCGCTGGGCGGCCTTGGGCTCGACCTGATCACGACCGGCAAGCTGCGCGCTTTCGGCAGCACGGCCGAGCAGGCGCCCGCGCTGCTGCCCAATGCGGCGCCGCTCAGGAACCAGGATACGGCGCTGCGCAATTTCGTGCACACCGCCTGGGGCGCGCTGCTGGTGCCGCGCGCCGTGCCCGATGCCGCGGCCAAGCGCCTGAATGCGGCGTTCGACGCCGCGATGCGCGACCCCGAAGTCCAGGCCTTCTTGCGCAGCCAGGGCACGGACCCGCAAAGCCCGCTGACGCTGGCCGAACTCGACCGTTTCTACCAGACCGAAATCCAGACCCACCAGGCCCTGGCACGCGCCGTTGGCTTGGTCGCCGAATGAAAGCCTCCGCCTTATGAACGCCAAGCCCCAGCGCAGGTTCGTCGACCTGTCGATCTATCTCGAAAACGATGTGCTCTCGGACCCGCCGCCGCTGGCGCCCAGGATCACCTACCAGAAGCATGCGGACACGCTGCCCGAGTTCATGGCGATGATTCCGGGCACCACGGCCGAGGACTATCCCGATGGCGAGGCGGCCGCGGCCGAATGGGTCACGCTCACAACGCACAACGGCACGCATCTGGACGCGCCCTGGCATTTCCACTCGACCCAGGACGCCAAGCTCGGCGGCGCGCGGCCGTCGATCACGATTGACGAAGTGCCGCTCGAATGGTGCTTCCAGCCCGGCGTGAAGCTCGACTTCCGCCACTTTCCCGACGGCTATGTCGCCACCGCCGCCGATGTCGAGGCCGAGCTGCAGCGCATTGGCTATGAACTCCAGCCGCTGGACATCGTGGTCGTCAACACGCGCGCCGGCAGCCGCTACGGCCACGCCGACTTCCTGGGCGCGGGCTGCGGCATGGGCTACGAGGCGACGATGTACCTGCTCGAGCGCGGCGTGCGCCTCACCGGCACCGACGCCTGGAGCTGGGACGCGCCGTTCTCATACACCGCGGCCAAGGTGGCCGCGACCGGCAACAAGGCGCTGATCTGGGAAGGCCACAAGGCGGGCCGCGACATAGGCTACTGCCATCTGGAAAAACTGCACAACCTCGAAGCCATACCCGCGACCGGCTTCACCATCAGCTGCTTTCCGCACAAGATCCGCGGCGCCTCGGCGGGCTGGACGCGCGCCGTGGCGATCTTCGACGAGGACCGGCCATGAGCCTGCCGGCCATCCACCGCGTGGTCACCGGCCACGACGCGCGCGGCCGGGCGGTGGTCGCCAGCAGCGGCCCCCTGCCCACGGTGGTCGAAGTCGCGGCGATTCCCGGCACGGTGTTCCACGAGGTCTGGAGCACCGCGCAGAGTCCGGCGCCGATCTCCAATGCTGCCGATCCGACGCTGGGGCCGCTGGTGCTGCCCCCGCCAGCCGCGGGCACGCGCATCCGCTTTGTCGACATTCCGCCCGACACCGCGGACTTCCTGGCCCATGGCGCCGATCGCATGCAGGCCGCGTTTGCGCAGATCGGCGACGCCCAGGCCTCGACCGTGGACGCGCATTCGCCCCATCCCCTGATGCACCGCACCGAGTCCATTGACTACGGCGTGGTGATCGAAGGCGAGCTGACGCTGGTGCTCGATGAAGGCGAAGTGCAGTTGCAGGCCGGCAGCGTGGTGGTGCAGCGCGGCACCAACCATGCCTGGGCCAACCGCTCGGGGCGTACCTGCCGCATGCTGTTCGTGCTGATTGCGGGGCAGTACGAGGAAGGCCTGCAGGGGCTGTCGTAGCCGCGGCCTTGCCGATTCACGCGAGCTCAGGGCGTGATAATCCCGCCCGATTTTTTTTGTGCCATTTTTCAGGCCCACCACGAACGGATATTCAATGCTGGCCGTTTGGTCCTTGCAGCGGGTTTTCATAATCGGCGCACCGGCAATCCATTCGCGCCAAAGATTATCTGGTAACACGCATTCGGATTTGAATCGTCGGTTTGCGTTCAAACCAATGTCGGCGAAGTGGTCGTATCCCAAGTTATTTGTAAGCCATGGCCTACAAGGCCCGGCCTGCCTTGCCGGGCTGTGAGGATTTGAATCGACGCAGAATCGGGGTCTTGGGCATGGTGATTTCGGACCCGATGTTCTATATGACTGAGTAGTAACGCTGGCAACAAGCTCTTTCTGCGGGAATATGATGGCGGCCCGGACGACATGCGGCGAATAAAACGGCCTGGCATTGCCTCGCGCGTTCGAAATTCGCTGCGTCAGCGTCGCTATTCAACCCAACCATGCAAAAAAACCATATTCCAATCATGGCATTATCCATTCTCTCCCCGCAGAAGAAAGGCACGCCATGCATGCATTAACCATACTGCTTCTGGCCTTGCTGGGCCTGCCGCTGACCATTGGCGGCGGCTGGCTGCTGTCGCTGGGCGGCAGCCCGTTCTATCTGTTCAGCGGCCTGGTCGTGCTGGCCGTCGCCGTGGGCATGCTCGCGCGCAAGCGCTGGGCGACGCCGCTGTATGCGGTGTGGCTGCTGGTGCTGCTGGCCTGGTCGCTGTGGGAAGCCGGTCTCTACTGGTGGCCGCTGGCCACGCGCCTGGGCCTGCCGGTGATCATCGGCGTGCTGATGGCCGTTCCGGCCGCGCGCCGGGGCGCGACTGGCGAAGGCCGTTTCGGCGCGGGCTGGCCCGTTCTCGCGGCATCGCTGCTGACGGCCGTGGTGGCGCTGGTGGGCATTCCGCGCCATCTGCATGAAATCGAAGGCACGCTGCCCATGGACGTCGTCAATGCCGACCCCAAGCTCGGCGACGGCGCGCTGGCCGAAGGCGACTGGAATGCCTATGGCCGCACCGGCCATGGCCAGCGTTTCTCGCCGCTCAAGCAGATCACGCCCGACAACGTCGCCAACCTCGATGTCGCCTGGCAGATCCAGACCGGCGACGTGCGCGGCCCCCAGGACGTGACCGAAACCACCTACCAGGCGACGCCGCTGAAGATCAACGACACGCTGTACCTGTGCACGCCGCACAGCCTGGCGATCGCGCTGGACGCCGATACCGGCAAGGAGCGCTGGCGCTTCGATCCCAAGGCCGGCATGGAATCGCAACGCCAGCACCAGACCTGCCGCGGCGTTTCGTTCCACGCCAGCACGGCGCTGACAGCGACGGCTGCCGCCGCTCCCGCACAGGCCGCGGCCGGAACGGCGACCTGCTCCAATCGCATCTTCCTGCCCAGCTCGGACGCCAAGCTGCATGCGCTGGATGCCGCCACCGGCAAGCCCTGCGCCGACTTCGGCAGCAACGGCGCCATCGACCTGACGCACAACATGCCGTTCAAGCAGGGCGGCTATTACTACGCCACCTCGCCACCGCTGGTCGCGGGCGACACGGTGATCATTGCCGGCGCGGTCAACGACAACTACGCGGTCAACTCGCCATCGGGCGTGATCCGCGCCTATGACGTGCGCAGCGGCAAGCTGCTGTGGAACTGGGACTCGGGCAATGCGGCCAAGACCGCGCCGTTCGACCCCAACGATCCCAGCCAGGTCTATACGGCCAGCTCGCCCAACAGCTGGTCGGTGGCCAGCGCCGACCTGGAACTGGGCCTGGCCTATTTCCCCATGGGCAACCGCACGCCCGACCAGCTGGGCATGTTCCGCAACGCCGACGAGGAGAAGTACGCGACTTCGGTCGTCGCGCTCGACCTCGCGACCGGCCAGGTGCGCTGGGTGCGCCAGTTCGTGCACCACGATCTGTGGGACATGGACTCGCCCGCGCAGCCCGTGCTGCTGGACCTCGACCTGGCCAAGGGCCGCACGCCCGCGCTGGTCGTGCCGACCAAGCAGGGCGATGTCTATGTGCTCGACCGCCGCGACGGCACGCCGCTGCAGCAGGTCAGCGAACGCGCCGCGCCGCAGGGCACGGACATTCCCGGCCAGACCGTGGCCGCGACCCAGCCGGTGTCGGCGCTGAGCTTCGAGCCGCCCGCGCTGCGCGAGTCCGACATGTGGGGCGCGAGCCTGATCGATCAGATGATGTGCCGCATCGCGTTCAAGAAGCTGCGCTATGAAGGCCGCTACACGCCGCCGTCGCTGCAGGGCTCGCTGATCTATCCGGGCAACTTCGGCGTCTTCAACTGGGGCAGCGTCGCGGTCGATCCGCAGCGCCAGGTGATGTTCGGCATGCCGACCTATCTGGCCTTTGTCTCTACGCTGGTGCCCAAGGCCGAGATCGCGGGTCAGCAGACCAATACCGGCGAGCAGGGCCTCAACGAGAATGCCGGTGCCGACTACGCGGTGGCCATGCATCCCTTCCTGTCGCCCATAGGCGTGCCTTGCCAGGTTCCGCCATGGGGCACGGTGGCCGCGGCCGATCTGCGCACCGGCAAGATCGCCTACCAGTACCGCAACGGCACCATCCGCGACCTGTCGCCCGTGCCGCTGCCCATCCGTGTCGGCGTTCCCGGCATCGGTGGCCCGCTGCTGACCGCCAGCGGCGTCGCCTTCCTGGGCGCTGCCGTCGACAACAACTTCCGCGCCTATGACGTGGCCAGCGGCAAGATCCTCTGGGATGTGCGCATTCCGGCCGGCGGCCAGGCCACGCCCATGAGCTACCTCAACAGCCAGGGCGAGCAGATGGTCGTGCTGGTGGCCGGGGGCCACGGCTCGATCGGCACCAAGGCCGGCGATTACGTCGTGGCGTACAAGCTCAAGAAGTAGCCGCGTCCCGCCTGCAAAACGCCCTGTTCACAGGGCGTTTTTTTTTGCCTGCACGGCGTCGGCCGTCAGCGCGCCCGGTGCGGCGGAATCCAGCGCGCCATCATGGCTGCGGCGGTGAAGGCAAACGCGCCGGTGGCCGCCACGCCCACGGCCAGCGACACCGCGGCGGCCAGCAGCGCGACCAGGGCCGGACCGGCCGTCGAGCCGACATCGGCCATGAAGCGCCAGGCGCCGAGAAAGTAGGCGCGGCCATGGGGCGGCGCATGGTCGGCGCCCAGCGTCATGATCAGGCCCGAGCCTATGCCGTTGGCAAAGCCTATCGCCATGGCGGCGATCAGCAGGCTCACAAAGCCCGTGGTGAACGGCACCAGCATCAATGCCACGCCGATGATGATCATCGAGGGCAGCGCGACCCAGCGCCGGCCCTTGACATCCATGACCTTGCCCGCGGGGTAGAACAGCAGCATCTCTATGCCGCCGGCCAGGCCGTAGATCAGCGAGGCCGCGGCCGGGGCCAGCAGCAGGTGGTCGGCCCACAGCGGCAGCACGGCCTGGCGCGAGGCGCGCACCGCGCTCACCAGCAGGATGGCAAAACCCAGCGTCAGGAACACGCGGCGGTGGTCCTTGAGAATCGACAGCCAGGTGGTGTGTACCGGTGCCTGGCCCGCGGGCAGCGCGGGCTCGGGCAGATCGGGCACGCGCATGCCGATCAGCGAGGCGCAGGTCACGCCCGCGATGCCTATCCAGAACGCCGCGCCCATGCCATAGGCATGCACCACCGTGGCCGCGAGAAACGGCCCGACAAACAGGCCTATGCGCATCACCCCGCCCAGCGTCGACAGCGCGCGCGCGCGATAACCGGGCGGAACGGCGGCCGTGAGATAGCTCTGGCGCGCGATGTTGTAGACCGACTGCGACATGCCGACCATGAAGCAGCCCAGCGCAAACAGTTCGAGCCTGTGGGTCTGCAGGCACAGCAGCATGCCGGCCGCGCTCCAGAAGCCCGCGGCAATGATCGCGCCGCGCTCGCCCCAGCGCATGGTGATGAACGAGGCGGGAAGGTTGTTGAGCAGCGAGCCCAGTCCCAGCAGCGTGATCATCAGCGCAGCCATGGCGATGCTCGCGCCGAGTTCGCGCGCCATCAGCGGAATCATGGGCAGGATCGCGCCTTCGCCTATGCCGAACATCAGCGAGGGGCCAAACGCGGGCAGCGCAATCGCGCGCAGGGAGAAGGGGGCGGAGGAGCCAGGGAGGTCGTCGGTGGGCGGCATGCGGCGGTGCGAAGGGAGCGGCGGGCCGGTCGCTCGCCTAAGCCCTGGATACTACCTTTTTGCCGCGCCGCCGGCCGGGCCGGCCTCCTGCGTCAGGTGGTGGGCCGCGCGATGCAGGTGGGCCATGAACTGGCGCACGCTGGGCTTGAGGTGCACGTCCGAGCGCGTGAGCGCGCACAGCGTCAGCTGCAGCGGGCCTTCGGCAAGCTGGATGGTGTCGAGGTATTGCGTGGCGATGGGGTGGGCCGCGATCTGCTGCGGCAAAAGGCCTATGCACTTGCCGCTGGCGACGATGGACAGCAGGCCCAGCGTCGAGTTCACCAGCGCGCCCGCGGGCGGCGCGGGCAGGCCGTGCAGCTCGAAGAAGGTCCTGGCGTAGCCCGAGTCCGACGAGGCGCCGGTGTAGACCCAGGGCGCGCTGACCAGCTCGCGCAGGCTGCTGGCGCGCGCCAGCGGGTCGCCCTTGCGCACCACCGGCACCATGGTGATGGGCATCAGCGTCTCGACGACGAATTCCCCGGGCGGCAGCTCGGGCGGCAGCGGCCCGAGCGCGATATCGACTTCGCCCTTGCGCAGCCGCGTGAGCTGGGCGATGTAGAGCTCCTCGGAGATGCGCAGCTGTATCCCGGGAAACGCGCTGCCGAAGGTGCGCAGGGTTTCGGGCACCAGCAGCATCACCGCCAGCGGCACCGCGCCTATGGTCAGCGCACCCGTCATGTGGCCGTCGAGCTGGCGTATCTGCTCCACGGCCTGCAGCAGTTCGCGCTCGGCGGCAACCGCGCGCTCGTACATCACCATGCCCTGGGCCGTCGCCACCACGCCCGTGGTCGAGCGCACCAGCAGGGTGGTTGCCAGCTCGCGTTCGAGCTCGCGTATCAGCTTGGTCAGCGCGGGCTGCGACACCCCCAATCGCTTGCCCGCGGCGCGCAGGCTGCCTTCCTCGATGGCCGCGACCAGCGCGCGCAGGTTGGTGAGTTTCATGCGTTGATGATATCTCCAGGTTATCGCGCTGGCTTGCACAGCATCTTCCTGCACCTCAGTCTAATTTTTAGACTTCGCTTGCGCCTTGAGCCATATCAAGGCACGGCGACGGCGGCGAAAGCCGCGTCTGCCCATACCAAGAAGCAGGAGACAAGAACCAATGGATTCCCCGACACAGTCACCCACGATGCGCGGGCTGGAGCGCCTGTGCGACGCCAGCGCCGCGGTAGGCGCCTGCGTGCTCATGGCCGTGGCGCTGATGACCACCACCAGCGTGATAGGGCGCGCTTTCTTCGCCCACCCGATTCTCGGTGACGTCGAGCTGGTGCAGCTTGGCGGCGCCATCGTCGTCGCCTCGTTCCTGCCCTATACGCAGTTCCGCCGCGCCAACATCGTCGTCGACTTCTTCACCACCGGCGCGAGCGCCGCGGCGCAGCGGCGCATGGACGCCTTTGGCATCCTGCTCTACACGCTCACATTGGCGCTGGTCACCTGGCGCGTCGCCGTCGGCGGCATCGACATTTACGCGGCGCAGGAGCGCTCCATGCTGATGGACCTGCCGCTGTGGATTCCCTACCTGCTGATGCTGCCCGGGCTGGCGCTGTGCGTGCTGATCGGCATTGCGCAGTTCATCGCCTGCATTGGGCCCAGGGAGGCTGCATGAGCACGATGTCCATAGGGCTCACGATGTTTGCCGCGATGCTGGTGCTGATGGCGGTGCGCGTGCCGATCGCGATTGCGATGTTCATTCCCGGCGCGTTCGGCTACGTTGCGCTGTCGGGCTGGCTGCCGCTGCTGGCCCACCTCAAGGGCGCGGTCTACGGCCGGGTCTCGGTCTATGACCTGTCGGTGATTCCGCTGTTCATGCTGATGGGCGCGATTGCCGTGCAGGGCGGGCTGGCCAAGGCCTTGTTCGACTTCGCCAATGCGCTCCTGGGCCGGTTTCGCGGCGGCATGGCGATGGCCGGCGTGCTGGCCTGCGCGGCCTTTGGCTCGATTTCCGGCTCGACGGTCGCGACCACGGCAACGATTGCCCAGGTGGCTTATCCGCAGATGCGCCGCATTGGCTACTCGGGGCGGCTGGCCACGGCCGCCCTGGCCACGGGCGGCACCATGGGCGTGCTGCTGCCGCCTTCGGTGACGCTGATGGTCTATGCCATCCTGACCGAGCAGAACATCACCAAGATGTTTCTCGCGGCCTATGTGCCGGCGCTGATCGCGGCCCTGGGCTACATCCTGGCAATCGCCGTGATCGTGCGCATCAACCCGCAGCATGCGCCCGCCGCGCAGCGCGTGCCGCATGCCGAACTGCTGTCGACGGCATTGAAGGTCTGGCCGATTCTCGCGATCTTCGTCGTGGTGTTCGGCGGCATCTACGGCGGCCTGTTCACGGCCACCGAAGGCGCGGCCATCGGCAATGTGCTGACCTGCGTGATCACGCTGGCGCGCCGCGAAATGGATCGCGGCAAGTTCGCGGCGGCGGTGCGCACCACGGCCCAGACCAGCGGCATGATCTTCCTGATCTTCATCGGCGCCGACATGATCAATGCCTCGCTGGCGCTGTCGCAGCTGCCCACGCAGCTCGCCGATCTGGTCGGTCATCTGCAGATCTCGCCCATGCTGGTGATGGTCGGCGTGATGCTGTTCTACGTGGCGCTGGGCTGCGTGATGGACGAGATGAGCATGATCCTGCTCACGGTGCCCACGCTGTTTCCCGTGATCATGGGCATGGACTTCTTCGGCCTGGGGCCGACCGACAAGGCGCTGTGGTTCGGCATCCTGATCCTGACCGTGTGCGAGATCGGCATGATCTTCCCGCCCGTGGGATTGAACGTCTACATCATGAACGGCCTGGCGCGCGACGTGCCCATGGTCGAGACCTACAAGGGCGTCGTTCCCTTCCTGATCACCGACGGCCTGCGGCTTGCGCTGCTGATTGCCTTCCCCGCCACCGCGCTGTGGCTGGTGCACTGGCTGACCTGACTTCCCGTACCTGACTGCCCCGGAACTGCGCTGTGCCGCAGGCCGGGCAGCGCGCCGCCCATTTTTTGCGCACGACCCGCCCCAGAGGCTCAACAACGAAGGAGACAACCCATGAAACTGCGCCACCTGCTTGCCCTTTGCGGCCTGCTTGCCGCCGCCGCGCTTCCCGCCGCGGCGCAGGAAGTCACGCTCAAGGTCCACTACCACCTGCCGCCGACATCGTTCGCGGGCACGCTGTTCATCCAGCCCTGGTGCGAGCGCATCGCCAAGGAGTCGGCCAACCGCATGAAGTGCCAGATCTACCCGTCGATGCAGCTGGGCGGCACGCCGCCCCAGCTGTTCGACCAGGTGCGCGACGGCGTGGCCGACGTGGTCTGGACGCTGCCCGGCTATACCGCGGGGCGTTTTGCGTCGATGGAGGCTTTCGAGCTGCCCTTCATGATGCGCGACCCCGAGGCCACGAGCCGCGCGCTGTGGGAATACGCGCAGACCCACAGCCAGGCGGAGTTCAAGGACGTCAAGCCGCTGGCCTTCCACGTGCACGGACCGGGCGTGTTCCACATGGCGGGCAAGCCGGTGCGCACCATGGCCGATCTGCGCGGCCTCAAGCTGCGCGCGCCCACGCGCCTGACCAACAAGTTCATCGCCATGCTGGGCGCCACGCCCGTGAGCATGCCCGTGCCGCAGGTGGGCGATGCGCTGGCCAAGGGCGTGATCGATGGCGCCGTCGTGCCCTACGAAGTCGTGCCCTCGGTGAAGCTCGAGGAGCTTGCCAAGTACCACTCGGAAACCGACCCGCGCGAGGCCGCGTTCTACACCTCGACATTCATCTTCGCGATGAACAAGGCCAAGTATGAAGCCCTGCCCGCCGACCTGAAGAAGGTCATAGACAACAACTCTGGCCAGGCGTTCTCGGGCCAGATCGGCAAGGCCTTTGTCCAGGCCGATGCCCAGGGCAAGCAGCTCACGGCGAAGAACGCCACCAACGTCATTCCCGCAAGCGAGCTGGTGGCCTGGAAGAAGCTGGGCGACAAGCTCTCGGCCGACTGGGTCAAGGACATGAACGCCAAGGGGCTGAACGGCAGCCGGATGCTGGAAGACGCCCGCAGCCTGATTGCCAAACAGCAGGCCGCGCGCCCCTGATCTTTCCCTTATTCATAACAAAAGCCTCGAACGGGGCAAGGAGACAAGCATGCAACTGAATTTCAAACGCCGCACCCTGGCCAGCGCGCTGGCGCTCATTTCCTCGGCCGGACTGCTGGCTGCCTGTGGCGGCGATGGCGGCAGCGTCGTCGAGACGCCGCCCGCGGTCGTCGACGCCGAGGATGCGGCGCTCAAGTTCGACGCCGGCAAATACACGACCGTCACGGTCACCGTGGACGGCGCGCCGATGAAGCTGCGCCAGTACCGCGTGGTCTATGTGGCCAAGCCGATCAAGATGGCGGCCACGCAGGCAACGCTGGGCGGCGGCACGACCACCATGGCCGATCCCTATGCCTACCAGTCGATGATCGTTTCTGTGCCCGAAGCCTCGGTGGACGACCAGAAGACCGCGCTGTACATGGCCGTGAACAACAGCGGCTGGTGGACCAGCGCCGTCGCCACCACCATCAGCGAAGGCAAGGCCTTTGTGAGCACCAGCGACACCGACAACATAGGCGCGGCGCTCAAGGCCGGCTACGTGGTGGTGAACGTGGGCACGCGCAGCCGCGGCGCGCGCGCCGAGGACGGCAGCTGGGCCGGCAAGGCACCTTCGCCCGTGGTCGACACCAAGGCCGCAATACGCTACATGCGGCTCAACGACAGCCTCATGCCGGGCTCGGCCGAACGCATCGTGCTCAACGGCACCAGCGGCGGCGGCGGACTGACCTCGGCCGTCGCGGCCAGCGGCAACAGCGCGGACTATCTGCCCTATCTCGCTGACATCGGCGCCGCCGGCGTCACGGGCGCGGGGGATGCGGCGGCAAGCACGCTCAAGGACGATGTGTACATGGCCGTCGCCTACTGCCCGATCAACAACCTGGGCAATGCCGACGCCGGCTACGAGTGGCAGTACAGCGCGGTGCGCAGCGATGCCAACACGGGCGCGCTGGGCGGCGTGGCATTCAGCGCCGGCGCGCAGCGCGCGGCTTCGAGCGCCCTGGCCGCGAGCTTCCCGGTCTACCTCGACAGCCTGAATCTCGGCGTGACGGCGGCAAGCATGGCCGACACCATCAAGACGCGCCTGACCGAGGAGATAGAGCGCCAGATCGCCAAGGGCACGGCCGTGCCGCAGCTCGGCGGGAACTTCGTCACGGCGCGCAAGACGCTGGTCAACGACTGGCTGACCCTGACCGGCACGGGCACCAGCGCCAAGGTGGCCCACATCGACTACGCCAAGTTCATCGACTACGTGGCCGCCAACCAGGCGCTCAAGACCGTGGTCGCATTCGATGCGGCGGGCGTGACCGGCAACCCGAACATCAGCGGGGAAACCAATCTCTTCGGCTCGGCCAACTACGAGTATGCGAACTTCACCGAATGGTCCTGGAACAACAACCAGAAGGTCGGTGACGGCTCGGGCAAGGACGACACCGGACTCGACTGGGCGGCCTACACCGCGAGCAGCAGCAACACGCTGGCCCGGCAGATCAAGCTGATCAATCCGGTCGCCTATCTGAACACCGCGGCCGACAGCGCCCCCTACTGGTATGTGCGCCACGGCATGGTCGATCGTGACACCGGTTTTGTCATGCAGGAGCTGCTGCACCAGGCGATCAAGAAGGACACGTCGGTCAAGGAAGTCAGCTTCAAGCTGCCCTACCTGGTGGGCCACAGCGGCAACTACGACGTGCAGGAAGCCTTTGCCTGGATCAAGTCCAAGCTCAACGCCGCCCCCTGAACCGCTGCGGGTGCCGCGCACCCGCATTTTTCCCAACCCCGACAACGGGGCCTGCAAAGGCACCCCATTCCATGGCCAAGATCATCGGCGGCATCGCCGCCTCGCACACCCCGACCATAGGCTTTGCGTTCGACCGCGACAAGCGCTCGGACCCGGTCTGGCAACCCATCTTCGAGGCCTTCGCGCCGGTGCAGGACTGGATTGCCGAACAGAAGCCCGACGTGCTGCTGTTCATCTACAACGACCACGTCACGTCCTTCTTCTTCGACCACTACAGCGCTTTCTCGCTGGGCGTGGGCGAGCGCTGGGCGGTGGCCGACGAAGGCGGCGGCGCGCGCGATCTGCCGGCGATCGCTGGCCATCCGGGCCTGGCGGCCCACATCGGCCAGTCGCTGATGGCCGACGAGTTCGACATGTCGTTCTTCCAGGACAAGGGCCTGGACCATGGCTGCTTTTCGCCGCTGTCGGTGATGTGCCCGCACGCCCCGCAGTGGCCGGTGCAACTGGTGCCGCTGCAGATGGGCGTGCTGCAGTTTCCCATTCCCAGCGCGCGCCGCTGCTACAAGCTGGGCCAGGCGCTGCGCCGCGCGATTGAAAGCTATCCCGAGGACCTGCGCGTGGCCATCGTCGCCACCGGCGGACTGTCGCACCAGGTGCATGGCGAGCGTGCGGGCTTCAACAACCCCGAATGGGACGCGCGCTTTCTCGATCTGTTCGAGCGCGACCCCGAGCAGCTTGCCGAGATGACCCATGCCGAGTACGCGGCGCTGGGCGGATTCGAAGGCGCGGAAGTCATCATGTGGCTGGTGATGCGCGGCGCGCTTGCGTCCCAGGTGCGCTGCCTGCACCGCAGCTACTACCTGCCGTCGATGACCGGCATTGCCGCCGCGATCTACGCGCCCGCCGACAGCGGCCTGCCCGCGCCCGTGCTGCAGCGCCACCGCGCCCACATGCAGCTGCAGCTTGCGGGCGCCGAGGCGCTCGAAGGCACGCATCCATTCACGCTGGAGCGCAGCGTCAAGGCCTATCGGCTCAACCGCTTCCTGCACGCGCTGATAGAGCCCGGCGCGCGCGCCGACTTCATCGCCGATGAAGAGACGGCCTATGCGCGCGCGCAGCTCACTCCCGAGGAATGCCGGCTGGTGCGCGCGCGCGACTGGCGCGGGCTGATCCATTACGGCGTCATCTTCTTCCTGCTCGAGAAGCTGGGCGCCGTGATCGGCGTGTCCAACCTGCACATCTACGCCGCGATGCGCGGCGAGTCGCTTGAAGTGTTCCAGCAGACCCGCAACACCAAGGCGCTGTATTCGGTTGCCGGCAAGGACGCGGGCGCGCTGGGCTGGGACACGCCTGCCGCGTCCACCGGCAGCTGAATTTCCGTTGACTGTTACCACCACCCTGAAGACAAGAGAGGAGACCTCAAGATGAAACGTTCCCTGTTGACCCTTGGCCTGCTGGCCGCCGCCTGCGGCGCTGCCCAGGCGCAAACCAGCGTCACGATCTACGGCCTGCTGGACGCCTCGGTCGAGCATCTGACCGATGCAACGCCCGGCGGCGGTGGCCTCACGCGCATGCCCGGCCTCACGGGCAGCGCGCCCTCGCGCCTGGGATTTCGCGGCACCGAGGATCTGGGCGCAGGTCTGAAGGCCGTGTTCACGCTCGAGTCCGGCCTGGGCGTGGACAGCGGCACGTTCAACCAGGGCGGCCGGGCCTTCGGCCGCCAGGCCTATGTGGGCCTGACGGGCGGCTGGGGCAGCCTGACGCTGGGCCGCCAGTACTCGATGCTGTTCTGGTCGCAGCTCGATGCCGACATCCTGGGCCCCAGCGCCTTCGGCTCGGGCTCGCTGGACAGCTACCTGCCCAACGCGCGCGTGGACAATGCCATCGCCTACCGCGGCACGTTCAACGGCTTCACGGCCGGCGCGACATACAGCTTCGGGCGTGACACCGTCAACGCCGGCCCCAGCCCATCGGGCGCGAACTGCGCGGGCGAGAACGCCGCCGACAGCAAGGCCTGCCGCCAATGGTCGCTGCTGGCCAAGTACGATGCCGCGAACTGGGGCCTGGCCCTGGCCGTCGATGAGATCCGCGGCGGCGCGGGCGCGTTTGCGGGCCTGACCGGCAGCAGCATGAAGGACCGCCGCTCCACCGTTGCCGGCTGGACGAAGTTCAATGGCCTGAAGCTGGGCGCGGGACTGATTGCGCGCGACAACGACGCCACGCCCGCGGCGCGGCGCAGCAACCTCTGGTACGTAGGCGCGGCCTACAACGTCACGCCCGCAATGGTGGTCGACGGCCAGGTGTTCAAGCTCGACTACAAGAACAGCGCCAACCAGGCCACGCTGTTCGCGCTGCGCGCGACCTACAACCTCTCCAAGCGCACGGCGGTCTATGCGACTGCCGGCCATATCTCCAACGATGGCGCGCTCGCGCTGTCGGTCAGCAATGCAGCCGCGGGCGGCGCGCCCGTGGCCGGCGGCTCGCAAAGCGGCTTTGCCGCAGGCATACGCCACGCCTTCTGACCGCGAAGATTCCAAGGTTTGCGCCGGGCCATGCCCGGCGTTTTTTTATGCGCCGCCGCCGATCCAGACATGAAAAAGCCTCCGCTGCTTGCGCAGGGGAGGCT
>NZ_JAVWWA010000106.1:0-2574 GCF_036666375.1 Comamonas sp. | reverse complement strand
GCGCCGCCGCCGATCCAGACATGAAAAAGCCTCCGCTGCTTGCGCAGGGGAGGCTCTTGCGGCAGCGGTGGACCAGCCACCACTTCCCATTCAGCAAAAACTGATCAGGCGCCCAGTTTCAGCGAACCCTTCATCATGCCGGCGTGGCCGGGGAACGAGCAGAAGAAGCTGTAGTCGGTGCCGGCCTTGATCTTGGCGACGGGGAATTCGATGGTGGTGCTTTCACCGCCGCCGACGACCTTGGTGTGGGCGATCACGCGGGCGTCGTCCTTCTTGATGTAGTCGGATGCAGCGCCGGCCTTCATGCCGTCGGCGTTGACGGCCGTGAGGTCGGCAGCGGTGGTCACGACCAGGTTGTGGCCCATGGCGGTCTTGGGCATCTTGCCCACGTGCTTCAGGGTCAGGGAAAAGTTCTTGCATTCCTTGGGCACGGTGATGCTCTTGGTGTTGAACTGCATCATGTCGTTGGCTTCGACCGTCAGGGCGCAGTCAGCGGCAAAAGCGGGAGCAGCAGCGCAAGCGCTCAGAGCCAGGGCAGCGAGAATTTTCTTCATGATCAGATTCCTATAGGGTGTATGGATGTCCAAGTACCGAACCACGGTGCGCATGGGGCCCAACCAGACATGTTGACCGCAAGCCGCCCATTGGTATTAGGTAATAACCCTAGTGTAGATAGAAGCGTCTGTGCTTCTCTTGAGATTGCGCAAAAGGCCTGTTGCAAGTGACGGCTTTGGCGGGCATTCCGGCGCGGCGCCGCGCCTTGCAACTTTGCGGTGGCGCGCCGATCATTCCAGTCACTGCGTTTTTGCATGACATGGAGTGCACCGAATGACTTTCAATGCCTTGTGGGCCAGCCGGGAAGACGGCGCGATCAGCGTGGAACTGCGCCGCATCGACGACGCCCAGCTGATGGACGGCGACGTGACCGTGGATGTCGAATACTCGACGGTCAATTACAAGGACGGGCTGGCGATCACCGGCGCATCGCCCGTGATCCGCACCTTTCCCATGATTCCGGGCATAGATTTCGCGGGCGTCGTGGCCGCGTCGCGCCATCCCGATTTCGCCCCCGGCGAGCGCGTGCTGCTCAACGGCTGGGAACTGAGCCAGACGCATTTCGGCGGCTACGCCCAGCGCGCGCGCGTGCGCGGCGAATGGCTGGTCAAGGTGCCGGCGGCGTTCTCTACGCGCGATGCCATGGCGATTGGCACGGCCGGCTACACGGCCATGCTCAGCGTGCTGGCGCTGGAAAAGGGCGGGCTCACGCCCGAGCGCGGACCCATCCTGGTCACGGGCGCGAGCGGCGGCGTGGGCTCGGTGGCCGTGGCGCTGCTGTCGCAGCTGGGCTATCGCGTGATTGCCTCGACGGGCCGCCCCGAGGAAACCTCCTACCTGCAGCGCCTGGGCGCCAGCGAAGTCATTGACCGGCGCACGCTGTCGGAGCCGGGCAAGCCCGTTGCCGCGCCGAAATGGGCCGGGGCCGTGGATTCGGTGGGCGGCCACACGCTGGTCAACGTGCTGGCGCAGACCGATTACCGCGGCGTGGTGACGAGCTGCGGCCTGGCGCAAAGCACCGACCTGCCGGGCTCGGTCCTGCCTTTCATCCTGCGCCACATCACGCTGGCCGGCATCGACTCGGTCAATGCGCCGCAGTGGGCGCGCACCGAGGCCTGGCAGCGGCTGGCGCGCGACCTCGACCTGGCCAAGCTGGGCCAGGCCGAAACACTGATCGGCCTGGCCGATGTGCCCGAGATCGCGCGCCGCATCCTGCACGGTCAGGTGCGCGGGCGCACGGTGGTAGACGTCAACCGCTGAGTGCCTGGCGCCGCGCCAGCGCCCGGGCCATGCCGGCAAACAGCGCGCCTGCGGCCAGCGCCGCCAGATCGAAGCCGGCCATTGCCAGGTCCTGTTGCGCCAGCGCCCGGCCCAGATGCTGCGCGCTGGTCAGCGCATTGAGCAGCGGCAGGGCGGCGCACAGCGCCGCGGCCAGCAGCGCCTGCTCGCGCCACGCGCGCCGCGCCGGGCGCAGCGCGGCCCAGGCAAACATCAGCAGCCAGGCCAGGAACAGCGCGTGCACTTCCCAGTCGGCGCGCCGCTCCAGGTCCAGCGGCAGCAGCCGGTTGGCCCAGAAATAGGCGGCAATCGCCACCGGCAGCCCCATGATGATGGCGACATTGAGCCGCTCCACCAGGGCCAGCCCCGCATGGCGATCGCCGCGCTGGCGCCGCTTGACCGTCCACAGCACCATGCCGGTGGCAATCATTGCCGCGCCCAGCAGGCCCGACAGCACATACAGCGCGCGCAGCACGGGCGGAGCGAACAGGCCTTCGTGCAATCCCAGCAGCAGGTCGCGCAAGGCCTTGGGCGCCGATTGCCAGGCCGGGCGCTGCGCCAGGCGCGCGCCGCTGACGCCGTCATAGGCGAGGATGTTGGCGGCGCGCAGCGGGCCGGCGGCGAAGTCGCCGACAACCAGGATGCGCGCGCTGGCGTCGTGCGGATCCTGGATGTCGATGCTGGCAACGGGCGCCGCGCCCCACTGGGCGCGCACGTCCGGCAGCAGCTGCTCCAGCGGCG
>NZ_JAVWWA010000105.1:2225-18124 GCF_036666375.1 Comamonas sp. | reverse complement strand
CCGCCAATGCACATGGTCACCAGCGCATAGCGTCCGCCCGTGCGCTGCAGCTCGGCAATCGCCTTGGTGGTGATGATGGCGCCGGTCGCGCCCACCGGGTGGCCCAGCGAGATGCCCGAGCCGTTGGGGTTGACCTTGGCCGGGTCCAGGCCCAGCTCCTGGATCACGGCGCAGGCCTGGGCGGCAAACGCTTCGTTGGCTTCGATCACGTCCATGTCGCTGATCTTCAGGCCGGTGCGCGCCAGCACCTTCTGCGTTGCGGGCACCGGGCCAATGCCCATATAGGCGGGATCCACGCCCGCATGCGCATAGCCCACGAGGCGGGCCAGGGGCTTGGCGTTGAGGCCGGCGAGGCGATCGCCCGCGACCAGCACCACGGCGGCCGCGCCGTCGTTGAGGCCGGAGGCATTGCCGGCGGTGACGCTGCCGCCATCCTTCTGGAACGCGGGCTTCATTCCGGCCAGTACCTCGAGCGTGGTTGCGGCGCGCACATGCTCGTCGGTGTCGAACAGCACCGTGCCCTTGCGCGTGGCGATTTCCACGGGAACGATCTGCTGCTTGAAGTAGCCGGCTTCGATGGCCGCGGCCGCGCGCTGCTGGCTTTGCAGCGCGAGCTGGTCCTGCTGCTCGCGCGAGATCTTGTAGCGCGCAGCGACGTTTTCGGCGGTGATGCCCATGTGCATTTTCTGCCAGGGGTCGTGCAGTATGCCCAGCATGTAGTCGATGCTCTTGGCGTCGCCCATGCGCGCGCCCCAGCGCGCGGCGGTGTCGAAGTAGGGGCCGCGGCTCATCGATTCCGAGCCGCCGCCGACGGCGATGTCGCAGTCGCCCAGAGCGATCGCCTGGGCCGCCGAAACAATGGCCTGCAGGCCCGAGCCGCACAGCCGGTTGACGTTGAACGCGGGCGTTTCAATGGGGCAGCCGGCGTCTATGGCCGCGACGCGGCTCAGATAGGCGTCCTTGGTATCGGTGGGAATCACATTGCCCATGACCACATGGCCAATGGCCTCAGGGTCCAGGCCCGAGCGCGCGATCGCGGCCTTGACGGCCGTGGTGGCGAGCTGCGTGTTGGGGACGTCTTTGAGGCTGCCGCCAAAGGTGCCTATGGCGGTGCGTGCGCTGCTGACGACGAAAATTTCGCGAGTGGTCATGGACTGATCCTGTGGATAACTTTGCAGTCAACGGCCCGTGAAGCGCGCCGGCTGCTTTTGAAAGAATGCATCAATGCCGGCACGCAGATCGTCTGTCTGCGCGCAGGCCCGAAACGCCTGCCATTCTGCGTGAAGCTGGGTCTGGAGGTCTGTCTCCAGCGAGGCACGCATGAGCCGGCGCATATGGCCCAGCGCCTGGGTCGGGCCCCCGGCCAGGCGCTGGGCCAGGCGCTGGACTTCGCCCGGCAAGTCTGCGGCCGGCAAGACACGGTTGATCAACCCCATCTGCAGCGCCTGAGGTGCATCGAGCGCGTCGCCGAGCATCGATATCTCGAGCGCGCGGCGCAAACCTACCCAGCGCGGCAGCGCCCAGGACGCGCCCACATCGCAGCTTGCGCCCAGGTTGATATAGGCCAGGTTGAACTGCGCGCCTTCGGCGGCCAGCACGAAGTCGGCCTGCAGCATCAGGCTCAGGCCCGCGCCCGCTGCCGCGCCCTGGACCTGGGCGATCACCGGGGCGTTCAAATTGGCGAGCAGCAGCAGCGCCTGGTTCAGCGGCTCGAGCAGCGCATCGACGCCGGCCAGCGGGTCGCGCTGCAGCGTCAGCAGGTCGCCGCCGGCCATGAAGGCCCGGCCTGCGCCGCGCAGCACCAGCGCGCGCACGCTGGCGTCGCGCGCGATGTCCTGCAGCGCGGCAAGCAGGGCCTGGGCCATGGCGACGTTGATCGCATTGAGCGCCTGGGGTCGGTTGAAGACCAGGGTGACGATGGCGCCGTCGCGCTCGATGCGCAGCGGCTCGTCGGGAGGGGAGGGAGAGTTCATTGGTAAAGCGCCTCGATTTCGCTGCCATAGGCCTGGTAGATGCTTGCGCGGCGCACCTTCATCGTCGCCGTGACTTCGCCGTCGTCATGGTCCAGTTCCTTGGTCAGCAGATGGAATTTTCGGATCTGCGAGACCTGGGCCAGGCGCGCGTTGCCTGCGGCGATTTCGCCATCGATCAGCGCCAGCACTTCGGGGTGCTCGGCCAGCGAGCGGAAGTGGGTGAACGGAATGCGCCGCGACTGCGCCCATTGGCCCACGGTCTCGGCGTCGAGCATGATGAGCGCGGCAACGAACTTGCGGCCTTCGGCAACGATCACGCATTCCTTGATGTAGGGGCTGGCCTTCATCGTGTTCTCGATCTCGGACGGCGTGAGGTTCTTGCCGCCCGCGGTGATCATGATGTCTTTCAGGCGATCGACGATTTTGAGCTGCCCCTGTTCCTCGCGCACCACGTCGCCGGTATGCAGCCAGCCGTCCTGCAGCGTTGCGGCCGTGGCCTCGGGGTTGTTGTAGTAGCCGGCAAACACCATGTCGCCGCGGATCTGCAGTTCGCCGTTGTCGGCCAGCCGCCATTCCACGCCTTCAATCGCTTCGCCCACGGTGCCGGGAATCACCTGGTCGAGGCGGTGTCCCAGCACCATGCCCGTCGACTCGGTCAGGCCGTAGACCTCGACCAGCGGAATGCCCAGCACACGGAAATAGCGCACGACCTCGGCGGGAATCGGCGCCGCGCCGGTCAGCGCAACCTGCACGCAGCGCAATCCCAGGAAGTTCTGCAGCGCGCGCAGCACCAGCCAGTACCAGAGGCCGTAGGTGAGCTTGTCGACTGCGCTCCATTGCGCGCGCGGCTTGTCGGCCAGCGGCGTGCAGGCGGCGATCGCGCGGTCCATCAGCTGGCGCTGCCAGCGCCCGGTCTCCAGCCGCTTGATGCTCAGGCTGGCGTGCATCTTTTCCCAGATGCGCGGCACGCCCAGGAACATGTTCGGGGCGACTTCGCGCAGGTCTTCCTGCACGGTGCGTATCGACTCGCCGAAGTGCACCTGCGCGCCCAGATAGATGGGCACGAAGGTGGTCAGCATCTGCTCGGCCACATGGCACAGCGGCAGATAGGACAGATGGCGCGTCTCGGAGCTCAGCTGCAGCCTCTCGATGATGCCCGGCGCGACGCCGCGGATATTGCGCCACGAAATCATCGCGCCCTTGGGCTTGCCGGTCGAGCCCGAGGTGTAGATCATCAGCGCGATGTCGTCGAATGCCTGCTGCGCCAGCGCTTCGTCAATCAGGGCGTGCTGGCCCGCGTCCCAGGCCGCGCGGCCCAGGGCCTCGACTTCGGCAAAGGTCGCGATCAGTTGGCGCTCATCGGGCGTGTAGCTGCGCAGGCCCTTGGTCTCCATGACCACGATATGCGTGAGCCGCGGCAGGCTGGCGCGCGCGGCCAGCAGCTTGTCGACCTGCTCCTGGTCTTCGCAGACCATGATGGAGATGTCGGCATGCGCGACCACGTAGGCGACTTCGTTGGTCGGGCTCGTGGGGTAGACGCCCACGGTGACGCCCGCGACCAGGCCGCAGCCCATCTGCGCCAGCACCCACTCGAGCCGGTTTTCGGAAATCACGCCCATATGGCCGCCGGCGCGCAGGCCCAGCGCGTGCAGCCCCAGGCCGAAATGGCCGGCGCGCTGGTAGTAGCTGGCCCAGGTCACGGGCTTCCAGATGCCGAAATCCTTTTGCCGGATGGCAACGCGATCGGGCTGGCTGCGCGCGAGTTCGCGCAGCTGCTGGGGCAGGGTGCGGTCGGGCAGGGAGGTGGAATGTTTCATGTGGAACAATTCCTAGGAAAGCCAGCGCTTGCGGCGCTTGTAGTGCTTGATGTCCTTGAAGCCCTTGGCTTCGCCCGCGCCGCCCATGCCGAGATAGAACTCGCGCACGTCGGCGTCGCCGGCCAGCAGTTCGGCCGGGCCGTCGATCACGATCTTGCCGTTTTCCATGATGTAGCCGCGGTGGGCGACGGCCAGGGCCACGGTGGCGTTCTGCTCGACCAGCAGCATCGACGTGCCGCGCTCGGCGTTGATGCGCGCGATGATGCCGAAGATGTCCTCGACCAGCTTGGGCGACAGGCCCAGCGAGGGTTCGTCGAGCAGGATCAGCGTGGGCTCGGCGATCAGCGCGCGGCCAATTGCCAGCATCTGCTGCTCGCCGCCCGACAGATAGCCGGCAAGGCCCTTGCGGCGCTCGTGCAGGCGCGGAAAGTAGCTGTAGACCAGGTCATAGTCGGGTCTGGCGTTGGGCCGTCCTGTGAGCGCATAGCTGGCCGCGACCAGGTTCTCCTCCACCGTCAGGTCTTCGAACACGCGCCGGCCTTCCATCACGTGCGACAGCCCGCGGCGCACCAGCTGCTGCGGCGCGAGCTGGGCCAGCGGCTGGCCGTTGAAGGCGATGCTGCCGCTGGCCAGCGCGCCGTTCTCCAGCGCCAGCAGGCCGGAAATGGCCTTGAGCGTGGTCGACTTGCCAGCGCCGTTGCTGCCCAGCAGCGCCACGATCTCGCCGCGCGGCACGACCAGCGACAGGCCGCGCAGCGCCTGCACCACCTTGTTGTAGATGACCTCGATGTTGTTGACTTCGAGGACCAGGTCGGGGGCCGGTCGGGTCATGCTGTTTTCCATTGCGTCAGAGCGCGATCCAGTCCGAGGCCGGCACCATCTTCTGTGCCGCCATGTCGGCGCGGTAGACCCGGCCCACGGGAATGGAGTTGCCGCGGATGGTGATGGGCACGCCGATCAGGCCGCCGGTGTCGAAGTCCTTGAGGCTGTTGAGCGCGGCCTTGAGGTTGGGGCCGTTGAGCGGCTTGCCGGCGTCGAGGCAGCGCTTGGCGGATTCGACGAACAGCATGGCCGCCAGATAGCCCTGCATGTAGGCCGTGCTCTGGTACTCGGGGCGCAGCTTGCGGATCTTGTCCAGGGTGGGTGCGGGCGCCGATGTGTCGTAGTAGTAGCGGTAGGGCATGACGCCCATGAAGCCGTCGCCGGCCGGGCCCATCTTCATCACGGTGGAGCTGTCCATGGTCCAGAACGTTCCCATCCACTTGCTGGTCATGCCCATCTGCTTGCCCTGGGTGATGAACTCGGGAATGGGCGCGAGGATGTAGCCGTGGAAGATGGTGTAGTCGGGCGCGGCGCGGCGCAGCTTGATGACTTCGGTCGACACGTCGACGCTGCCGGCCGGCGTCATCAGCTTGACGGGCACCGTGAGGCCCAGCTTCTTGGCCAGGGCTTCGCTGGCCTCGATGGGGTCGCGGCCGAACTCGGAGTCGGAGTAGACGAAGGCCACCTTGGCGCCGGGCTTCTCCTTGGCAATGTGCTTGAGCAGGATGCCGAACATCTCGGTGTAGTCGGGGCCGACCAGGAACTGGTTGGGGTATTTCTTGGGGTCGTTGAGCTCGGTCGCAAACGAGGCGCCGGCCATCAGGATGCCGCCGTTGCGGTCCAGCTCGGGATTGATGGTCTTGGAGAAGCCCGTCGAGTCGCCGTAATAGAGATTGATCTTGTTCTGGCTGGTGAGCTTCTTGTAGGCCGCGACCGAGACGTCCACCTTGTAGCCCGTGTCCTCGGGCACGTAGCGCAGCTTGCGGCCCTTGATGCCGCCGGCGTCGTTGACCATCTTCACGTAGTCGCCAATGCCCAGGTTGATGCCCACGCCGGCGAAGGCAAACACGCCGGTCATGGGAATCGAGCCGCCGATGACGATGTCTTCGCCGCCGGTCTGGGCCTGCGCGGCCAGCGGCGCGGCGAGGCTGGCGCCGGCGGCCAGCAGCAGCGAGCGGCGGCGCTTGGAGGTCAGGTTCTGTTGCATGCTTTGTTCCTCGTCGATGACAGGGCGCTGCCGCTCAATTGCGGAAAGGCCACAGGTGGAAAAAGCGGCGAATGCGCCGCCACACTTCTGCGAGCCCCAGCGGCTCGAACACCAGAAAACCAATGATCAGCAGACCGAAGATGATGGTGCGCACCGGCGACAGGAACACCGTGAGCTCGCTGCCGCCGGGCAGCAGATCGACCACCAGCTTGAGCAGCTCGGGCACCATGGTCATGAAGACCGCGCCGAGGATGGCGCCCAGGATGGAGCCCATGCCGCCGACGATGATCGCGGCCAGGAAGAAGATCGACATCAGCAGCGGAAAGCTCTCGGGCGTGACCACGCGGAAGAAGTAGGCCCAGAGCCCGCCGGCCACGCCCGCGTAGAACGACGACAGGCCGAACGACAGCAGCTTGTAGCGCAGCAGCGGAATGCCCAGCACTTCGGCCGAGATGTCGCGGTCGCGGATGGCGATGAAGGCCCGGCCGATGCGCGTGCGAAACAGGTTGGCCGCGCCCAGCAGCATCAGCAGCGTGACCGGAACAATCACCCAGTAGAGCCGGAAGGACGTCTCCAGCGGCAGGCCGAAGAACTTCGCCGGCGGCATCGAGATGCCCGTGGTGCCGCCCGTGAGCGCGAGGTTGGCAAACAGGAAGTGGGCGATGAACGAGGCGGCAATCGTGGCGATTGCCAGGTACAGCCCCTTGACGCGCAGCGATGGAATGCCGACCACGATGCCGCCGAGCATGGCGACGATGCCGCCGGCCAGCAGGTTGAGCAGGAAGGGCGTTCCCAGCCGCGTCTCGAGGATGGCGACGGTGTACGCCCCCAGACCCATGAACGCCGCCTGCCCCAGGCTCACCAGTCCCGTGTAACCGGTCAGGATGTTGAGCCCGGTGGCGCTGGCGACGTTGATGCTCACCAGGCAGGCGAGATACAGCCAGTAGTCGCTGGCCATGAAAGGAAAGATGCACAGCAGCGTGGCCGCCACGGCCAGCCAGACCTTCTGCGTGCGCGAGTCGAACAGTGCCGCGTCCGCGACGTAGCTTTGCTTGAGCGTGCCGATTCTCATGGGACTACAACCTCTCGATTTCGCGTGTGCCGAACAGGCCGTAGGGGCGGATCATGAGCACGATCACCAGCATGATGAAGGTGCTCAGCAGCTTGTATTCGCCGCCGAGGAAGGCCCCGGCCAGCGCTTCGATCAGGCCGATGAACAGCCCGCCTATCAGCGCGCCCAGCACGCTGTCGAGGCCGCCGACGATCACCACCACCAGCACCGACAGCCCGAACACGCCCATCGATGAGGAGATGCCGCCTATCGAGCCGACGATGATTCCCGAGACCGCGGCAATCATGGCCGAGACCACCCAGGCCAGCGAGAACACGCGCGGCACGTTGATGCCCATGGAGTAGGCCGCGGCCTGGTCCGAGGCGGTGGCGCGCAGCGCCACGCCGCCGCGCCAGAAGCGGAACACCAGCAGCACCACGGCAATGAACACCACGGCAATCACCGCGCCCCAGAAGATCTTGGGCGCGAGAAACGCCTCGCCGATCATGATCGGCTGGGTGGGCATGAAGTCGGGCAGGCGGCGCTGGTCGGCGGTCCAGATCATCTCCACCAGGCCCACCAGTACCGAGGCCAGTCCCACGGTGACCATGAATACCGAGATCGGCGGCTCGCCCAGCAGCGGCCGGATGATGGTGCGTTCGATCACCGCGCCCAGCAGCCCGCAGCACAGCACGGCCGCGGGAATCGCCAGCCACAGCGGCAGCGCGAAACTCGCCGAGAAGGTGAAGAACAGGTAGGCACCGACCATCAGGATTTCGCCTATGGCGATGTTGACCACGCGCGTCGCCTTGTAGACCATGACGAAGGCCAGAGCGGCCAGCGCATAGAGGCCGCCGCCGGCCAGGCCGGTAAGGCTGATTTCAAACAGGTAGGCCCAGTCCATCATGCGACTCCCACGCCGCCGGTTGCGACGGCGTTTGTTGCGGCGGCGTTTGTTGCGATGCTGGCGGCCGTGTGCTTGAGCCCCGCATGCAGCCGCTGGCGCAGGTCGCCGACATCGCCCGAGCCCAGGTAGGCGCGAATCACTTCGGGGTCGGCCTGGACCTGGGCCGGCGTGCCCTGGGCAATCACCTGGCCGAAGTTGAGCACCACCACATGGTCGGACAGGTCCATCACCATGCCCATGTCGTGCTCGACCATGAGCACGGTCACGCCCCATTCGGCGCGCACGTCGAGAATGAAGCGCGCCATGTCTTCGGTCTCCTCGCGGTTCATGCCGGCGACGGGCTCGTCGAGCATCAGCACCTTGGGCTGCATGGCCAGGGCGCGCGCCATCTCGACGCGCTTTTGCAGGCCGTAGGGCAGGGCCGAGACCGGCGCGTGGCGGATATGGTCGATCTCGAGAAAATCGATGATGCGCTCCTCAATGTCGGCGCGCAGCGCGGCTTCCTCGCGGCGCGCGCGGCCCAGGTAGAACAGCGCGTCGAGCACATTGGTCTTGAGATGCGCGTGGCGGCCGAGCTTGATGTTGTCGAGCACGGTCATGCCGCGGAACAGCGCGATGTTCTGGAAGCTGCGGCCCAGGCCCAGCCTGGCGCGCTGCGGCGCATGCACCTGGCTGATGTCCTGGCCTTCGAACAGGATGCGGCCCTGGGCCGGGCGGTAGAAGCCCGAGATGGTGTTGAACAGCGAGGTCTTGCCCGCGCCGTTGGGGCCTATCACCGCGGTGATGGAGCCGGGCTGCACGGCAAAGCCCACGCCGTTGAGCGCCTTGACGCCGCCGAACGCGAGCGTGATGCCGTCGACCTGAAGCAGGGGGGCAGCGGGGCTGCCTGGGGTATGTTTCTCCATCGGCCTTCTTCTGCGGGTTTGTGCGAACCGGAGGGGGGCTACTCATGAGTAGACTTCTTACTCACGAGTAGGATTCTGGTTGGCGACCTCGGGTCCCGGCATTGGGACTTTCCCGCCACCCATGGAAACACTGATGAACCCTTTCTTGCACTCCGCAGACACCACAGAAGAGGAACCGCTCTGGCCCGCGACGCAGCACAGCGCGCAGCAGCGCGAGGCCAAGCGCCAGGCCGTGCTGTCGGCGGCCGCGCAGCTGTTCAACGAGCGCGGCTTTCATGCGACCTCGCTCGACGACATCGCCGCGCGGCTGGGCGTGAGCAAGCCCACGCTGTACTACTACGTGAAGAACAAGGAGGAGATCCTGCTGGGCTGCGTGCGCCAGGGGCTGCAGCTGATGCTCGGCGGCATCGAGGCCTCGCGCAGCGCGGGCGGCACGGCGCTCGACCAGCTCACCGCCTGCATGCAGGTCTATGCGCGCATCGTCACGCAGGACTTCGGCATGTGCCTGATACGCGTGGGCGAAGAACAGATTTCAGCGCCCAACCGCGCCGAACTGCGGCGCATCAAGGCGGAGATAGACCACGAATTCCGCCGGCTCGTGGCGCTGGGCGTGGAGGAGGGAAGCCTGGCGCCTTGCGATCCGAAGATGACCGCTTTCGTGATCGGCGGGGCGCTCAGCTGGATTGGGCGCTGGTATCAGCCCGGCGGGGAGTATTCACCGCAGGAGGTGGCGGAGCATTGTCTGCGGACGCTGCTGGGGGGGGTGTTGCGGCGCTGATTTGAGGGCAGGCCGTTCACCCTTCGACAGGCTCAGGGCGAACGGAACACATGGGTTCGCGCCAAGCGGAAACCTCGCCGGCCGCGTCTAACCATGAACGTCCTGTGCTCAAGACACACGTGGAGACACCTCATCCGCTGCCGCCAGATCATCGAGGATGGGGCAGTCGGGCCTGTCATCTCCATGGCAGCACTGCACCAGCGTCTGCAGGCTGCGCTGCATGGCCTGCATCGCGGCGATGCGTTCGGACAGACTATCGATATGCGCCTGGGCGATCTGCTTGACGCTGGCGCTGGTGCGCTCCTGGTCCTGCCACAGGCCCAGCAGCGTGGTGATTTCCTCGATCGAGAAGCCCAGGTCGCGGCTGCGGCGTATGAAGCGCAGCACATGCACGTCAGCCGCGCTGTACTGGCGGTAGCCGCTTTCGCTGCGCGCCACCTGCGGCAGCAGGCCCAGGCTTTCGTAATGGCGCAGCATGCGCGCCGACACACCCGCGCGGCGCGCGGCTTCGCCTATGGCAACCGGCCATTGCTGTGTGGAAGACATGTGGATAAGCTTGGTGAAGAGTTGTGAAGTGCGTGTGGGAAAGCGCGGCAGTGTCGCGCTTTCCCCGCGCGATCAGGCGACCTTGTAGCCTTCTTCCTGGATCGCCGCCTGCAGCGCGGCACGCTCGGCCTGGCTCTCGACTTCGACGCGGTTTTGCGCGCGCTCTATGCGTACGCTGGCTTGCGGGTCGGTGCGCTGCAGCGCCTGGGTCACGGATTTCTCGCAATGGCCGCAGGTCATTCCCTGGACTTCGAATACATGTTGCATGGTGCTTCACTCCTGTGGATAACTTCTGGCGCCGGATGGGCCATGGATGCATGATGAACCTTAACACCGTGAGAAGGTCAAGCGCCCAAGTTATCCACAAGGTAATCCACATCGGGGCTTGACCTTGACATGGCGTCAAGGATTAACCTAGCTCCATGAACAATTCCTCAGCTTCTTCTTCGGGCGCCACGCCCGGCGCTGCCGACAGCGCCGCGGTCAGCGTGGACTTTGGCGTCGGCGGCATGACCTGCGCGAGCTGCGTGGGCCGGGTCGAACGCGCGCTGCAGCGCGTGCCTGGTGTCACGCAAGCCTCGGTCAACCTGGCGACCGAAAGCGTGCGCGTACAGGTCCAGAGCGCAGGCGAAGACGCCGAACAGGTGCAGGCGCGGCTGCGCCGCGCGGTGCGCGACGCGGGCTACGAGCCGCGCACCCTGTCGGCCGAAGGACCGCCGCAGGATGTCTCGGCCTGGGCCGGTTTCGGCCCCGTGGCACTGGCCATCGCGCTGTCGCTGCCACTGGTTCTGCCCATGGTGGGCATGCTCTGGGGCTCGCACTGGATGCTGCCGGCCTGGCTGCAGTTCGTGCTGGCGACGCCGGTGCAGTTCATTCTGGGCGCGCGCTTCTACAAGGCCGGCTGGCATGCGCTCAAGGCCGGCACGGGCAACATGGACCTGCTGGTCGCGCTGGGCACCTCGGCCGGCTGGGGCCTGTCGATGTGGCTGTGGATAACTGCGGCGCCGGGCGTCGCGCCCCACCTGTATTTCGAAGCCTCGGCGGTGGTGATCACGCTGGTGATGCTGGGCAAGTGGCTCGAAGGCCGGGCCAAGCGCCAGACCACGGAAGCGATACGCGCGCTCTATGCGCTGCGCCCCGACACCGCCCACCTGCTGGGCCGCGACGGCGAAGTCGATGTGCCGGTGGCCGAAGTCATGGTCGGCGACAGGATAGTTGTGCGTCCGGGCGAACGCATTCCCGTCGATGGCGTGCTGCACGAAGGCCATACGCAGGTCGACGAATCGATGCTGACCGGCGAGCCGCTGCCTGTTTCACGTGAAACAGGCGATGCGCTGACCGGCGGCTCGATCAACGGCGAAGGGCGCATCGTGGTGCTGGTGCGCGCCGTGGGCAACGAGACCGTGCTGGCGCGCATCATCCGCTTGGTCGAGGACGCCCAGGCCGGCAAGGCGCCCATTCAGCGGCTCGTGGACCAGGTGGCAGCGGTATTCGTTCCCGTGGTGCTGGGCATCGCGCTGGCAACGCTCGTGGGCTGGCTGCTGGCCGGCGCGCCGGTCGAGGAGGCGCTGATCCACGCGGTCGCGGTGCTGGTCATTGCCTGCCCCTGCGCGCTGGGCCTGGCGACGCCCACGGCCATCATGGCCGGCACGGGCGTGGCGGCAAAGCAGGGCATCCTGATCAAGGATGCGCAGACGCTGGAGCTCGCCCACCGCATCGATACCGTGGCTTTCGACAAGACCGGCACGCTGACCCAGGGCCGGCCGCAGCTGACGCAGTTCCTGGTAGCTGCCGGAGCCGACGAGAACGCGGTGCTGGCGCAGGTGGCCAGCGTGCAAAGCGGCAGCGAACACCCGCTGGCGCGCGCCGTGCTGCAGGCCGCCAAGGAGCGCGATCTGCGCGTGGACGCGCCCGAAGCCGTGCGCGCCGTGCCCGGCCGCGGCACCGAAGGCCGGGCCCAGGGCGCCGAGCTGCTGATCGGCAGCCTGCGCTGGATGCGCGAGCTGGGCGTGCCGGGGCTGGACGAGGCACGCTGGGCGCAGGCTGCGGCGCAATGGCAGCAGGGCGGGGCCACGGTCTCGGCGCTGGCCGAACGCGGCGTGGACGGTCTGCAGCTGCGTGCGCTGCTGGGCTTCGGCGACGAACCCAAGGCGGGCGCGGCCGAGGCCCTGGCCGAACTGCGCGCGCGCGGCCTGCGCACGGTGATGGTCTCGGGCGACAACCAGGGCGCGGCGAATGCGATGGCACGGCGCCTGGGACTGGACCCTGACAAGGGCGAGGTGCTGGCCGAAGTGCTGCCAGGCGACAAGGCCGCGCAGATCGCGCGCCTGCGCGCCGACGGTGAAGGCGGCCACATCGTGGCGATGGTCGGCGACGGCGTCAACGACGCGCCCGCACTTGCTGCCGCAGATGTGGGCATGGCCATGGGCAACGGCACCGACGTGGCAATGCATGCGGCAGGCATCACGCTGATGCGCGGCGACCCGCGCCTGGTTGCGCAGGCGCTCGATATTTCGCATCGCACGGTGATGAAGATCCGGCAGAACCTGTTCTGGGCGTTTGCGTTCAACGTGGCCGGGATTCCGCTCGCGGCGCTGGGCTATCTGAGCCCCGTGGTCGCGGGCGCGGCCATGGCCCTGAGTTCGGTCACGGTGATGGGCAATGCCTTGCTGTTAAAAAGGGCTACATATACCCGCTGATCTATCGAGCGTTTTCTTCCAGCTCTGGCAAACTGCAACATTTTGTTTGTGCTGGTGCACAATGTTTCTCCTGCAATTTGCTTGTCAGTGAAGAGGACGATAGATCATGAATGTTTTGAGGCTCATGCGGATGCTCACCATCCGGGTGCGGATGATTGGCGCGATAGTTATGGTGCTCACGCTGCTGGCGCTTCTTGGAGGCGCCGGAATGTGGGGGATGCTGCGCATCCATGACATGAGCCAGCAATTCATCGAACAGTCGCATACCAAGCTGCGCCATCTCGTGGACATGCGCAAGTCCATGGCCGATGTGCGCCTCGCGGAAAAGGACATGATCATCCAGTACGAGCGTCCCGAAGCGGTGGCCAAGGCGCGCGCGGAATGGACCAAGGGCCTGGAGTCCGCGAAGAGCATTGGCGGACGCTTCCTCGAGGGTGTCGACGACGCCGACAACGCGCTGGTCAAGAACGTGCTCACGCGCCTGGACAGCTACAGCCAGAAGTTCGCGCATGTGGCGCGCCAGCTCGAAGCCGGCGGCTACGACACCGCGACCATCGCCAATCGCATGGGTGCGAATGCGATGGCCGAGTTTGCCGAAGCCGACAAGCAGATGATAGAACTCGAGAAGCTGCTCAACTCCCAGGTCGACGAGCTGGTCGCTCAGGAGCAGGCCGTGGCCACGCAGACCCAATGGCTGTTCGTGCTGGCGGTGCTGATCGCCATTTTGCTGGTCGTTCCACTGACGCTGCTCAACATGGTGTCGATCTGCCGTCCGCTGGAGCGCGTGCGCCAGACCACGCTGGCAATTGCCCAAGGCGATCTGTCGCAGCGCACCGAAGTGGTGGGCCGCGATGAAGTCGCCGACCTGCAGCGCGCGCTCGAGGAAATGCAAAACGGCCTGGGCTCCATGGTGCGCCAGGTGCGCGACGCGAGCGGCAGCATTGCCACCGCCAGCCAGGAAATCGCCTCGGGCAACGAAGACCTGTCAGCGCGTACCGAACAGACTGCGAGCAACCTGCAGCAGACCGTCGCTTCGCTGTCGCAGCTGACTTCGACCGTGCAGCAGACCGCTTCGTCGTCGCAGCTCGCCAACCAGCTTTCGGCTTCGGCTTCGGGCACGGCCACGCAGGGCGGCCAGATCGTGCAGCAGGCCGTGGTCAGCATGCACGAGATCACGGCATCGAGCCGCAAGATCGGCGACATCATCGGCCTGATCGACTCCATCGCTTTCCAGACCAATATCCTGGCATTGAACGCGGCCGTCGAGGCCGCGCGCGCGGGCGAGCAGGGCCGCGGCTTTGCGGTGGTGGCCGGTGAGGTGCGCAATCTGGCACAGCGTTCGGCGCAGGCGGCAAGCGAGATCAAGGGCCTGATCCAGAGCAGCGAGCAGGCCGTGGGCGGCGGCGTGCGCCAGGTCGAGGACGCGGGCAAGGCCATGCAGGAAATCGTCAGCAGCGTGCAGCGCGTGGGTGACATCATCGGCGAGATCACGGCTGCATCGGGCGAGCAATCGTCGGGCATCGGCCAGGTGAACCAGGCCGTGGGCGACATCGACCGCATGACGCAGCAGAACGCCGCGCTGGTCGAGGAGTCGGCGGCCGCAGCGCAATCGCTGCGCGAGCAGGCCGCGCGCCTGGCGCAGGTGGTCAGCCAGTTCCGCCTCGCCGACGACAACAACGGCATGATGCGTGCGGCCGTGGCCTATGGCGCGCGCCAGGGCCAGGTCGCAACCCCGGTCGAGCCTTCGCTGGCCGCACCGGCGCCGCGCCAGGCGCGTATCAGCGCCTGATTCGTCAGCGTTCGACAAAAAGCCCATGGCCTCGCGGCCATGGGCTTTTTTTTGCTTGCGGGCGGCGCGCTACGCGGCTTTGTCGCTGTAGCGCGGGTAGTCGGTATAGCCTTGTTCGCCGCCGCCGTAGAAGCGGTCCTGGTCCCAGGGAGCGAGCGGCAGGTTGTCGTGCAGGCGGCGCACCAGATCGGGGTTGGAGATGAAGGGCTTGCCGAAGGCGACGATGTCGGCGTAGCCGCTGTCCACGGCCTGCATCGCGCTCGCGCGGTCGTAGCCGTTGTTGACCATCCACGCGCCCTGGCCGCCGGCCATGCGGTAGGCCGAGTGCAGGGCAGGGTAGTCGAAGGGGCGTTCGGGCAGCTCGCGCGGACCGCCGGTCGCGCCTTCGATGATGTGGACAAAGGCCAGGTTCAGGGGTGCGAGTTCGCGCACCACATGCTCGAACAGCGGCTGCGGGTCGGCGTCGACGATGTCGTTGGCCGGCGTCACGGGCGACAGGCGTATGCCGCAGCGGCCGCCGCCGATCGCATCGGCGATGGCGCGCGTGACTTCGAGCAGCAGGCGCGCGCGGTTGGCGATGCTGCCGCCGTAGTCGTCGCGGCGGTGGTTGGCGCCGGTCTTGAGAAACTGGTCGAGCAGATAGCCGTTGGCCGCATGGATCTCTATGCCGTCGAAGCCCGCGCCCTGGACGGCGTTGCGCGCCGCGGCGACGAAGCTGTGGACGATTTCGGGCAGCTCGGACGCGAGCAGCGCGCGCGGCGCCGAGGTGGGCACGAAACGGCCCTTGCCGGTCTGCGGATCGATCAGGTAGGTCTTGGCCTTGGCGGTGATCGCCGAGGGCGCCACGGGCGCGCGGTGGCCCGGCTGCAGCACTTCATGCGAGATCCGGCCCACATGCCACAGCTGGGTCACGATGCGCCCGCCGGCCTCGTGCACCGCGTCGGTCACGCGCTTCCAGCCTTCGAGCTGCTCCGAGCCGTAGAGGCCGGGCACATCCGAGTAGCCCTGGCCCTGCTGGCTGATCGCCGTGGCCTCGCTGATCAGCAGGCCCGCGCTCGCGCGCTGGGCGTAGTGCGTGGCCATCAGTTCCGTGGGAATGGCATCGGGCGCGCGGTTGCGCGTCAGCGGGGCCATGGCGATGCGGTTGGGCAGCTGCAGCTTGCCGGCGCGCAGGGGATCGAACAAGGTAGGCATGGGACGCTTTCTGGCTGTTCAGTGGAGCAAAAACCTTAGCAGACCCGGCCCGCCCGCGCTGGCGGTAACGGTATGCGGTCCGGGTCGAGAACCGCAGCCATGTTTCACGTGGAACAGCGGCAGCGGCTGCATCCGACGTCTGGCCTGGGTCCTGGTTCAAGGCCAGGTGCCAGCGGGCGCGTTTTCGGGGACAGGCCGTTCACCCTTCGAC
>NZ_JAVWWA010000105.1:0-2125 GCF_036666375.1 Comamonas sp. | reverse complement strand
GCCATGCGCTGCTGGAAGGCCAGGATGTTGGCCATGCCCGACAGATCGAGGCCGACGAAACCGGCCCAGCGCGAAACGGTGTAGAGATAGGCGTCGGCGACACTGAACTGCTCGCCCAGCAGATAGCTCTTGCCGGCCAGCTGCCCGTCCACCCATTGCAGGCGCTTGGTCAGCGCCTCGAGCGCGATCGGCTTGTAGTTTTCGGGCGTGGTCGGCTTGAACAGCGGACCGAAACCCTTGTGGACTTCGGTGCCAATGAAGTTGAGCCATTCCTGCAGCTTGTAGCGCTCGAAGCTGCCGTTGGCCGGAGCCAGGTTCTTCTCGGGAACCTGGTCGGCGATGTACTGGACGATGGCCGGGCCTTCGTGCAGGCGCGCGCCGTTGTCGAGTTCCAGCAGCGGCACATAGCCCAGCGGGTTGATGGTGTAGTAATCGGTGCCGTCGGCAAGCTGGTGGGTCTTGGTGCTGGCAAGCACGGGCTCGTAGGCCAGGCCCGATTCCTGCAGAACGATCTGCGGGGACAGGGAGCATGCGCCGGGGCTGTAGTAAAGCTTCATGGTCGGAATGGTGAAGTGATGGACGCAACGATGCTAACGCGACTGCCGCCAGCGCTGTGTGGGCCGGTTTCCCGCCTGTCCGCGTGGTGGCCTGGGGTCATGCGGCGAAAAACACGCAAAAGTGGGAAAATTGCCGGTTCTCCCGCAAGGATGGCTACAGGGGCCATCCGTGGCGCGGGCCGGCGCAGGCGCGCTGCGAACAGATTGGGGCGGTGATCGAAGCATCGGCCCCCGGAGCTATTGCATGTTGTATCCCCAAGAATTTGATGTCATCGTCGTTGGCGGAGGCCACGCCGGCACCGAGGCGGCGCTGGCGGCCGCGCGCATGGGCAGCAGGACGCTGCTGCTGACCCACAACATCGAGACGCTGGGCCAGATGAGCTGCAACCCGTCGATCGGCGGCATAGGCAAGGGCCATCTGGTCAAGGAAGTCGACGCGCTCGGCGGAGCGATGGCGCTGGCGACCGACGAGGGCGGCATACAGTTCCGCATCCTCAACAGCTCCAAGGGCCCGGCGGTGCGCGCCACGCGCGCCCAGGCCGACCGCATTCTCTACAAGGCCGCGATCCGTCGCATGCTCGAGAACCAGCCCAATCTGTGGCTGTTTCAGCAGGCGGTCGACGACCTGATGGTCGAAGGCGACCGCGTGGTCGGCGCGGTGACGCAGGTCGGCATACGCTTTCGCGCGCGCACCGTGGTGCTGACCGCCGGCACTTTCCTCGACGGCAAGATCCACGTGGGACTGAACAACTACGCGGCCGGCCGCGCGGGCGATCCGCCGGCGGTGAGCCTGTCGGCGCGCCTCAAGGAGTTGCAGCTGCCCCAGGGCCGGCTCAAGACCGGCACGCCGCCGCGCATCGACGGCCGCAGCATCGATTTCTCGCAGTGCGAGGAGCAGCCCGGCGACGGCATGCCCGGCGGCATCAACGAAGGCCAGCTGCCGGTGTTCAGCTACATGGGCCAGGCCAGCATGCACCCGCAGCAGATGCCTTGCTGGGTCACGCACACCAATGAACGCACGCACGACATCATCCGCTCGGGTTTCGACCGCAGCCCGATGTTCACCGGCAAGATCGAAGGCGTGGGCCCGCGCTACTGCCCCAGCGTCGAGGACAAGATCAACCGCTTCGCCGACAAGGACAGCCACCAGATCTTTCTCGAGCCCGAAGGCCTGACCACGCACGAGTACTACCCCAACGGCATCTCGACCAGCCTGCCGTTCGACATCCAGTACGAACTGGTGCGCTCCATGAAGGGCCTGGAGAACGCCCACATACTGCGCCCCGGCTATGCGATCGAATACGACTACTTCGATCCGCGCTCGCTCAAGGCCAGCTTCGAGACCAAGCAGATCAACGGCCTGTTCTTCGCCGGCCAGATCAACGGCACGACCGGCTATGAAGAGGCCGCGGCCCAGGGCCTGTTTGCCGGCCTGAACGCCGCGCTGCAGGCGCGCGGCGATGCGCCCTGGACGCCGGGCCGCGACGAAGCCTATCTGGGCGTGCTGGTCGACGACCTGATCACCAAGGGCGTGACCGAGCCCTACCGCATGTTCACCAGCCGCGCCG
>NZ_JAVWWA010000104.1:0-18593 GCF_036666375.1 Comamonas sp. | reverse complement strand
ATACGCTGTCACCGGTGCAGGCACGCGGCACCTGGGCCTTTGGCCATGGCGCCGAGATCCTGGTGCCGGTGCAAGGCAACCTCAGGGCCGACAACGGCGACGCATTGCTTGCCGCTGCGGTCGGCGGCCAGGGCATCATCTACCAACCGCACTTCATCGTCGCCGACGCGCTGGCCAGCGGCGCCCTGATGCTGCTGGAACTCGACCAGCCGGTGCTCGATCTGGGAGGCGTGCATGTGCTGTTTCCCGCCGATCGCCGCCGGCCGGCCAAGGTCAGGGCCATGATCGACTATCTGGTCGAAGCCTTTTCTCCCGCGTTGGCGCCGCCGCCGCACGCGGGATGAACCGCTGCGCTGGACCGCGCCGGCTTCACTTCCAGAAAATGTAGTCGGCCTGGTACATGACGATCTGGCGCTGGCCCTTGTTGCCTGCGGTGCAGGCCATTGCCGGCGCCACGCCGCCCTTGAGCGCGACGCGCTGGACGTAGGTCACGCCGCTCATCGCGCCGCTGCCCATCGCCGGATTGGCCTTGACCAACTGGTAGGGAAGATTGCCTTCTCCGGCCGGTGCGACGGCCAGCTGGGTGGCAGTGATCTTGGAACCATCGAGCGCTTCCCAGGTGGCAGGCGGGCCATAGTAAGTACCCACTTTCTTGCCGCTGCGATCCATCAGATCGGCCTGCGGACCGACAAACACCCACTCGGTCTGGCCCGGCATATTGGCTTTGTCGCGGCACTCATAGGTGATCTTGCCGCCGGCTGTCGTCGTTTCCCAGGCGATCTTGTTGCCTGCGGGCACGCGTACGCTTTCGGGAACGCTCATGGGGTTGAACTGAGGCTGCGACTTGTCCATGGAGCCGCATGCGGTGAGCAACAGCGCGGAAGCGACGATAGCAGCGGGTGTGAGGATGGAAGCAGAAGGCGTTTTCATGGAAATTCTCCAGAAGAAAATGGGGGTGGAACCAGGCAGCTTGATGAGCTGCTATGGGTACTACCCGCCAGAGCAGGCTTTGGATGCAGTGGATGCAAAATAAATTTGCCGGCCGCTGCGAGCCGTTCGCCAAACGCGCAGTCGCCTCCGGATTCAACAAGAAAAGCCTGCGTGCATTCGACTGCTGAACGATAGGCATCCGGCCTGCCTGGCGATCTCGGGGCACGCGGCCAGGCGCAATCCATGCCAGGCGGCGCAGTCACTGCGCGTGGAAACCTGTTCACCACGACCAGCCGGCCAGGCTGAGGTTGGGCTCGATGGCGCAGGAAGCGCGTGGCAAACGTACGGCGAATGCTGGACTGCCGGCGCAGCAGCGGCAGGCAATGCCGCGCGGTTGGAAGACTCCGATGGCAGCGCCTGAATGCAAACGGTCAAGCGCGGCCAACGCGACCGGGCACATGACGACATGTGCTTGCTGCCAGGCGCATAGCCGCAGGCAGCGCGAGCTGCATGGCCTGGCAACGACACCTGCAGGCTTTGGCCGGCCGCGCCAAACGTGCGCATGCCTGCTGCTGGCCGAACATGGCAACCGCTCCCATGCAACGCCGGCGTCGGTGCCCAGTCGTCTGGCATTCGTGGTCGATGCTGAAAAAAAAGCACGCACAGCGGGTTGTTCTCTTTAGATTGTGGTTTTAAAACTCTGATTTAGAGGCGTCAGCGCTGACATCTGGTGGCATGAAAGTTATCCACATTTCGGCGCGTTTGCAGGGTCGGCTCAGGCATCGCGCCGGGCGATCAGGCGGCCTGCGGCGATCGCATCGAGGAATGTCTGGCACATGGGCCGCGCCGCGCGGCGGCCATCACGTTCTTCGAGCAGCATGCCGCAGGCGTCGACCGTGACCACCAGCCGCGCATCGCGGCTCTGGAACGTCTGGCCGGCGAAGGCCGCGGTTTTCTCCTGCAGATAGCTCTGTTGCTGCTGTTCGAGCGCCTCGCTGGTCGCGGCCTGCGCGCGCTGGCCGAAGTCGTTGTCGCTGCCCAGCAGGGCGCGCAGATAGGCATAGAGCCGGCGGCCTTCGAGTTTTTCCAGGTACTTGCGCGTCGCGCCCACCACGTCCGACAGGCGCTGCCTGGTCTGCTTGGCGAGTTTCATCAGCTGCAGCACGCCCGTGCCTTGCATGCCTTGGTCGCGAACCAGCCAGACCAGGTCCGAAGGCAGCTTGAGCTTGCCTAAGGTCTCGAACTGCGAATCGGGAGATGGCTCGCTCGCAGTTGTGCGCGCTGGCGCGTTGCGGGCCGGTGGCTGCACGGGTGCGATCACCGGCATCTTGCCCGCGTGGCGGCTGTCGGTCAGCAGCAGCGCGTCGAGCAACTTGGCAGTGGGAATCAATGGGGAGCTGGAACCACGCAGGCCGGCGCGGGCTTTCTGCACCCTTTCGATCAGCCCGCGGTCTTCCAGCCACTTGACCACGCGGTGGACGGTTTCCACCGATTTCCCCGATTCCGCGGCAAGTGTGCCGCGACTGGCCAGAATCGGCGAATTCAGCCGAATCAGGTTGATTTTCTTGATGATGCGAAAAATCACGCGCAGATAGCCGTCGGGCATGTCGCGGAACAAAGGCGACTCATCCAGTGCCGAACAGGCGCGCGCAATCATCGAAGGGTAAACAGTAGGGGCGAGTTTTTCCATCGCAGTCTCCAAAGGACACGAAAATCCCTTGACGACTTCTTCTCAGTTCCCTTACTATTCGCTCATTCGGAGAGCTTTTGACCGATTTCCGTCGGTTGAAGGGAATTTGGGAAGAATCATCAAGATTCACAAGCAACCCTCAAAGTTGGCGCTTTGAGGGTTTTTTGTTTTCTGAACGAAAGTGCTGGGACTCAAGTCATGGTCGATCTCCAGGTTGGCAGGCCCAGACGCACCGAACCCCGCTCGGGGCGGGGTTCGGTGGGGTGTTTATACGTATAAACAGATTGGGTGAGCCGTCGTTGCCCTCGTCGCGGGGCTGGCTGCTGCGCCATGGGCGGTGGCAGCTGTTTATGCGTATAAACAGCTTCCAAGGACCAGTCCTGCAGCAAACCGCAGACATCCGCAGCCCAATGTCCATGCTGACCGGCGTATTGGCGAGCCGGTTTATGCGTATAAACAGTTGAGCGCGATGCCAAGGGCAAAGTGCACACCTGTAGCGTGGACGAAATCTGCGGATACGCATGAACTCCAACGTCCGCCATGCGCAAGACGCTTTCCAGCGCGGCAGGGGTCTGAAATTCATGCGTATCGACAGCATGTGAAACGCGTTCGCGCGACGGCGGGGCATAGGAGAACAAGCGCGCATGTTGCGCGCGAGCCGAAGCGCAGCGCATAAAGCAAACAGGCCGCACGGGCTTGCGCACGGCGGCTTGTTTATGCGTATAAACGGTTTCAGTCATGAAGCCCGGGCTTTTCAGCAACTGGCGACTTCTCGGGCTCCGCGGGCAAGACCACGGCAACCGTGTCCAGCAAGTTCTCGAGCGCTGTCGCGAATGCGAGCCGCTTGTCGTCCGGCACGGCAATCGACACTTCGAAGACATCTCCGCGCTGCTTGTAGTAGCCGTTGGAGTACTTGATCTGTTTGGACGGGCTCGCGCTCTTGGAGCCCGATGGGTTCAGAAAAGCCTGTACCTGGTTGGACAACCAGCGCAGCGGCTGGTCTTCGGCCGCGAACTTGTTGGCCAGCGAGACCGCACGGCGCTGCCCGCATTTCTCGTGCACCTTGAGCAACTGATACGCGGCATTGGCACCGAACTTCTCGGGATGCTGGCGCACCAGCTCCAGCAGATCTTCGGGCAGCTTGGCGTAGGCGCGGTAAAAGCTCATCAATGTCTTGGAGAGCTTGGCGCGCCGAGCGATATCCGAAGCCGACTCGCCCGCAATGATCAACTTCTCGTAGAACATCGCCCGGTCGAAGTCGCAATGCTGCTGACGGCATTCGTTCTGCTCGTAGCCGAACCAGGCCGATTCTTCCAGCGTCAGATCGAGGTGAACTTCGGCCAGCAGCGATTCGAAAACCTTGTGCTCGCGGCAGGCCTGCACCCGCGTCCAGCCATCGCAGATGATGAACCGGCCCGCAGCGCTGGGATTGGGAATGACGTGTATTGGGTCATGCTGACCCTGCGTGCGCAGATTCTCCGCGCGCTGCAGAATCATCTCCGAGGTGTAGACCTCGCGCGGCGCCAATGGATTGGGATCTATCAGCTGCAGACTGATCTGCTGGACATAGCGTTCGGCCTGTCGTACCGGCGCAGCCACCTGGTCATCGTTGCCGGCCGGAATGTTCTCCGCGTCGGGTTTGGCCACGGGCATGTCCGGCAGCGCGTGCAGCGGAAACGCCGGAACGACGGATCCGCTCTTGATCAGGCCGGAAAGCTTTGGCGGTGGTTTGGCCATCGTCATTCTCCAACCGGCATGCCTGGCATGGTGATCCGGTAGCTGCGAATCAGGCTCTTGGCGACATCGTAAATCGCAGCCGCGCCCACCGAGCTGGGCTCGACTTCGACCAGCGGCGCGGTTTCACGCGCATTCGGATTCAATTGGCGCGCAAACCCGGAAAACTGCGGAATGATCGAGTCATTGAGCATGGATCCGTATTTCGAATAGAGAAAGCCCATGCTCTCGCGCACATGCTTGAGGCTGGGATGGTATTTGTTGATCACGACTTCCATGCCGACTTCGGCACCAGTGACCGACTGGATTTCCGCCAGATTCGATGCCAGCGAATCGAGCGCGCGCAGGCAGCTGCCTTCGGGCTCGACGATGGTCAGCACCTTGCCCGACACTTTTGCGGCGAACGAAAATGCCAGCCCGATAGGTGTGGTGCCTGGAGCGGTGTCGACAATGATGACGTCATAGGCGCTCGACAGGAATGCACCGTTGCGGTTGAGAAAAAGCTGGGCGCGCGCATGGCTGGCCATGACCGCCACCAGGCTGGCATCGGTCTCGGCCAAGGTGATGTCGGCTGGAATCAGGTCGAGAAATCCGCCCTCGTAAATGTGCTTGATGGCCGAAGGCAGCTCCGCATCGGGTTCCTTCTCCGCCTTGCGCAGAAAGTGGCCGATGTGGCGAATGTCGGTTTCGTAACCAGTTGTATCAATGCCGAGCAGGTTGGACGCCGATGCCTGGGGATCGGCATCGATGACCAGCACCCGAAAACCCATCATCGCCAAGGACGAAGCAACGTTGACCGAAACGCTGGTCTTGCCCACGCCACCTTTGGTCATGCGGGTCACGATGACTGGTGGAAGATTCGTGGAACCCAGGGGCAGAGAATGCGTGGTCGGCGGCACCATGCCCGCCGCACGGTAGCGCGCTGCGCGCATGTCGGCAGGCGTGTACTTCATGTGGTGCTGGCCTGCAGGCTTTTCGCGACCCACCAACTCCTGCAACTTTTTGGCGGAAACATCCAAGCCTGACAGGGCTGTCGCTACGGATGTTTTGAATTGAATCGCTCTAGCCATGGCATTAACCAACGTATCTCATGTTTGAGAAGCGAAGCATAAGGCCGAACAACAATGTTGACAAGTTTTTTCTGGATTCTCTTAAAAAAACTACCAAACGCCGATCATCGTCCCCAAGCTTTTCCCTCAACAATAAAGATTGATCCAGCCGCACGATGCCAGACAGTTGCCTTATTGCTAGCGTGAGCTTCGGTCACTGCACAGATCGCTTGTCGGCTGAGCGTCAACTTTCATCAGGATGCTCGCTAGGATGAGCCGTGCCTGCGCTGCATCGATGTCCGTCAGAAAAACGGCATGTGCTACTTATTAGCAGGTGGACGATTGTGACCGTACATGTCATGCGTCGTGATGAGTGTGAACCTGCTGTTTCCCGCGTGCCCTGAGGTGGCTGCCTGTGAGGGGTTCACGCCAACTCGCCAGTGCATTGTTGTCTGCGCAACTGCAGATTCAAAGCATCGCATGTTGGCACTCACTCCCGGCGTTTGATTCTGATGAACATCTATGCTGCTTACATGTCGCCTTTATCAGTTCACTTTTTGAAGGTTTAAATATTTGTATCTATCATGTAAGCTGTATACAGTTGGGCTGAATAGCACCTCACCGACTGGAATTTGCGGAATGTGAGTCCCATTGGCCCCGGGCCTGCTCATCTGCATGCCACCAACCGGTGCAGCAGCGGCCTTGAAATGCGCTTGGCACCAAGATGTCTGTTGCTGGCTCGGATTGAATACCCGGCAAGCAACACCGCGATGCTTCACGTGGTGGGCAAGAGGCCGGCGCCCGCAGGCATTGCGCGCTGCTGGCATCGCCGCAGTCGCAGCGTGCGCCACACCCGCTGAACTGATACACCCAATCCAGGACAGCGCAGGAAATGGTGGGACGCATCCCGGCCGCCCGCCATGCGCTCCATCATGTCACGCCGACCTGCTCCGATATTGGGGACGCTACCGGCTTGTGCATTGCATGCTGGAAACAGTGTGGGCGTTATCTGAGCTGTATCCGGTTTGTCTATATAAGCTTGTTGCAAAGGTAGATGTTATTTATGTAAGCTGCATTCAATACCTGACTGCTTCGGCAGCCAACGCATATGTAGCTTTCCACATGCCCTCCCAGCGTTGGATGCCAGACCGGTGCAGCGCCGCCATGTCCACAGGCCCCGCTGCACAGCGGCTGCGTCTATCGCGCACAATCATCGGATAATGCCCTGCGGGGTCCACACGACCTCGCATGCCTTCCATGCCCCAAGTCCCCATCACCACCTCCCGCCGCGTAGCCCTCGTCACCGGATCCACCTCCGGCATCGGTGCCGCGATCGCCCGCCGTCTATCGAACGAAGGATTTGCGCTGGTGCTGCATTCGCGCAGTTCAATCGACGCGGGTCAGGCACTGGCCGCTGAACTGGGCAATGCCGTCTACGTGCAGGCGGATCTGGCGCTGGACGCCGACCGTATCCGGCTGGTCGATCACGCTTTGGCGGCATGGGGGCGGCTTGATGTGCTGGTCAACAATGCAGGCATCAGCCAGGTGATTGCGCATGCCGATCTCGCGGCCGCGACGCCGGAAATCTGGCATGCGCTGCACGAAGTCAACGTGATTGCGCCCTTCCGCCTGGTCGCTTTGACCGAGTCGGCGCTGCGTGCCGCGGCGCAGCCAGGCCGCGCGGCCTGCGTGGTGAACATCAGCTCGCATGCGGGCGAGCGGCCCAAGGGCGCATCCATCCCATACGCCGCGAGCAAGGCCGCGTTGAACCATATGACCCGGCTGCTCGCGCTGTCGCTGGCGCCCGACATCCGCGTCAACGCGGTCGCGCCCGGTCTGGTCAATACCCCGCTCACGGCGGACTGGAAGCAGGCCCAGCAGCTTTGGCAGCAGCGCTCACCCATGCGCCGGGCGGCGCGCCCCGAGGACATTGCCCAGGCCGTGTCCATGCTGGTGGCTTCGGACTATCTGACGGGCGAGATCCTGCTGTCGGACGGCGGCTTGAACCTGACCTGAGCCGGCAGCTCAGACCGCCAGTTCCAGGCGCTCTATGCGGTTGCGGCCGTTGTTCTTGGCCACATACAGCTGCTGATCGATGGCGTCGGCAAACCCCGAGGAACCCGCCTGGGCATCCGGAATAACCGTGCCCACGCCAATGCTCACCGTCACCCGTCTGTCGTGCGGCGACAGCGCATGGGTGATCGCCTGTTTCTGGATCAGGCGCTGGCAGCGCTGCGCGACATTCCAGGCGGCGGCGGCATCGGCCGCGGGCAGCAGGATCACGAACTCCTCGCCGCCAAAGCGTGCGACCAGGTCGCGCGGGCCGTCGAGTGCCAGACTCAAGGTCTGGGCGATCTCGACCAGGCACTGGTCGCCGCGCAGATGTCCGTACAGGTCGTTGTATTGTTTGAAGTAGTCGATGTCTATCATCAGCAGCGACAGCGGCTGGGCCTGTTTGCGCGCCGTCTCCCACTCCAGATCGAAGCTCGTATTGAAACGCCGGCGGTTGGCGATGTTCGTCAGGCCGTCCTTGAACGACAGCGCCTCGAGTTCGCCCTGCAGAGTGAGCAGGCGTTCCTCGGTCTTCTTGCGCTCGCTGATATCGAACATGAAGCCTATCAGCGCCTCGACTTCGCCCTGGTCGTTGCGCACCACATGCACCACGTCGCGAATCCAGACATAGCCGTTATCGCGCGTCAGTGCGCGGTAGTCGGCCTCATGGTCCACGCCCGCCTGCGACTGCGTGACGCAGAAGTTCACCACGCGCTCGCGGTCGTCGGGATGCATGCGCAGTGCCCAGTCTTCCACGCTGCGCCAGCTTTCGCGGCTCCAGCCCAGCAGCGTCTCGATCTGCGGACCTATGTAGGCAAAGGTCATGCTCGCCCAGTCGATCTTCCAGGGGATGGCCCGGGTCGATTCCAGCAGCGCCTGGTACACCGTGGGGTCGTTGCTGAATTCAGTCACTTCGGACATTCTCGTCCACTCCCTGATCCGTTTCGATGAAAAGCCCGTGCGTGCGCGGGTGCCGAATGCGGGCCGCAGCCGCATTCACATGCCCGCAGGATACCTTGCCGAATTGGCCTTGTGCTGCGCTTAAGATTGGACCATGAAGCAAGCCCAACTCCTACTCAACGTTCCCTTCGCGGCCAAGGACCAGGCCAAAGGCTTGGGCGCTCGCTGGGATCCACAGCAGCGCAGCTGGTATGTACCGCTGGGCGTCGATATACAGCCGTTCCAGGCGTGGTGGCCGCAGGAACTCAAGGCGCAGGGCGCGCAGGCCGTGGAAGCGTTGAAAAAGGCCGGCGCGCCGGCCGCACCCAGACCGCAGGCGGCGCGCTCGGCCAGCGCGGCGACAGCGATTGTCACGGGTCCGGCGCAGGTGGCGCCCGACGATTCGGACAAGCTTCCCTGGGAAGACTGAGCGAGCGCGCGCAGCACCCAACTCCAGGCTTCAGCGCGGCTTCCTCGCCTTGGCGAGCTGCCTGCGGTTGGCCGCGTCCCATTGCCGCACATTGAATGCCTGGTAGTCGGTCAGCACCGCGGCCACACGCGTCAGGCCTGCGGGCAAAGGCTTGCCCGTCTTGTATTCGACTTCTTCCTCATGGAGCGCCGGCTGCGCGACTTCCAGCAGTTGCGGCAAGGGCACCTCGAGCGCGTCGGCAAGCGCCGCCATGATCTTGAGCGAAGGATTGGCCTTGCCATGGGTCAGATCCGACAGGAAGGACAGGGACATGCCGGCCTTGTGCGCCAGGGCCTGGCGGGTCATCTGCTTCTCATGGAGCAGTCTGAGCACATTGCGCAGAAAGATTTCTTGGTACATGGCGGGCGGACGCGGCCAGGATTTTTAGCCGCTAAAGTTGGCGGCCCAGGCCTTGACTGCATCTTAACGCCCGCGCCGCCGGCTGCGGCGCCCGCCCTCAGTCCCAGCGCGGCGCCAGGCCGTCGGGGTTGACCAGGCGTTCGCCGCGGTCCATGCCGTCGATCTGCGCGAGTTCTGCATCACTCAGGCGCAGTGCCGACGCCTGCAGGTTGCTTTCCAGGTTGACGCGCTGCGTCGAGGAGGGAATCACCGCAAAGCCGCGCGCCAGCGCCCAGGCCAGCGTGACCTGGGCGGGCGTCGCACCATGCGCCGCGGCGATCGCCTGGATCAGCGGCTCCTTGAGCGCCTGGCCGTAGGCCAGCGTCATGTACGAGGTGATGCGTATGCCGTGCTGCTTCGCATGCGCGACGACGGCGGAGTTCTGCAGCCGCGGGTGCAGCTCGATCTGGTTGGTGGCGATGTTGTGCGCGCCTATGGCGTCGATCGCCTGCTGCTGCAGCGCGACCGGGAAGTTGGAGATGCCTATGGCCCGCGTCAGCCCCAGCTCCCTGGCCTGCATCAGCGCATCCAGTGTCTCGTTCAGGGGCACGGCGGACGCGGGCGAAGGCCAGTGGATCAGCGTCAGCTCGACCTGTTCGGTGCGCAGCTTGGCCAGGCTTTCGCGCAGGCTTGGCAGCAGTTGCGCGCCGCCCAGGTTCTCGGTCCAGATCTTGGTCGTCAGGAACAGCTGCTCGCGCGCCACGCCGCTGTCGGCAATCGCCTGGCCGATCTCGGCCTCGTTGCCATAGATCTGCGCGGTGTCGATCGCGCGGTAGCCGACCTCGAGCGCATTGCGCACCGAGTCGATCACGGCGTTGCCCGTCAGGCGGAAGGTGCCCAGGCCCAGGTCGGGGATATGAAAGGAAGTCGTCATGGATGCTCCGTTGAAAAAGTGAGAGAAAAGGAAATCAATGGGCGGCCGACGCCAGGCCCTTGCGGCGCGCGGCCGCGCTGTCGCGGCGATCGAGCGCCCCGCTCCAGTGGGTCAAGGCCAGCGACACCAGCACCACCGCCGCGCCTATCCAGGGCGTGTGCTTCAGGCCCCAGTGGCTCACGATCAGCCCGCCGGCCCAGGCCGCGCCCGCAATGCCCAGATTGAAGGCGGCGATGTTCAGGCCCGAAGCCACGTCGACGGCCTGGGGCGCGAAGCGCTCGGCCTGCTTGACCACATACACCTGCAGGCCGGGAACATTGCCGAACGCCACCGCGCCCCACAGCAGCACCGTGGCCAGCGCCAGCCAGGCATGGGGCGCGGTGAAGTTGAGCAGCAGCAGCACGCCGGCCAGCGCCGCAAAGATGATCTTCAGCGCGGCAATCGCGCCCTTGCGGTCGGCCAGGCGCCCGCCCCAGAGGTTGCCGGCCGCCACCGACACGCCGTAGACCAGCAGCACCCAGCCCACAGCGGCGGCGCTGAAGCCCGAGATCTCGGTCAGGATGGCGGCGAGGAAAGTGAACGGAATGAAGGTGCCGCCGTAGCCTATGGCCGTGGTCGCATAGACCAGCAGCAGCCGCGGCTGGGTCAACACCCCGGCCTGCTGGGCCAGCGACGCCGGCGGCGTGTGGCGCAGCTTGGCGGGAACAAACACCCAGCTGCCGACAAAGGCCAGCGCACCCAGCAGCGACACCGCGAGAAAGGTCTCGCGCCAGCCGAAGTGCTGGCCTATGAACGTGCCCAGCGGCACGCCGGTCACCAGCGCCACCGTGAGGCCGGTGAACATGATGGCAATTGCGCTCGCGGCCTTTTCGCGCGGCACCAGGCTGGTCGCAATGGTCGAGCCTATCGAGAAGAACACGCCATGGGCCAGGCCGGTGAGCACGCGCGCCGCGACCAGGGCTTCATAGCTGGGCGCCTGCCAGGCCAGCAGATTGCCGGCGGTGAACAGCGCCATCAGGCCCAGCAGCAGCAGCTTGCGCGGCAGCTTGCCGGTCAGGGCGGTGAGCACCGGCGCGCCTATGGCCACGCCCAGCGCATAAAGGCTCACCAGCAGACCCGCCGACGGCAGGCTGATGGCCAGGTCGGCGGCCAGCGTGGGCAGCAGGCCGACGATGACGAACTCGGTCGTCCCGATGGCAAAGGCGCTGATCGTCAGCGCAAGAAGAGCAAGTGGCATGGCAGGGGCATGGAAGTGGAATAGCCGTACTATGCGCCGCGGATACTTGCAGACAAAGACGGTCATCAGCACAATACTCTTGACTCAGAATCAATAATCCATGAAAACCACGCTCGATGAACTCCAGGCCTTTGTAAGCGTGATCGATACCGGCTCGATCACCGCCGCGGCCGAGCACCTCGCGCAGACGGTGTCGGGCGTGAGCCGCACGCTGCGCCGGCTCGAGGAAAAGCTGGGCACCACGCTGCTGCGCCGCACCACGCGCCGCCTGGCGCTGACCGAGGAAGGCAGCCTGTTCCTGCTGCGCGCGCGCGCGGTGCTCGATGCCGTCGAGTCGGCCGAGGACGAGATGGCCGCGCGGCGCGAACATCCCGCGGGCCGGCTGCGCGTGAATGCGGCTTCGCCCTTCATGCTGCATGCGGTCGTGCCGCTGCTCGCGGGCTTTCGCGCCCAGTACCCGGACATCGAGCTCGAGCTCAACAGCAACGACGACCTGATCGACCTGATAGAGCAGCGCACCGACGTGGGCATACGCATAGGCGCGCTGCGCGACTCGACGCTGCATGCCACGCCGCTGGCGCGCTTTGCGCTGCGCGTGCTGGCGTCACCGGCCTATCTCAAGGCCCATGGCAAGCCGCGCGCGGTGGAGGATCTGCGCCGCCACAGCCTGATAGGCTTCACCCAGCCCGAAAGCCTCAACCGCTGGCCGCTGCGCCATGCGGGTGGCGAAGATTATGAAATCACGCCCGGCCTGCGCGCCTCCAGCGGCGAAACCGTGCGCCAGCTGGCGCTTGCCGGCCATGGCATTGCCTGCCTGGCCGACTTCATGACCCGGGCCGACCGCGCGCGCGGCGACCTGGTGCAGCTGCTCATTCCCCATACCGTGGAGCAGCTGCAGCCCGTGAACGCGGTCTATTACCGCAACACGGAGCTGGCGGCACGCATCCGCGTGTTTGTGGACTATCTGGGCAGGGAATTGCGCGGAAATCAAGGCTGAGGGGCGTTTGAGAGCGGCCTGTTGTGTTCCCGTTCGTGGTGAGCCTGTCGAACCATGAACGCCCCGCCCTGGGAAGCCCTCTCTTCAGCCCGCAAAAACCTAGGCCCTCTCCCCCGCCCGCATGCGCGCCGCGATGGCCAGCAGCACTTCGGGCAGGTCGCGCACGCTGTGCACCACGTAATGGGCTCCGGCCAAACGCAGTTTGGCGTCGGCCGCCGCAATGCGCGCCGCCGCTTCACCAGCCGGGGCGCGCGCATATTCCTCCAGCGAATAGCCGACTTCGTTGCCCGACAGGCTCAGGCCCACGCTCCACATGCCCGCATTGCGGCCCTCCTCTATGCCCGGCACGGTGTCATCGACCTTGACGCAGGCGCGCACGTCGCTCACGCCCAGCGCCAGCACGTTGGCCAGCGCCATGAACGGTCCGGGGCGCGCGCCGGCAGCCAGCTCGTCGCCCGCGACCACATGCTCGGGCGCGACGCCGGCCGCGGCCGCCTGGGGCAGCAGCTTGTCGAGCACCACGCGCGGATAGCCCGAGCACGAGCCCGTGCGCAGGCCCTGCTCGCGCAGCCACTGCAGCACTTCGGCCGCGCCGTCGATGGGCGCCGAGAACTCGCCCACCTTGGCGATCTGCAGCGGCATGAAGCGCGCGTAGACCGCATCGACATCGGCGTCCTGCGGCGCCTGGCCGAACACGCCGACCCATTGCGCATGGATCGCGGGTTCCTGCAGCAGCTGGTGGATATGCTGCCACTTGGACAGGCCCATGGGGCCGCGCGCCTGGGCCAGCGTGATGGTGATGCCGAAGGTGGCAAAGGCTTCGACAAAGATCTGGGTCGGCGCCAGCGAGCCGAAATCGACCAGCGTGCCGGCCCAGTCAAAGATCACGGCCTGCAAGGGCGCCAGGTCGGCGCAGCCGCCTTCGGGCAAGAACGCAGATGAGGCGCAGGAGGTGGCGGCAGCGGGATGGGGAGCGAGAGCAAGTGTCATGGGAAATATCGGAAGAAACAGACAAGGAAAGGCAGCACAGCGGCAGCAGGTGGCCAGCGACCTGGTTCAGGCCAGTGCGCGAATGAAATTGCGCCCGCGCGGGCCGCGCGCCGCGGACTGCACCATCTGCTGCCAGTCGCCGGCGCTCAGGCCGAACTGGGCAGGATCGGTCGATACGCCCAGGCGCTGCAGGAAGTCGCGCAGGCTGGCCACGGCCACTTCGCCGCTGGCCGCGTCAAACACCGACAGCAGCGCGGCGTCGCATTGCGCGTCCGCGCCCAGCGCCATCTCCAGCACCAGCGGCAGGCTGAACGAGCAGGCAATGCCATGCACCTGGCCGTAGCGCAGCGTGATGTCATAGGACAGCGAATGCGCGAGCGCGGTCTTGGTGTTGGAGAACGCGAGACCGGCAAGCAGCGCCGCCTCGGCCATCTCGGCGCGCAGGCCGGCATCGCCCAGATCCTGCATCAGCGCCGGCAGCGTGCGCAGGATGCGCCGCGCCGCGCCCACGGCCAGTTGGCTGGAGACCGGGTTGCGGTTGACGTTCCACAAGGACTCGAGCGCATGCGACAGCGCATCCAGGCCGCTGGCCAGCGTCGCGCCCGCGGGCAGGCTGAGCATCAGATCGGCGTCGATCAGCGCGGCTTCGGGCCAGGTCCAGCGCTGGTGCAGCGAATGCTTGCGCCCGCCCGCCTGGTCCCACAGCGTGGCCCAGGGCGTGACTTCGCTGCCCGTGCCGGCCGTTGTCGGAATCGCGATCAGCGCCTTGTGCGCGCCGGGCGGCAGTTCGCCGCCCTGCTCCAGCACCGCCAGCAGTTCGGCAAAGCGGCCCGAGGGCGTGGCGCACAGCAGCGCCTTGGCGCTGTCGATCACGCTGCCGCCGCCCAGCGCGACCACGCAAGGCACATCGGCATGGTCGCGCTGCACCTGTTCATAAAGCGGCGCCAGCCACTGCACATCGGGGTTGGGCTGGATCTCGCTGATGACGCCGCGCAGCTGCGCGCCCAGCAGCGCCTGCATGCGCTCGACCAGGCCCAGACCATGGGCTTGGGGAAAAGTCACGAGAATGCAGTCGCGGCCGGCCAGCAGGCCGGCAAGCCGGGCCAGCGCGCCCGGCGCGGCCTGGATATTGACGGGGTTGTGATAGGTCCACACGGTGATTTGCCTGGAAAGATAAAGACGGAAAGCGCACGCCCGCGCGGCGGCGTTGGACGCTGCCGGGCTCTGCAGAGGTTTGGGAGGGCAGGCCGCCGGCAGATGCCGACGGCGCAAATCAGTGGCGGCGTCCGCCCTGCACGCGCTGGCGCAGCAGGTTGGAGACCAGGTCGGCGGCAATCACCATCACGGTGATGACGATGATGCAGGTCGCGGTTTCCTGGTAGCGAAACAGCTTGAGGCTGCCGACCAGCTCGAAGCCCAGGCCGCCCGCGCCCACCATGCCCAGCACCGTGGCCGAGCGCAGGTTGACTTCAAAGCGGTAGAGCACCACCGCGATCCAGGCCGTGATCGCCTGGGGCACGACGCCGAACACGATGATCTGCAGCTGGCTGGCGCCGGCGCTGCGCAGCGCCTCCAGCGGCCCGCTGTCGATCTCTTCTATGCTTTCGGCAAAGAACTTGCCCAGCATGCCCATGCCGTGCAGCGCCAGCGCCAGCACGCCGGGAAATGGCCCCAGGCCCACGGCCGAGACAAACACCAGCGCCAGGATCAGCTCGTTGATGCTGCGCACCACGTTGAGGAACTGCCGCGTGGCGCGGCGCAGGCCGTGCCAGCCGTGCAGATTGCCGGCCGCGATGAACGACAGCGGCAGCGCCAGCACGATGCTCAGCAGCGTGCCCCAGATCGCGATCTGTATGGTCTCGAGCGCCGGCGCCCACAGCCGCGGCAGTATGCTCAGATCGGGCGGCACCGAGCGCGACAGGAAGTCGCCGATCTGCGGCATGCCGTTGGCGAGCTCCCCCCAGCTCATCTGCGCGCCGCTGGCGCTCCACTGCAGCGTCCAGCCCAGGGCCAGGGCCAGCGCCGCATAGGCCAGCCAGCCGCCCGTGCCTTCGGGCCGGGGCGCGGTCCAGCGGTAGGAATTCCTGTGCAGGGTATGGCTCACAGCAGACCTCCGGCGGGAATCGCATGCCACTGCGCGGGCACGGGCGCGGCCGCGGCCGCGGGCGGCGCGTGGTAGATGGCGTGCAGCGCGGCTTCGTCCAGCCCCTGGGCCTTGCCGTCGTAGACCATGCGGCCCTGGGCCAGGCCCACGATGCGATCGCCGAACTCGCGCGCATAGTCGACCTGGTGCAGATTGCAGACCACGGCTATGCCCAGGCCGCGCGTCGCATCGCGCAGATACTGCAGCACCGTGCGCGCGGTCTTGGGGTCCAGGCTGGCCACCGGCTCGTCGGCCAGGATGACGCGCGGCTGCTGGGCCAGCGCACGCGCAATGCCCACGCGCTGCATCTGCCCGCCCGACAGCGACTCGGTGCGCTCATGCGCCTTGTGCGACAGGCCTACGCGCTCCAGGCATTCGTGCGCCAGATCGATATCGCTCTGGCGGAACAGCTGCAGCAAGGAAGGCAGCGTAGGCAAAGCTCCCAGCCGGCCCGTGAGCACGTTCTTGAGCACCGACAGCCGCGGCACCAGGTTGTGGTGCTGGAACACCATCGCGGCTTCGCGCGCCAGTGCACGGCGCGAGTGGCGCGCCATCAGGTCGATGCCGCCGACCTGCAGCGTGCCGCTGTCGGCCTGGGCCAGGCCGTTGAGGCAGCGCAGCAGCGTCGACTTGCCGGCACCCGACAATCCCAGCATCACCACGAATTCACCGGGCTGTACATCGAGGTCTATGCCATGCAGCACCTGGTTGCTGCCGTAGCATTTGCGCAGTTGACGGATGTGTATCATTTCATTTTCCCCAGGTCCAGGCTCAGGGCCTTGGCGGTCTGGCGCACCACGTCATAGGCCTTGTCGGTGGTCGGTGCGAAGCCGTTGAGCACGCCCTGGTCACCCCAGGGCAGGTCCTTGATCTCGGCCAGAGCGGCCGCGACCTTCTGCTTGGTCGCGGCGTCCAGGCTCTTGCGCCAGACCATGGGCGACTCGGGAATGGGCTGCGAGCGCCAGATCACCTGGAAGTCCTCGGCCTTGACCACACCCTTGGCGACGGCCGACTCGAAGATGCGGTCGGCGACGGCCGCGCCGTCGACCTTGCCGTTGGCCACGGCCATGATGTTGGCGTCATGCGAGCCCGAGAAGATCACGCGCGAGAAATGCTTGTCCGGGTCAAAGCCGTCGGCCAGCAGCCCGGCCTTGGGAAACAGATGGCCCGAGGTCGAGGTCGGGTCGACAAAGGCAAAGGTCTTGCGCTGCAGCCTGGCGACACTGTCCAGGCCCGAATCCTTGCGCGTGATGACCACGCTGTGGTAGGCGCTCTTGCCGGTCTTCTTGGTCACGGCAACGGCAAACGCCTCGGCGTTGGCAATGCTGCTGGCCAGCACATAGGAGAACGGGCCCAGGTAGGCGATGTCGAGCTTGCCCGAGCGCAGCGCCTCGATCACGCCGTTGTAGTCGTTGGCGACAAAGGGCCGCACTTTCATGCCGGTCTTCTCGGCCAGCTGGTCCATGACCTGCTGGCTGGCGCGGATCATTGCCTGGGCGTCCTCGGAAGGAATCAGGCCGACGCGCAATTCGGGTGTCTGCGCAAAGGCAGTCCCGAGGGTGGCGAAGGCCAGCGCGGCGGCGCCGGCAAGCTGGAGGCAGTTTCTGCGGGTGGTCTTCATGGTGGCGTTCCTGGTGGGCATCGGGTGGTGGGAGACAGGCTGTCTGACCACTTGATGGTAGGAACGACATATTTCTTTCATGTGAAATTTTTAGACTGGTTCCACTGTGTTTTTATAGATGGAGCCTATAGATGTCGACCGCCCGCTACCGCGCCTTCGTGGCCGTTGCCCACCACGGCAGCCTCAGCGCCGCCGCGCGCGCGCTCCAGCTGAGCCAGCCGACGATTTCCGCGCAGATCAGCGCGTTGGAACAACACAGCCCGGTGGAGCTGTTTCACCGCCGCGGCTACCGCATGAGCCTGTCGAGCGCGGGCGCGCAGTTGCTGCCTATCGCGCAGAAGATCCTGGCGCTCGAGGCCGAGGCCGATTTCTTCCTGCGCGATTCGGGCCAGCTCAACCAGGGCCAGCTGCACCTGGGCGCGGTCGGGCCCTTCCATGTGATTGAAATGGTCGCCGCCCACCGGCTGCGCCGTCCGGGAATCGAGGTGTCGATACGCATGGGCAACTCCAGGCAGGTGCTGGCCGATCTGGAGCAATACACCACCGACATCGGCGTGCTCGCAGGCAGCCACGACAACCCGGCGCTCGAAAGCCTGCTGTATGCGCGCCATCCCATCATCTTGTTTGCCCACCGCGAACACCCGCTGGCGCGCCACGCCAGCGTGCCCCTGGAGCGGCTCGAGGGAATGGAATTGCTGCGCCGCGAAGCCGGCTCCACGACCCAGGCCACCATGGATGCGGCGTTGCGGGACGCGGGTGTGCGCACGCGCTGCGCGCTGGAAGTCGGCAGCCGCGAAGCCTTGCGCGAGGCCGTGGCGCGCGGACTGGGCGTGGGCGCGGTGTCGGAAGCGGAATTCATTGCCGACCCGCGCTTCGTGCCGGTTCGCATTGACGGCGACCCGGCCACCACCAGCACCTATCTCTACTATGCGCGCGAGCGCCGCCGCAGCCTGCTGATCCAGTCGTTCCTGCAGGCGCAGCGCATTGCGCCGCCGTCCGAACCGCCGGCCTGAAAGGCGCGGCGGCGGCGGCGTTTAGATGCCGACGACCGAGACGGCCTTGGTGTTGAGATAGGCCTCGAGCGCCTCGGGGCCGCCTTCGGTGCCATAGCCCGAATCCTTGATGCCGCCGAAAGGCAGCTCGGCCGAAGGCGTTGCCGGCTGGTTGATCCACAGCATGCCGGTCTCGACGCGGCTGGACAGCAGCTGCACGTTCTTGAACGAGCGCGTGAACGCATAGGCGGCCAGGCCGTAAGGCAGGCGGTTGGCTTCGCTGATCGCGTCCTCCAGGCGGTCGAAGGCGCGGATGCCGGCGATGGGGCCGAACGGCTCCTGGTTGAACAGGTCGGAGTCGGTTTCCAGGTTGGCGATCAGCGTAGGCGCAAAGAAGTTGCCCTTGTCGCCCACGCGTTCACCGCCCGTGAGGATCTCGGCGCCGCGCTGGCGCGCATCGGCCACGACCTGCTGCAT
>NZ_JAVWWA010000103.1:0-18668 GCF_036666375.1 Comamonas sp. | reverse complement strand
GAGCACCCGCCTTGTAAGCGGTAGGTCGTCAGTTCGATTCCGACAACCGGCACCATCTTTTTGCTGTATTTTGTGCTGTTCACTTTGCTGGACACGATACAAAAACGGTGTGTGGCATTCACTTGCGTCACACGTATTCCCCCTAGATACCTCCATTTAACAAGCAACTGCTTGCATGGCGGCGTGCGTTCGAATCTCAGGCCAGGCCTCTCGGTTTGTCGGCATGGACCATGCGCGATCGATGCGCAGATGGGCGGCATAAGCAAGCAAACGCCGGGCATTTTTCAACCACGCTCTGCGGACAGCAGCAAGACCCGGCACTGGCCCATGACACCGCAGCCGCGCAGATCTCGCACGGCCTTCGAGGCGCCAGCCTGAGTACAAGCTATCTTCCAGCCTTGAACTTGCTGGAAGTCACATGGTAGGCTGTAGCGAGGCCCCTTTGCGACTAGGAGCGCATAGATGCCTTCTCCATCAGCATCCTGTCTGGGCAAGAAAATGACTGAAAGCGTTCGCAGGGACATTCCTCTCGGAAGCAGAATATTGCGGGTGAACCACGCCGGTGAACATGGTGCCGTCAATATCTACGCGGGCCAAATCTTGGCCGCGCGCTTGACCGCAGCGTCCATGGTCCCCGAGCTTGTGGCATTCAAAGCCCATGAGGAGAAACACCGTGCGCTCTTCCTGGCAGAGCTTCAGCAGCGTGGCGTTCGGCGTTGCCGCAGCTACGGGCTGTGTGGCGCTGGCGGTTTTCTCTTGGGTCTTTTGACCGGAATGCTGGGGCGCCAGTTCATTGCGGCTACGACTGTGGCTGTTGAACGAGTGGTGCTGGAACATTTGCAAATGCAACGGCGAGAGCTTTCGGGGCAAGATGAGCGGGCAGTTGCCGTCATTTCAGCCATCGTGGAAGAAGAGCAGCAGCATCATGACCAATCTGCATTGCATCTATCCCAGCATCGGGTGTTGCCCAAGTTGATAGGGCATGTCGTTTCCGCATCCACAGAGTCTGTGATCTGGCTTGGCATGCGGATTTGAAGCCTGCCCTGGCGCAGCGCAACGCTAAGCCTGTACCCTGAGGCGGATTTCCGTCACATCCCAGCCCTTGACGCGCAGATGCGCGGCAAAGGCCGGCAGCAGCTGGCGCAGCTTGGCCGCGGCCGCATTGCTTTTGACCAGCAGGCACCAGCAGCTGCCTTCGATAGGCCCGGCCTGCACCACCTTGCGCAAGGTGATGGGTATCAGCGGCTGTATCGCCTGCAGGCGTGCCGAGGAGTCCTGCGTCATCGCCACCAGCTTGGACAGCGTGGGAGAGGACTGGGCGGCCTGCTGCAGGGAAATAGGGTAGTTGCGTCGGGTCATGGCCAGGGAAAAAGGGTGGCGCGGCGCGGCTGCGCGCCGATTGCAGGGGGAGCAGGTGGCAAAAACCATGGGCATGGAGTGCCCATGCGGATCGCTGCAGCTGCGCTTTGCGCAGGGATGTGGACTGCAGGCATGCCCCGCATAAGATCAGGCAGTTAGAATCATTGAATCAGTCTTCCGCATTATGGGTTCTTGCTGTAGAAATTCCATGGCGCGGCCCCATCTGAAATACATTCTTCTTAGGGACTCTGGTTTCCTTGAATGCCCTGGTGCAGGCAAGGTGAATCTGTTTGCATGGCCACCAACTTCCTCACCAAATTATTCGGCAGCCGCAATGACCGGCTTCTCAAGCAATACCGCAAGACGGTGGCTCGCATCAATGCGATGGAGCCCGAACTTGAAAAGCTCAGCGACGATGCCTTGCGCGCCAAGACCCAGGAGTTCAAGGAGCGGGTGAGTCAAGGCCAAAGCCTGGACGATCTGCTGCCCGAAGCCTTCGCGGTCGTGCGTGAAGGCTCCAAGCGCGTCATGAAGATGCGCCACTTCGACGTTCAGCTGCTCGGCGGCATGGCCTTGCACTACGGCAAGGTCGCTGAAATGCGCACCGGCGAAGGCAAGACCCTCACGGCAACGCTGCCCGTATACCTGAACGCGCTGGCAGGCTTGGGCGTGCACGTCGTGACCGTCAACGACTACCTCGCCAACCGCGATGCGCAGTGGATGGCGCGCCTGTACAACTTCCTGGGCCTGACGGTGGGTATCAACCTGCCCAACATGCCGCGCGAGGAAAAGCAGGCGGCCTACCAGGCCGACATCACCTACGGCACGAACAACGAGTACGGCTTCGACTACCTGCGCGACAACATGGTCTACGAGTCGGGCGACCGCGTGCAGCGCCAGCTGAACTATGCGATCGTCGACGAAGTGGACTCGATCCTGATCGACGAAGCGCGCACGCCGCTGATCATCAGCGGCCAGGCCGATGACAACACCGCCATGTACCTGGCGATGAACACCATCGTGCCCATGCTGCAGCGCCAGATCGGCGAAGCCGATCCGCGCACCGGCGAAGGCGTGACCACGCCCGGCGACTTCACGCTCGACGAGAAGACCCAGCAGGTCTTCCTGACCGAGCAGGGCCATGAAACCGCGGAGCGCGTGCTGGCCAACGCCAAGCTGATTGCCGAGGGCGCTTCGCTCTACGATCCGGCAAACATCACGCTGATGCACCACCTGTACGCCGCGCTGCGTGCCAATCACCTGTACCACCGCGACCAGCACTATGTGGTGCAGAACGGCGAGATCGTGATTGTCGACGAGTTCACCGGTCGCCTGATGTCGGGCCGCCGCTGGAGCGACGGCCTGCACCAGGCCGTCGAAGCCAAGGAAGGCGTGACCATCCAGGCCGAGAACCAGACGCTGGCCTCGATCACCTTCCAGAACTACTTCCGCCTCTACGGCAAGCTCGGCGGCATGACCGGCACGGCCGACACCGAAGCCTACGAATTCCAGGAAATCTACGGTCTCGAGACCGTGGTCATTCCGCCCAATCGCCAGAGCCGGCGCGAAGACCAGCTCGACCGCGTCTACAAGACCACGGCCGAGAAGTACGCGGCCGCGATCAAGGACATCCGCGAATGCTATGAGCGCGGCCAGCCCGTGCTGGTCGGCACGACGTCGATTGAGAACTCGGAAATCATTGACGAACTGCTCAACGAAGCCAAGCTGCCCCACCAGGTGCTCAATGCCAAGCAGCATGCGCGTGAGGCCGACATCGTCGCCCAGGCCGGCCGCACGGGCATGATCACCATCGCCACCAACATGGCGGGCCGCGGCACCGACATCGTGCTCGGCGGCAACCTCGAAAAGCTGCTGAGCGTGGTCGAAGCCGACACCTCGCTGGACGAAGCAACGCGCGCGCGCCGCCTGGAAGAAGTGCGCGCGCAGTGGCAGATCGAGCATGAGAAAGTCGCGGCCCTGGGCGGCCTGCGCATCATCGCCACCGAACGCCACGAGTCGCGCCGCATCGACAACCAGCTGCGCGGCCGCTCGGGCCGCCAGGGTGACCCCGGCTCCTCGCGCTTCTACCTGAGCCTGGACGACACGCTGCTGCGCATCTTTGCCGGCGACCGCGTCAAGGCCATCATGGAACGCCTGAAGATGCCCGATGGCGAAGCCATCGAGGCCGGCATCGTCACGCGCTCCATCGAATCCGCGCAGCGCAAGGTCGAGGCGCGCAACTTCGACGTGCGCAAGCAGCTGCTCGAATACGACGACGTCGCCAACGACCAGCGCAAGGTGATCTACCAGCAGCGCAACGAGATCCTCGATGCGGTCGACCTGAACGAGCTCATTGGCGTGATGCGCGAAGAGACCGTGACCGACATCGTGCGCCAGCATGTGCCCGCCGACTCGATGGAAGAGCAATGGGATCTGCCGGCGCTGGAAAAGCATCTCAACGACGAATGGCGACTGGACCTGCCGCTGGTGCAGGAAGTCGGCGCGGCCGAAGCCATCACCGACGAGGAAATCCTCGAAAAGGTGTTGCAGGCCGCTCAAGCCGCGTTCGACGCCAAGCTGGCGCTGATCGGCCACGAGAACTTCACCCAGTTCCAGCGCGCCGTGCTGCTGCAGAGCTTCGACTCCAACTGGCGCGACCACCTGGCCGCGCTCGACTACCTGCGCCAGGGCATCCATTTGCGCGGCTACGCGCAAAAGCAGCCCAAGCAGGAGTACAAGCGCGAAGCCTTCGAGCTGTTCCGTCAGCTGATCGATCAGGTCAAGAACGAAGTCACGCGGGTGCTGATGACGGTGCAGGTGCAGTCCAACGAACAGCTGGACCAGGCCACCGAAGTGCTGGGCCAGCGCGCCGAGCACATCGCCAACGTGACCTACACTTCGCCCACCGAAGACGGCAGCCAGACCACGGTGCGCGCCGATGAAGCCGAAGCCGCTGCTCCCATGATGCGCGTGGGCCGCAACGATCCCTGCCCTTGCGGCAGCGGCCTGAAGTTCAAGCAATGCCACGGCAAACTCGCTTGAGCCTGCGCTACCGGCGCTGAAACAGCACGCACGGGCTACGGCCCGTGTTTGCATTGGCGCCGGGCATTTTTCCGGATAATCCCTCCGACATCCTTTTACGAAAGACATTCGCATGCCTGTGAATCTCTCCGCCCCTGTTGCCGCCGAGCTGCTTGCGATCGACGGTGTCCGTATTGGCGTCGCCGAAGCCGGCGTGCGCAAGGCCAACCGCAAGGACCTGACGGTGTTCCTGCTCGATGAAGGCGCGGCCGTGGCCGGCGTGTTCACGCAGAACCGTTTCTGCGCCGCGCCGGTGCAGGTCAGCCGCGAGCATCTGGCCCAGGGCGGCGCGGTGCGCGCCATGGTGATCAACACCGGCAACGCCAATGCCGGCACGGGCGCGCAAGGCCTGGCCGCCGCGCGCGCCACCAGCGCCGCGCTGGCCGAACTGCTGGGCGTGGCCGCACATCAGGTGCTGCCGTTCTCCACGGGCGTGATCATGGAGCCGCTGCCGGTCGAGCGCATCGTCGCCGGCCTGCCGGCCGCGCTGGCCGACGCCCAGCCCGCGCACTGGGCGCGTGCCGCCGAAGGCATCATGACCACCGACACCCTGCCCAAGGCCTTCAGCCGCCAGGTGCAGATCGGTGAGGCGACGGTCTCGATCACCGGCATCAGCAAGGGCGCGGGCATGATCCGCCCCAACATGGCGACCATGCTGGGCTTTCTGGCCACCGATGCCAACATCGCGCCCGAGCTGCTGCAGCCGCTGGTGTCGGGCCTGGCCGAAGCCTCGTTCAACCGCGTGACCATTGACGGCGACACCTCGACCAACGACTCGTTCGTGCTCGTGGCCACCAACCGTGCCAAGCATGCCCAGATCACATCGCTGTCCAGCGCCGAAGGCCAGGCCCTGCAGGCCGCGTTGCTGGAAGTCTCGCAAAAGCTGGCCCAGGCCATCGTGCGCGACGGCGAAGGCGCGACCAAGTTCATCACAGTGCGTGTCGAAGGCGGCAAGACCGGCGCCGAGTGCCGCCAGGTGGCCTATGCGATCGCGCATTCGCCGCTGGTCAAGACCGCGTTCTACGCCAGCGACCCAAACCTGGGCCGCATCCTGGCAGCCGTGGGCTATGCGGGCATTGCCGACCTCGACCAGACCGGCATCGACCTGTACCTCGACGACGTGCATGTGGCCGTGAAGGGCGGGCGCAACCCCGACTACCGCGAGGAAGACGGCCAGCGCGTGATGAAGCAGCAGGAAATCACCGTGCGCGTGCTGCTGGGCCGCGGCGATGCGGTCGACACCGTCTGGACCTGCGACTTCAGCCACGACTACGTGACCATCAACGCTGACTATCGTTCCTAAGCACCTGCCGATGGATTGAACCGTTCGTGGTGAGCTTGTCGAACCACACCCTTCGATCCTTCGACAGGCTCAGGATCAGGACGAACGGATATTTTTGACTGGCGTCGGGCTCTGAGGGGCTTGCGACCAGAACCGACCGAGACACGAGAGCTCTGCCATGACCCTGCCTGCCGATACCAACCCTCTCGAGCGCCTGGTGGCGCGTGCCGAACAGCTGATGCAGCGCATCGAAGCCGTGCTGCCCCAGCCGCTGCAGTCGCCCCAGGACTGGAGCGAGGCGATTGCCTGGCGCTACCGCAAGCGCGCCAATGGCTGCGGCCTGCTCGAGCCGGTGCGCCATATCGGCGCGATGGAACTGTCCGATCTGCAGAACATCGACGGGCAAAAGGAAAAGATCGCGCGCAACACCGAGCAGTTCGTGCAGGGCCGCACGGCCAACAACGTGCTGCTCACGGGCGCGCGCGGCACGGGCAAGTCCTCGCTGATTCGCGCCTGCCTGCATGCCTATGCGGCCCAGGGCCTGCGCCTGATCGAAGTCGACAAGCAGGACCTCACTGACCTGCCCGACATCGTCGACGTGGTCGCGGGTCGCCCCGAGAAGTTCATCATCTACTGCGATGACCTGAGCTTCGAGGAAGGCGAGCCCGGCTACAAGGCGCTCAAGTCGATTCTCGACGGTTCGGTCTCGGCCGCAAGCCCCAACGTGCTGGTCTACGCGACCAGCAACCGCCGCCATCTGCTGCCTGAATACATGACCGACAACCTGTCGGTGCAGCGCGGCGACGACGGTGAAATCCATCCCGGCGAAGTGATCGAGGAGAAGATCTCGCTGTCGGAGCGCTTTGGCCTGTGGGTCAGCTTCTACCCGTTCAGCCAGGACGAATACCTGCGCGTGGTCGCGCAGTGGTTGTCGGCGCTGGGCGTGGATGCCACGGCGATTGCCGCGGCGCGCGCCGAAGCCCTGGTGTGGGCATTGGAGCGCGGCTCGCGCAGCGGCCGCGTGGCCCACCAGTTCGCGCGCGACTATGCGGGCCGCGACACCCATGCGGTGGCCGGCAGTGGCATCGCCGATGTCAGCGGCCTGTCCGAGGAATCCGAGCTGTGAACGCGCCGCGCAAGCACACGGAAGTCGCCGTGGGCGTGCTGATGCGCGCCGACGACGCGCTGCTGCTGACTTCGCGTCCCGCAGGCAAGCCCTGCGCGGGCTTCTGGGAGTTTCCCGGCGGCAAGCTGGAAGCCGGCGAGACGGTCGAGCAGGCGCTGCGCCGCGAGCTGATCGAGGAGCTGGGCATCACCATTGGCGCGGCCGAAGTCTGGAAAGTCACCGAGCATGACTATCCGCATGCGCTGGTGCGGCTGCACTGGTGCAAGGTGCGTGAATGGCAGGGCAACTTTGAGATGCGCGAAGGCCAGGACATGGCCTGGCAGCAGCTGCCGCTCGATGTGAAGCCCGTGCTGCCCGGCGCGCTGCCGGTGCTCGAATGGCTGGCGCAGGAGCGCGGTCTGGCGTTTGACGCCGAGTACTACACGCGCGAACTGCCCGCCACGGCCTGAGGCCGCCGGCGCTTAATCCTGTTCCCTGGGGTCGCCGTGCGGCGCGCCTTCGGGCGGAATGGGGGAGGGCACGCGAAACTCTTCATTGGCCCAGGCGCCCAGGTCGATCTGGCGGCAGCGCTCGCTGCAGAACGGGCGCCAGCGGTTTTGCGGTGCAAACACGCTGGGGCCGCCGCAGGTGGGGCAGCGCACGATGGGAGCTGCCGGCTTGGAATCGTTCGTCATGGGCGTTTCAGGCACACAGGGTGATTTCGAAATTCGCGTCTTCGGCGCAGGGCTGGAGCTTGCCGTTGGCATCGGCGCGCATCAGGCGCACCGAAACCAGCAGTCGGTTGCCGCTGATCTCGGGCACCAGATCCAGCGCGGGATCGATGCGCAGGCGCAATAGCTGGAAGCTGCGCCCCGTGGGCAGGTTCTGCTGGAACTGGCCGTTCTCCGCGGCCACGCGCTGCGGCACGCCGGTATCGCGCAGCATCTGCATCAGCACGAACAGCGCATCGGCCAGCGGCGTGAGCGCCGCGGTCCAGCCTTCGAGCGCGCGCTGGCGCGCCTCGCTGTCCTGGTGCTGCCAGGCGTGATAGGCGGGCAGATCGAAGCCGCAGGTGCCGCCGGGAATGCTGATGCGGCTGCGAATGGCCATCAGCCAGTCGTTTTCCGTGAGGATCTGGCCGGTCTTGCCGTTCTGCGCATTGAGGGCGGCAAAGCACTCGTCCATGCGGCCTATGATCTGGTCTAGCAGTTCCGTCGCGATCGAAGGGTTGCCGCGGTAGCTGTCGAGCAGCGCTTTCTGCTTCTCGAGGTCCTTGAGCACATCTGACTTGAGGTCGACGCGGGCGGCGACATCCATGATCTCGAAGATCGTGACCAGTGCGAAATGGTGATCGGTCGGATAGGGGCGTGCAATCAGTTCGCCGAGACGGCGGAACAGGGACTCGAGCCGGAGATAGGTTCTCAGGCGTTCGTTAAAAGGGTATTCGTAGAGGATCACGCTTGCAGGGCTCCTAGGGCCTGTTCACCTTGTTTTCATCGGCGCAAACAGGACAAAACCGCGCCAATCCAGCGCGTAAAGACGCCCAGGCCGGCCGCCCGGGCCCTGCGGCATCAGCCAAGCCATGTCCCATCATAGCCCGAACAACGCAGCGATCCGAACCGCTTGCGCGCGCAAACGCTCCAGATCCTGTGTGTCATTGTAAATAATCATATCGGCAGCTGCTCTGCGCGCCTTGCGCGTGGCCTGGGCGGCAAGGATGCGTTCTATGGCGGCACGCGTCAACTGGTTGCGTTCGATCACGCGGCGGATCTGTGTTTCCTCACTGCAATCGACCACCAGCACCTGATCGAGCGCGCGGCTCCAGCGGCCCGATTCGACGAGCAGCGGAATGTCCAGCACGATCAGCGCCGCACCCGCCTGTTCGGCCTGCACGATGCGCTGTGCAGTTGCCTGGCCCACGAGAGGGTGGACGATGGCTTCGAGGCGCTGGCGTGCCGAGGCATCGGCAAAGGCCAGCGCGCGCATGCGTTCGCGGTGCAGGCCGCCGTCTTCGGCGATCAGTTCCGCGCCGAAGGCCGCGGCAATGGGTGCCATCGCCAGGCCGCCCGCGGCCGTGACGCCGCGCGCTATCTGGTCGGCGTCGATATGGATGGCGCCGCGCGCGGCCAGCAGCGCCGCAAAAGTGCTCTTGCCGCTGCCTATGCCGCCGGTCACGCCCAGGCGTGGCGTGCGCCAGCGGCTGGTCGGCAGCATGCTTGCAATGCGGTCCATCACAAGCCCAGCAGTCCCAGAAAGCGCTCGAGCATGCGCTGCGGACCGAACAGCAGCGCGGCGAAGCCCGCACCCGCGAGAAACGGGCCGAACGGGATATAGCCGCCGGCGCGCAGCTGGCTGCGAAACTTCATGACGATGCCGATGATGGCACCTATGACCGATGCCGCGAGAATGATGGGCACCAGCGCCTGCCAGCCGAACCAGGCGCCGAGCGCGGCAAACAGCTTGAAGTCGCCATAGCCCATGCCGTCCTTGCCGGTCGCGAGCTTGAAAGCCCAGAAAACCAGCCACAGCGACAGGTAGCCCGCGGCCGCGCCCCAGACAGCATCGGCCAGCGGCACGTCCGTCCAGCGCAGCGCTGCGGCGATCAGTCCGGCCCAGAGCAAGGGCAGAGTGATGTCGTCGGGCAGCAAGGTCGTATCCCAGTCGATCAGCGCCAGCGTGAGCAGCGCGGCGCTGAAGCCGCACCACGCAAGACCCGCAGGGCTGATGCCCCATTTGCCCAGGCAGAAGGCAAACAGCGCGGCCGTCGCCAGCTCTACCAGCGGATAGCGCGCGCTGATGCGCGCCTTGCAGCCCGCGCAGCGACCGCGCAGCGCGAGATAGCTCAGCACCGGTACGTTCTCATACCAGCGGATCGCATGGCCGCAGTGCGGGCAGCGCGAACGCGGCGCACTGAGGCTGATGCGTTCGCCGGCCGCCGCCGCCGGAGCCTGCAGGCCCGCGGCCAGGGCCTGTTCCTCGGCGTGCTGCCGGCATTCGTCGGCCCATTGCTGCTCCATGATCCTGGGCAGCCGGTGGATCACCACATTCAGGAAACTGCCGATGAGCAGACCCAGCACGCCGCCCAGGGCGGCTCCTTCCCAAGCTATCGACATCAGACCACCTGTCCCAGCTGGAAAATGGGCAGGTACATGGCGACCACGATGCCGCCGATGATGACGCCGAGAAACACGATGATGATGGGCTCCATCAGGCTCGACAGGCCGGCGACCATCTCATCGACTTCCTCCTCGTAGAAGTCGGCGGCCTTGCCCAGCATGTGGTCGATGGAGCCCGACTCCTCGCCGATCGCGCACATCTGCAGCACCATGGACGGGAATACGTTGGCCGAAGTCATCGCCGAAGTCAGGCTGGTGCCGGTCGAGACTTCCTGCTGTATCTTCTCTGTCGCGAGCGCATAGACCGCGTTGCCCGAGGCGCCGCCCACCGAGTCGAGCGCTTCGACCAGCGGCACGCCGGCGGCAAACATCGTCGACAGCGTGCGCGTCCAGCGCGCGATGCAGGATTTCTCGACCAGGATGCCGAAGATCGGCAGGCGCAGCATGAGCCTGTCCATCGCCATCTGTATGCGCGGGCTGCGCCGCCAGGCCTGGAGGAAGAAATAGGTGCCGCCGCCTATCAGGCCGAAGATCAGCCACCACCACTGCACGAAGACTTCGCTGATCGCCATGACCAGCAAGGTGGGCGCGGGCAGGTCGGCGCCAAACGAGCTGAACACGTCCTTGAAGGCCGGCACCACAAAAATCATGATCACCGCGATCACGGCGAAGGTCACGATGATCACCGCGCTGGGATACATGAGCGCCGATTTGATCTTTCCCTTGATGGCCTCGGTCTTTTCCATGTAGACCGCGAGCCGGTCGAGCAGCGTTTCGAGAATACCCGCGGACTCGCCAGCTTCCACCAGATTGCAGTAGAGGCTGTTGAAGTACAGAGGATGCTTGCGGAAGGCCGCGCTCAGCGAGGTGCCCATCTCGACGTCCGTGCGCACGTCGTTGAGCAGCCGGGTGACGCTGGTGTTGGTGTTGCCGCGACCGACGATGTCGAACGACTGCAGCAGCGGCACGCCGGCCTTCATCATCGTCGCCAGCTGGCGCGTGAACAGCGCGATGTCCTTGGGCTTGATCTTCTTGCCCGAGCGCGTGCGGCGCTTCTTGATCTTCGTGGGAAAGATGCCCTGGCGCCGCAACGTGGCCTGCACCTGGTTTTCGCCGCCCGCGCGGGTTTCGCCGCGCACGATCTTTCCGTGCCGGTCCTTGCCTTCCCATTCGAAGACAAAATCCTGGATGCCTGCAGTCGCCATGCGATTCCCTCTCGTGTGCTGGGCTGTTTTATTCGTTGGTCACGGCCAGCACTTCTTCGAGCGATGTCAGCCCCTGGCGCGCCTTGTGCAGGCCGGACGCGCGCAACGAGCGCACGCCTTCGAGCTTGGACTGGGCGGCGATTTCAAGGGCACTGCCATCGCGCAGGATGATGCGCTGCATTTCTTCGGTGATGGGCATCACCTGGTAGATGCCGACCCGGCCCTTGTAGCCGTTGTTGCAGGCCTTGCAGCCCACCGCCTTGTAGGTGACCCAGCTGCCGTCTATCTCGTCCTCTTCATAGCCGGCATCGAGCAGCGCCTGGTGCGGAATGTCGGCGGGCTGCTTGCACTGCGGGCACAGGCGGCGTGCCAGACGCTGGGCCGTGATCAATATCACGCTGGACGCGATGTTGAACGGCGCTATGCCCATGTTGCGCATGCGCGTGAGCGTGGTCGGGGCGTCGTTGGTGTGCAGTGTGGACAGCACCAGGTGACCGGTCTGCGCGGCCTTGATAGATATGTCGGCGGTTTCGATATCGCGGATTTCGCCGACCATGATGATGTCGGGATCCTGGCGCAGAAAGGCCTTGAGCGCGGTCGCGAAGCTCAGGCCGGCCTTCTCGTTGACGTTGACCTGGTTGACGCCGGGCAGGTTGATTTCGGACGGGTCTTCTGCCGTGGCGATGTTGACGCCGGGTTTGTTCAGCAGGTTCAGGCAGGTATAGAGCGACACCGTCTTGCCCGAACCCGTGGGGCCGGTGACCAGAATCATGCCGTAGGGACGGCCGATGGCGTGCATCAGGCGTTCGCGCTCCTCGGGCTCGTAACCGAGCGCATCGATGCCCATCTTGGCGCTTTCGGGGTCCAGGATACGGATCACGATCTTCTCGCCGAACAGCGTGGGCAGGGTGCTGACCCGGAAATCGATGGTCCGGCCCGGGCCGACCTTGAGCTTCATGCGGCCGTCCTGCGGCACGCGTTTCTCGGAGATATCCAGGCGTGAAATGACCTTGATGCGCGACGCGAGCTTGTCCTTGATCGCAATCGGCGGCGAGGCAATTTCGCGCAGCTCGCCGTCGATGCGAAAACGCACGCGGTAGTTGTGCTCGTAGGGCTCGAAATGCAGGTCGGACGCGCGCATGTGGAAAGCGTCGAGCAGCATCTTGTGCAGGAACTTGACGATGGGCGCGTCTTCCACGTCCGAGGCCGCGGCGTTGGCGCTGTCGCTGGCTTCCTCGGTATCTTCAGCCTTGATGTCGTCGAAATTGAAGTCACCCGTGGCGGTGTAGGTCTGCAGCGATTCAGCCACCGTCTTGTGCGTGGCTTCGCACAGCTGCACGAGCTTGTCGTATTCGGCAATGATCCAGTCTATCCCCATCTGGGACGTGAACTTGATGCGTTCGGCGGCTTCCTGGTCCGTGGGGTCGGCCGCGGCAATGGTCAGGCGGTTGTTGCGCTTGCTCAGCACGACCACGCGGTAGGTCAGGCACAGCTTCGCCGGCAGCAGCCCCTGCGGCAGTGTCGCGGGATCGACGGCGTCGAGATCAAGCAGGGGCGCGCCGAATACGGTCGACAGCGTATGCGCCAGATCGGAGGAGGTGACGGTGCCCGAGCCTATGAGTTCGGCAATGAAGCTGGTGCGCGCCGTCTGCGATTTCCGGTGCAGCTCTTCGGCGATTTCTGCGGTAATGGTGCCCGCAGAAATCAGTGCGCGACCCAGTCCGGGGAGCGCCTTGCCGGATGAGGACGAAGAGACGGATTCAGCAGCAGGCATGAAGCAGGTGATTGGAGGCGAAGTGAAGTCTCCCTATCATCCCTCATTCACGGCGGGCTGCATAGCTGCGTGGAGCATTTTGCAAGGACTTGTACCAAGGCGCCTGGCTGGCGCACGAGCCGGCGCGCGCGCCACCGCGTCCCGGTCAGCGCCTGGCAAACAGCTTGTCCACGGCTTCGGTCGCTGCCTGCCGGCCCGCGCACAGCGCTGCCTCCCCCAGGGCCGTGCCTTCTACCGTGACGAAGTGCAGGTCGTGCAGGCCAATGGTCGCCAAGGTATGGCGCAGATAGGGCCGCATAAAGTCGGGCTGGCGTGCGGATTCGCCCGTGATCAGGCCGCCGCTGGAGATCGCCACGTAGACCGGGCGGTCGCGCAGGCTGCCTATCTTGCCTTGCGGCGTCACGCTGAAGGTCGCGCGTATGCGCACGATATGGTCTACCCAGGCCTTGAGCGACGATGGCAGCGTGAAGTTGTGCATAGGCGTGGCGATGACCACGGCGTCGGCCGCGGCCAGTTGCGCGATCAGCGCGTCGGATCGGTGCAGCGCGCTGCCCGCGGCCGCTGGAGTTTGCGGGTCTTCGCGCGCCGCCAATGCGAGGGCATAGCCGCTGTCGACCGCGGGCAGCTCGCTGGTGTCGACATCGGTCAGCGCCACGCTGCGCGTCGCCACCAAGGCATCGACGATCTGCTGCGACAGGCGCCGGCTTTCGGAGGCCGCGCCGCGCGGGCTGCCCAGGACGCGCAGCAGGCGCAGGGGCTGGTCGGGTGAGGTGGTATGCACGTATTTCCTTGTTTGAAGTGAAGGTCGGCGGGGCTTAGCCGCCACCCAGCATTTTTTGAAAGCGCAGCGCGCCGGTGTAGAGCCCGGCGCGAAAGTAGAAGCGCTGGGCGCGTGCATTGGCCAGACCTGTGTCGAGCACCAGCTGCGCGCAGCCTGCGGCGCGCGCCACGCGCTCGAGTCCCTGCAGCAGCCGCGCGCCCCACTGGCCGCCGCGCCGGGACGCGTCCGTGACCAGATCGTCGACATAGAGGAAGCGGCCATAGATGAGGTTTTCCTGCAGCCGATAGCCTGCGAGCGCGGCCAGGCTGCCGTCGGGCGCGAAAGCGCCGATGAGCTGGTAGCCCTGCAGGCGCTGGCGCTGCACGCGCGCGGCGAACTCGGCCGCGCCGTCCAGCTGGGGGCGCAACTGCTGCATCAGCGGCGCCGCAAGGCGCAGGTCGCTCGCGGAGTCGAGCGGGCGCAGCGCGCTGTCTGCCAGATCCAGGATGCTGGGCGCAGGCCAAGGGGAGTGGGCGTGTGAGGCGTTCATGGACTTGACTCTACAAGTCGCATGCCACAATGCCTTGAGCCAAGACTGTACTTATGGACTAGACCATGACGCCTGCCATTTCGCCGCCTGCCTTCGCGCCGCTGGCCGGGGAAAGCGGCACGCCGCTGTACCGTCAGCTGTATGACCGCGTGCGCGCCTCGATCGCGGCCGGCGACCTTGCGCCGGGCGACCGCGTGCCTTCGGCGCGCGCGTTGGCCAAGGAGCTGGGCGTGGCGCGCGGCACGATAGAGCTGGCCTACGAGCTGTTGACTTCCGAAGGCTATCTGCTCGCGCGCGGCCAGGCGGGCACGGTCATCCATCCCGCGTTGCAACCGGCCGCGGCGGCGTCCCCGCCAGCCGTCACGCCACAGGAAGCCCCGCCCACTTCGATGCGGGATTCGCTGTGGCGGCCGGCGCAGCTGCTGCCTTTCCAGCTGGGCGTGCCGGCCATGGATGCGTTTCCGCGCAAGATCTGGGCGCGGCTGGGCGCGCGCTACCTGCGCGGCATGCAGGCCGCGGACCTTGACTACCCGCCGCCGCATGGTCTGCCCGCGTTGCGCAGCGCGATCGCTTCATATCTGCAGGTGGCGCGCGGCATCGATTGCGGCGCCCACCAGGTGTTCGTCACCACGGGTTACCGCGCGAGCCTGCAGCTGGCCGCGCTGGCGGTGATGCAGGCCGGCGACCGTGCCTGGGTCGAGGATCCGGGTTACCCGCCCACAAGGCAACTGCTGCGCGAATCGGGCCTGCTGCCGGTGGCGGTGCCGGTCGATGCACAGGGCCTGATGGTGGAACGCGGCATCGCGCTGGCACCCGACGCGAAAGTGGTGACGGTCACGCCCGCGCATCAAAGTCCATTGTCGATGTCGCTTTCCTTGCCGCGCCGGCATGCGCTGCTGGAATGGGCCGCGGCGCAAGGCGCGTGGGTGGTCGAGGACGATTACGACGGCGAGTACCGCTACGCCAGCCGGCCGCTGCCGGCGCTCGCGAGCCTGGACCGCCATGGCCGCGTGCTGTACGCAGGGACTTTCAGCAAGGTGCTGTTTCCCGGAATCCGGCTGGCCTATCTGGTCGTGCCGCAGGCGCAGGTCGCGGCGTTCGAGCGCGTGGGGCGCATTTTCTTTGCCGCGGCGACGCCGGCCATCGCCCAGGCCATCGTCGCGGACTTCATGGCCGAAGGGCATTTCTCGCGCCATATCCAGCGCATGCGCAAGCTCTATGCCGAGCGGCGCGCGGCCACCATCGCCGCGCTCGAGCGCGGTCTTGGCGGGCTGCTGCGCACCGAGCCCCAGCCCGGTGGCATGCATCTGGTGCTGCGCCTGCCCGGCGAGCGCAGCGACCAGCCGCTGGCCGAGAAGCTGCTGGCCCATGGTATGGCCGTGCAGCCGATGTCGCGCTGGTGGGCTTCGGAGTGCACGGATTCGGCGCTGCTGCTGAGCTTCACCAACTGCACGGCCGCCGCCCAGGCCGAGCGCCTGGGCCTGCTGATACGGCAGTCGCTCTAGATCAGGACAGACCGGCCTTGTCGAGGCCATAGAGCTTGTCGGCCGAACCGGGCACGGCGCGAAACGCCACGCTCAGCCGGTTCCAGCCATTGATGGCGACGATCAGGAAGGACAGGTCGGCAAGTTCCTCGTCCGACAGCTCGGCGCGCACGCTGTCGAAGATCGCGTCCGATACGCCATGCGCGCCCAGCTGGGTCAGGGCTTCGGTCCATTCGAGGATGGCGCGCTCCTTGGCGCTGAACAGCGTCGACTCGCGCCAGACCGTCACATGGTGCAGGCGCAGTTCGCGCTCGCCGTGGATCCTGGCTTCCTTGACATGCATGTCCACGCAGAATGCGCAGCCGTTGAGCTGCGAGGCGCGCAGCGTCACCAGATGTCCGTACTGCGCGAGAAACGGCTTCTTGTGCAGCAGGTTGTTGAACTCCATGTACTTCTGGGCAGCGTCGGGAGAGAGCTTGTAATAGTCGAGGCGTTGGCTCATGGTCGGTTCCAGTCAATAGTGAGAGTTGCAGATATCACGCACCGGCACAGACCAGTGAAGGGCCTCAAGGCGCTGTCCCGGTGACGCGTTTGAGGCAATTGTGGTGCTGCAATGGACTGGTCTGTGAGGGCCATGAATGGTGTTTTTGTCTAGGCCATGTCGACTGCGCCGCTTCAGCGCACGTAGGTCAGCGGCAGGGCCGTGGTGTATTTGAGCTCCTCCATCGCAAAGCTCGAAGAGACGTCGAGCAACTGGGTGCCCGCAATCAGCCGCTTGTAGACCTTGTCGTAGGCCGCGATATCTGGCACGACCACGCGCAGCAGGTAATCGACATCGCCGCTCATGCGGTACAGCTCGACCACTTCGGAAATGGCCGCGACCGTGGCGTGGAACTGGTCGAACCATTCCTGGCTGTGGGTGCTGGTGCGCACGGCGACAAACACCGTGACGCTGACGTTGGCGTGGTTGCGGTCCAGCAGCGCGACGTTGCGCGTGATCACGCCGCCCTCCTTGAGACGCTGGATGCGCCGCCAGCACGAAGTCTGCGACAGGCCCAGTTCGGCGGCCAGATCCGCGACCGGGGCATCGGCGTCTTGCTGGAGTTTTTCCAGCAGCTTGCAGTCTATGGAATCTATTTTCATTTTCTATCGTTGATTTGGAATTTTGTCGCGCAATGATGTGAAATCAAGCGGTATTTTGCAAGACCTCTTCAGGGCCTCTGGTGGAAAATTTCTCCCATGGAAATCTATCTTGACGCGAACGCCACCACGGCCGTCTTTCCCCCGGCCCGCGAGGCCGCGCTGGCCGTCATGGCCCAGGGCTTCGGCAATCCCAGCAGCATTCACGGCAGCGGCCTCAAGGCGCGCGCCGTGGTCGATGGCGTGCGCGCCAGCGCGCGGCGCGTGCTTGATGCGCCGACCGGACAGCTGTTCTTCACCAGTGGCGCGACCGAAGGCATACAGACCAGCGTGCTGTCGGCGCTGTGCGAACTGCGCCGCCGACGCGATGCCGGCGAGCCCGCGGCCCGGGCGCTGCTCTATGGCGCGACCGAACACAAGGCCGTGCCCCAGGCGCTGCACCACTGGAATGCGCTGCTGGGGCTGAATCTGCCGGTGCTGGCCATCCCTGTGGACCGCATGGGGCGCCATGACCTGGCCTGGCTGCGCGCGCACGCGCCGACCGCCGGCCTGGTCTGCACCATGGCCGCGAACAACGAAACAGGCGTGATCAGCGACCTCGACGGCATTGCCGACATCCTGCGCACGAGTCCCGCGCTGTGGCTGGTCGACGGCGTGCAGGCACTGGGCAAGCTGGCGCTGAAGCTGGTCGAGCGCGGCATCGATTACGCGCCGTTTTCCGGCCACAAGTTCTATGCGCCCAAGGGCATAGGTCTGCTTTATGTGCGCGCCGGCGCGCCTTTCACGCCGTTGCTGACGGGCGGCGGGCAGGAAGGCGGGCTGCGCGGGGGCACGGAGAACATCGCGGGCATAGCCGCGCTGGGCGCGGTGCTGCAGGCCTGGGAAGCCGGCGATGTGTTTCAGCCGCCCGCGGCGCTGGCCGCGCATCGCGCCCAGCTGGTTGCGGCCTTGCGCGCGGCGTTTGCCGGGCTGGAATTCAACGCTCCTGACGCTTTGAGCCTGCCGACCACCTTGAACTTCGCGGTGCGCGGCGTGAGTTCCAAGGTGCTGCTGGATCTGTTCGATGCCGCCGATCTGCGCGTCAGCGGCGGCTCGGCCTGCAGCGCCGCCAAGGCCGAGCCCAGCTATGTGCTGCAGGCCATGGGCCTGGAGGAGTGGCAGACCCAGGCCGCGGTGCGCCTGTCGTTTGGCGCGCTGGACAGGGGCGAATTCATTGCCGCGGCCTGCGCGCGCCTGCAGCGCTGCGGCGAAGTGCTGCGCGCTCGCGGCCTGAGCGGCGCGGCGCCGCGGGAGGCTTCGGCGGCGTTTGCCGGCCTGGCGCTGGCCGACGACCTGGCGGACAGCATGGACGTGGTGCTGGACCAGTCGGCCGCGCTGGCCTTGCTGCAGGCCCAGGCGGGCGGGCTGTGGGTCGATGTGCGCGAAGCCTACGAGAGCGAGGTCCAGGCGCGGCGCGGTCTGCTCGCGAATGCGCAGGCCGTGCCGCTGTCGGCCTGGCTCTCGGCCGTGCCGCAGTGGCTGGCGCTGGCGCCCCAGGTGCCGGTGGTGTTTTATTGCCGCAGCGGCAACCGCAGCGCCCAGGCCGCGCGCGCGCTGCGCCGCCTTGGACATGCATCGGCCTGGAGCCTGGCCGGCGGTCTGGCGATGTGGAGCGAGCCGTCGCTTGAAAGTGCAGACGACTGCCTGGCTGGCGCGCGCTGATTTGCGCCAGCCCAACGCAAAAAGCCCAAGTGATTGCATCACTTGGGCTTTTTGCATGGATTCCTGGTCGGGGTGAGAGGATTCGAACCTCCGGCCTCTACGTCCCGAACG
>NZ_JAVWWA010000102.1:10156-18953 GCF_036666375.1 Comamonas sp. | reverse complement strand
CAGCCTGCCGTTGCCGGTAGCGCTGTGTTCGAAGCGGAGTGCAAATGTAGCACAGGGGAAAAGCCCTGGCCATGATTTTTCATCAATTTTTCACTTTTCGCCCTGCGCTTTGGCAAAAAAGGCGGCGCCCTGAGGGCGCCGCCTTTAGATCAGCCCTGACCGCAGCTATTCAATTGCCTTGACCATGTCTTCGACCACCTTCTTGGCGTCGCCAAAGACCATCATCGTCTTGTCCATATAGAACAGCTCGTTGTCCAGCCCCGCATAGCCCGACGCCATGCTGCGCTTGTTCACGATCACCGTCTTGGCCTTGTAGGCTTCGAGAATCGGCATGCCGTAGATCGCACTGCCTTTGACATGGGCCGCAGGATTGACCACATCGTTGGCGCCCAGAATGATGGCGACATCGGCCTGACCGAACTCGCCGTTGATGTCCTCCATCTCGAACACCTGGTCGTAAGGCACTTCGGCTTCCGCCAGCAGCACGTTCATATGCCCTGGCATGCGCCCGGCGACGGGGTGGATCGCGTATTTGACGGTGATGCCGCGGTCGGTGAGCTTCTGTGCCAATTCCTTGACTGCATGCTGGGCGCGTGCCACGGCCAGGCCGTAGCCGGGAACGATGACCACGGTTTCCGCATTGCCCAGCACGAAGGCCGCGTCGTCGGCACTGCCCGACTTGACCGGGCGCTGTTCCTTGGACGCGCCCGAAGCCGTGACCGCCTGCGCGCCGAAGCCGCCCAGCAGCACGCTGAAGAACGAGCGGTTCATCGCTTTGCACATGATGTAGCTCAGGATGGCGCCCGAGCTGCCGACCAGCGAGCCGGCAATGATCAGCATGCTGTTGTTGAGCGAGAAGCCGATGCCGGCCGCCGCCCAGCCCGAGTAGCTGTTGAGCATGGACACCACCACCGGCATGTCGGCGCCGCCAATCGGAATGATGATCAGCACGCCCATGACAAAGGCCAGCGCCAGCATCGCGAAGAATGCGGTCCAGCTCTCGGTGGCGACAAACAGCAGGCCCAGCCCCAGCGTCAGCAGACCCAGCGCCAGGTTGAGCCAGTGCTGGCCCGCGAACTGCACCGGAGCGCCCTGGAACAGACGGAACTTGTACTTGCCCGACAGCTTGCCGAAGGCAATCACCGATCCGCTGAACGTAATGGCGCCAATGGCAGCGCCCAGGAACAGCTCGAGGCGGTTGCCATAGGGAATGGCCGGCACCACCATGCCTTCGAACACCACCGACCCTGCGGGAGTGTTGGCACCGAGCACGGCGGCCACGGGCGCAGCCGTGATACCGAAGGCCCAGGGCTCGGCAACGGCGGCGACGCCAATGAACACTGCGGCCAGGCCGATCATGCTGTGCATGAAGGCCACCAGCTCGGGCATCTTGGTCATTTCCACGCGTTGGGCCATCAGCGTGCCGGCCGTGCCGCCCACCAGCAGACCGAGCAGCACCCAGCCCAGGCCCAGCACCGCGCCGCCGGCCAGCTGCACGATCAAGGCCGCAGTGGTCAGCACGGCAATCAGCATGCCGGTCATGCCGAACACATTGCCGCGAATCGATGTCGTCGGATGCGACAGCCCCTTGAGCGCCTGGATGAAGCAGACGCTGGCCACCAGATACAGCAGCGTGACGAGGTTCATGCTCATTGGGCGCCCCCTTCGTTCTTCTCTGCGCTCGCAGCGGCGGGCTTGCGCTCCTTCTTCTTGAACATCTCGAGCATGCGCCGGGTGACGAGAAAGCCGCCAAACACATTGACCGCGGCCAGCGCCACGGCCAGCACGCCCATGGTCTTGCCCAGCGTGGTTTCGGTCAGCGCGGCAGCGAGCATGGCACCGACGATGACGATGGCGGAGATCGCATTCGTGACCGCCATGAGCGGCGTGTGCAGCGCGGGTGTGACGGTCCAGACCACGTGGTAACCCACATAGATGGCCAGCACAAAGATGATGAGATTGATCAGCGTCGGGGAGACAGCGTCCATGGGACCTCCAGGTCAGCGAAGAGGGTGCAGAAAGGATAAAGAGCGGCGATCAGGCGCCGCGCCGCAGCTGGCCCTGATGCGCCATCAGGCAGGCGGCAACGATGTCGTCCTCGAGGTCGACCCGCAGTCCTTCGGGCGTCAGGATGAGCTTGAGGAAGTCGAGCACGTTACGCGCATACAGCGCCGAGGCATCGGCCGCGACCAGCGCCGGCAGATTGGTCTCGCCTATCAGCAGCACGCCATGCCTGAGCACGGTCTGGTCGGCTTCGGTCAGCGGACAGTTGCCGCCCTGCGCCGCTGCCAGATCGACAATCACCGAGCCGGGCTTCATCGACTGCACCATTTCCTCGGAGACCAGCACCGGCGCCGCGCGTCCGGGAATCAGGGCGGTGGTGATCACCACGTCGGCCTGGGCAACGCGCTTGGCGACTTCGACTTTCTGGCGCTCCAGCCAGCTCGCGGGCATGGGCCGCGCATAGCCGCCCACGCCTTCTGCGGCTTCCTTTTCCTCGGCGGTCTCGTAGGGCACTTCAATGAACTTGGCGCCCAGCGATTCGACCTGCTCCTTGACGCTGGGACGCACGTCCGAGGCTTCGATCACCGCGCCCAGACGCTTGGCCGTGGCAATCGCCTGCAGCCCGGCAACGCCCACGCCCAGCACGACCACGCGCGCGGCCTTAACGGTGCCGGCGGCGGTCATCAACATGGGAAAGAAACGCTGGTAGGCATTGGCCGCGATCATCACCGCCTTGTAGCCCGCGATATTCGCTTGCGAAGAGAGCACGTCCATGCTCTGCGCGCGCGTGGTGCGCGGCGCGGCTTCCAGCGCATAGGCGGTCACGCCGGCCGCGGCGAGCCGCTGCAGGCCGGGCTGGTCAAACGGATTGAGCATGCCGACGATGGTGCTGCCGGCGCGCAGCCAGGGCACTTCCGCTGCGGTGGGGCCGCGCACCTTGAGCAGCAGGTCGGCCTGCCAGGCGCCGGCGGCATCGCTGATCTCGGCTCCGGCGGCGGCATAGGCTTCGTCGGTCACGCTGGCGGCCAGACCGGCCCCCGACTCGACGCGCAGCAGATGCCCTAGGGCCTTGAGTTTCTTGACTGTCTCCGGGGTCACGGCAACGCGGGCTTCACCCGCTACCGTCTCGCTGGGTACACCTATCAGCATCGGTCGTCCTCTCAAGTTGGCTTTTCTCAACGCATCACCTGCCCGATTGCCGGCGTGCGCCTTGTCTTCCATCTTCTTGCGGGAGCAGTGCGAAGTTGCGACCGGGCCAAAGCCCGCGCCCGAACACTGCGCCGCGCCATCTTACCCGGCAGCACCCGTTGCGCCAGGCCGCAGCTGGCGCGCAGGCGTCAGCGCGGCGTCCTGCCCAGATGCCTTGCCAGCGCGTCAAACGCCGGCAGCGTCGTCGGATCGTTTGCCGAGTTGCTGGCCACGGGGTGCGATGCATAGCGCACGATGACCACCGCCGCCTGCGGGTTCACGTAGATGCGCTGGCCGTGCACGCCGCGCGCCATGAACGCGCCGTCGTCCTGGTGGGTGACCCACCACATGTTGCGATAGCTCCAGCCGGGCAGCAGCGCGTAGCCGGCCTTGGCAAACGCCGCGCGATCCCCGCCGCGGCGGATGTCCTCCACCACGGCCTTGGGAATGATCTGCTGGCCCTGGAAGCGGCCGTTGTTGCGCAGCAGCTCGCCAAAGCGCGCCAGGTCGCGCAGGCCGGTGTTCAGACCGCCGCCGGCAAAAGGCGTGCCCGTGGAATCGACTGTGATGTAGGCGTCCTGCTCCGCGCCCATGCGGCTCCAGATGCGCTCCGACAGCAGCTCGGCGACGTTGCGCCCGGTGGCGCGCGCAATGATCCAGCCCATCACATCGGAGTTCACGGTCTTGTAGGCAAAGGCGGCGCCATGCTCGCCTTGCGGCTTGACGGTCTGCAGGTATTCGTAATAGCTACGCGGGCCCTGGTAGTCCTTGGGCTTGGGCAGCGGGTTGCCAGCCTGTGAGAACGCCCAGACTTCGGCGTTCGGGTCGGCATAGTCCTCGCTGTACTGCAGCCCGGTGGTCATGTCGAGCACCTGGCGCACGCTGGCATTGCCAAAGGCCGACGACGCCAGTTCGGGCACATAGTCGGCCACGCGCTTGTCGGCGTCGAGCTTGCCCTCGGCGACCAGCATCGCGCCCAGCGTGCCGGTGACGGATTTGGTGACCGACATCGCCGCGTGCTGGCCGCGCTCGCCCAGCGCGCCGAAATAGCGCTCGTAGACGATGCGGCCATGGTGCAGCACCACGATGCCGTCGGTGTAGTTGGCGGCAAGCGATTCGGCCCAGGTCATGGGCGCCTGGCTGCCCAGCGGCACAAAGCGCAGGCCGTCGATGTCCTTGCGCAGCGCGCGCGGCAGCGCCACGGGCGCGCCCAGGCCGCGCGAAATGTTGAGCGTGGGCATCAACTGGCGGAAGTGCGCCACGCTCCAGCGCATTGCCGGAAACTGGAAGTAGCTGCCGTCGTCGAAGCGCAGTTGCTTGTCGGGCGGCGGCGGCGCGCCCACCATCCAGCCTAGCCGTGCCGGGTCGCTGGCGGCAGCGTCCAGCGGTTCGGGCTGCGCCGCGCGCACCGGGCTGATCGCGGCCAGCGCCAAAAGGGCGACAGCGGTGGTGATGGAGGGCACTGAATACTGCATGGGGTTTCCCTTGGTGGAACAACGCAGGGAAGGTCGACGGCGAAAGCCGCACCCGCCCCTGCAACCCCTAGTGTTGGCGGCATCTAGCTCATCGGTCAATAGGCGCGCTCGACTCCCCCGAGCGCTGCAGTATGCTGATCTGCCCGTCGGCTTCGAGGAAAGCGAATTTCAGATCCTGGCGATCGCAGTCGGCCTCGCGCAGGGAACGCTCCAGATCGCACAGCGGCACATGGTGCTTCTTGAGCACGTCCTCGAAGATCACGCCATCGCGCCCTATCAGCACCGGCCGCCCCTCGACCCACTGCTGCACGCGCGCGCTGCGCGCCGAGATCGCGGCCACCAGAACGTTGAGCGCAATCAGCGTTGCCGCGGACAGCAGGCCGCCGCCCACCGAGGTTTCGTTGCCCGCAAGGCCGCTGGACACCGACTCGCTCAGCAGCATCACGACCAGCAGATCGAACGGCGTGAACTGGCCCACCGTGCGCCGCCCTGAAAGCCGCACCAGAACCAGCAGCGCAAGGTACACCACGCTGGCGCGCAGCGGCAGCTCCCACCACGGGCCCTCCAACTGAAACATAGGCATCTCCGGCAAATGAAGAAGGAAAAAAGTCGCACGCAAAAGACGCTTCGCTGCCAACCCAGCCACTGTGGTCAACTGCGCGTGGCGGCGATGTAGGACTTAGGCCTCCCCGCAGTAGGCAGACTTCCTGACCTGATGGCCAGGGGACCGGCTTCAAAATGGGCGCTCGCCTCCTAGAGAGACAGCGCGGTGCTGCGCATCGCCCATCGCTGCCCGCCTGCACCGCAGGGCCGGGGCCGCATATCCCATGACGCAAGGAAGAGGCCTTATGCCGGAACAAAAACTCGACACCCCTGACGGTACCGATGCCCTGGGCTCCATGCCGTCGACCAACAGCCCCTCGTACGCGACCCACTCCGGCCTGCAGACCGCTTTTGACCATTTCGCCTCGCGCGTCACGCGCTGGGCCGGCTCGCCCACCATGTTCTGCCTCGCGCTGGGCGTGGTGCTGGTCTGGGCGCTGATGGGGCCCGCATTCAACTACTCCGAGAACTGGCAGCTGGTCATCAACACGCTGACCACCATCGTGACCTTCCTGATGGTGTTTCTGATCCAGCAAAGCCAGAACAAGGACAGCGTGGCCGTCCATCTCAAGCTCAACGAATTGCTGGCCGCCAACCGCCACGCCAGCAACCGCATGATAGGCATCGAAGACCTCGACGAACAGGATCTGCGCGAAGTCGCCGACTTCTACACCCGCCTGGCCGACCGCGCAAAACAGGTGGGCAGCGACCGCCGGGCCTATTCGATAGACGACGAAGGAATGCCCGAGCGGCTGGACCGAACAAGCTAGCGCCAGGCAAGCCGCGGCGCGCGCCGACGGCGAGCGCACCCGGGGCGACGAGCCCCCAAAACATGTATTTTTTCTATATTAGAACGATTTAATTATTTCGATTTCGGATGACTTGACTCTAGTCTGCAGGCTCTTGCCCATCGGAAAGAGTCCATGTCTTCCTTGCCGTTCTCCCCTGCAGTTCCTGCGGGTGCCGCCGCCCATCATGCAGAGCGCGCCCGGCCGTCGCCACGGCGGCTGAGCGCCGCAGCGCTGCTAGCCATCTCGTGGCTGGCGCCCGCCCTGCTGGTGCTCATCTGGGAACTCGCGGCGCGCGCCGGCCAGGTTTCGCCCCAGGTGCTGCCCGCGCCCAGCAAGATCGCGGCCACGGCCTGGGACCTGATACAGCAGGGCCGGCTGATCAGCGACCTGTTCACCAGCCTGCTGCGCGCCGCCACCGGCTTCGTGATTGGCGGCAGCCTAGGCTTTGCGCTGGGCACGGCCGTGGGCTTTTCCCGGCTCGCCGAAGCCCTGCTGGACCGCAGCATACAGATGGTGCGCGCCGTCCCCTTTCTGGCGGTGCTGCCGCTGGTGATCGTCTGGTTCGGCGTGGACGAAGGCGGCAAGATCTTCCTGGTGTCGCTGGGCGTGATGTTTCCGATCTACATCAACACGGTGCTGGGAATCCGCCAGGTCGATCCCAAGCTGCTGGAGCTGGGCAAGGTGACCGGCCTGAGCAATGGCCAGCTGATACGCCGCATCGTGCTGCCGGGCGCTCTGCCCTCCATCCTGGCAGGGGTGCGCTATGCGCTGGCCGTGGCCTGGCTCGCGCTGGTCGTGGCCGAAACCATTGCCACCAGTTCGGGCATAGGCTTCCTGGCAATGGACGCGCGCGAGTTCCTGCGCACCGACGTGATCGTGCTGACCATACTGATCTATGCGGGGATAGGGGTGCTGTCCGATGCCGTGGCGCGCCTGCTCGAGCGCCGGCTGCTGGCCTGGCATGCCAACTACGCCGCGGGAGGCCGCCGATGAACAGCGCCGACATTGCCGTCGATGTGCACGGCCTGCGCCGGCGCTACGGCGAGCGCACCGTGATCGATGGCCTGGACCTGCGCATCCGCCGCGGCGAGTTTGTCGTGCTGCTGGGCGAAAGCGGCTGCGGCAAGACCACGCTGCTGCGCGCCCTGGCCGGGCTGGACGCGGTGGACGGCGGCCGCATCGACGGCCCGCGCCAGCCGGCCGTGGTGTTCCAGGAGCACCGTCTGCTGCCCTGGGACACGCTGTGGCGCAACGTGGCGCTGGGCCTCGATGACGCCACGGGCCGGCCGCTGGCCGAAGCCGCGCTGGCGGAAGTCGGCCTGGGCGACCGGCTTGACGACTGGCCGCGCAATCTCTCCGGCGGCCAGGCCCAGCGCGTGGCGCTGGCCCGGGCGCTGGTGCGCGAACCGCGCCTGCTGCTGCTTGACGAACCCTTTGCCGCGCTGGACGCGCTCACCCGCATACGCATGCAGGGCCTGGTCAAGCAACTGGTCGCGCGCCACCGGCCCGGCGTGCTGCTCGTGACCCATGATGTGGACGAAGCCGTGGCGCTGGGCGACCGGGTGCTGGTGATGCGCGCCGGCGCCATCGCCAGCGAGTACGCGGTGCCGCCACAGGCCAACACGCACCGCGCCCACCCCGATGCCGTGGCCCTGCGCGAACGCCTGCTGGGCGAGCTGGGCGTGGCCTCCGACGCGCTCGCCTAATCCTGAATTTCCTTGCTTTCACCTGGACCACCATGCCCTTCGACGCTTCATTTTCCCCTTCCCGCCGCAGCCTGGTACAGGCTGCATTGATCGGTGCCGGCGCCGCTGCCGTACTGCCCGTCCATGCCCAGAGCGCCAGGCGCAGACCCGGCCGCAGCACCGACACCGTGCGCCTGGGCTGGGGCCGCGGCGGCCTGCCGCTGCTGGCCAAGGTGCGCGGCGATTTCGCGAAACAGCTGGCGCGCGACGGCATCAAGGTCGAATGGATTGGCCCGTTTCCCAACCATGCGCCTTCGCTGCAGGCCGTCACCGGCGGCAGCGCCGACTTTGGTTTTGGCGGCAGCACCACGCCCGCGCTGGCCGCGATGCTGGCCGGCTCGCCGCTGGTGTTCACCCAGTTCGCCGTGGTCGAGCCGCGCAGCACGGCCATCATTGCCAAGGACGGCTCGGGCATAGACAAGGTCAGCGATCTGATCGGCAAGTCGGTTGCGGTCAATCGCTCGGGCCTGGGCGAATTCCTGCTGGTGGCGGCGCTGGAAAAGCACGGCATAGACCGCAGCAAGGTGAAGTTCGTCTACCTCAATCCGCCCGATGCCGGCCCGGCGTTCGCCCAGGGAAAGATCGATGCCTGGTCGATGTGGAGCCCGGCCGTCGACATCGCACGCGCCGAATACAAGGCGCATGACGTGTTCTTCGAAGGGCGTGATCTCGACTTTCTGATCGACTTCAACTCCTTTGTCACCACGCGCCGCTTCTCCGAAGAGAACGCCGAGATCGTGCGCGCGGTCAACGCCGCCTACGCCGCCGAAGCCCAATGGGCCGGAGCCCATGCGCTCGAGGCCGAGACCCTGGCGCAAAAGGAAGCCGGCTACAGCGACGCGGTGCGCGACCAGCAGGCGAGCTACCAGCGCCGCTGGGAGATCCACGGCGTGCAGGACACCGCTTTCCTGCAGAAATTCCAGAAGGCCGCCGACTGGCTTTCGGACCGCAAGATCCTGCCGCAAAAAGTCGCGGTCAAAGACCACCTCGC
>NZ_JAVWWA010000102.1:0-10056 GCF_036666375.1 Comamonas sp. | reverse complement strand
GATCTGCGCAAGGTCACGCTGCGCGTCGGCGACCAGACCGGCGCCTCGCAAGGCCTGCTGCGCGCGGCCGGTCTGCTGGACGGCCTGCCCTACAGGATCGAATGGTCCAACTACGCGGCCGCTGTCAATCTGCACGAGGCGCTCAAGGCCGACGCCACCGACATCGGCAGCGCCAACGACTCGCCTACCGTCAGCGCGATTGCGGGCGGATCGCGCATATTGGCGGTCGCGAGCTGGACCAACGGCGGCAAGGGTACCTCGCTGCTGGTGCGCAAGAACAGCGACATCAAATCGGTGGCTGATCTGCGCGGCAAGACCATTTCGCCGACGACGCGCGGCAGCGTGGCGCATTTCACGACCGTGGGGGTGCTCAAGGAAGCAGGCATTGCGCTGGATGACGTCAAGCTCGCATTCCTGTCGCCCACCGACGCCAGCGCGGCCTTTGGCGCGGGCAGCATCGATGCCTGGGCGATCTGGGGCATCTTTCGCGCGCGCACCGTGGGCGCGCTGGGCGCGCGCGTGCTGCACGACGGCGTGGGCATCAACAGCGGGCAATCGGTGCTCAGCGCCACGCGCAGCGCGCTGGCCGATGCGGGAAAGCGCGCGGCCATTGCGCACTATGCCCAGCTGACCGACAAGGCCTACGCCTGGGCGCGCGCCAACCCCGAAGCCTACATCGCCTGGTATGCGGCCTTCAGCAAGCAGGACAAGTCGGTCGTGGCTTCGCTGCATGAAGAAAACTCGGCCTATCGGCGCGTGCCCGTTGACGACACCTTTGTCGCGCGGCTGCAGCGCACCCACGCGGTCTGGCTGGACACCGGCGTGCTGCGCGGCCCCATAGACTTCAATCAATACGTCTACCGCGATCTGCCGATCGCCAGCGTGGCATGACTTCGCTGGAACTGACCCTGCCGCGCGCGGCCACGGTGCACGATCACGCGGTCGCGCCGCTGCCAAGGCCCACACCGGCCGGCGGCATCGAACTGCAGCGCATCGCTCCGAGTTCCACGCTGCGCCGCGGCGTGCCGCGCATCGTGCGCCGCACCACCGGGCCGGTGCTGCTGGTCGCGCTCTGGTATGCGCTGTCGGTGAGCGGAATGCTGCCTTCGGAAGTGCTGGCCGGGCCGCAGACCGTGCTGTCTTCGGCCGCCGCGCTGTGGGCTTCGGGCGAGCTGCCCGATGCCATCCTGATCTCGCTGCAGCGCACGCTGCTGGGCCTGGCGATAGGTGGCAGCGCAGGCATCTTGCTGGCCGTGCTGTCTGGCCTCACGCGGCTGGGCGAGGACCTGATCGACTCGGTGCTGCAGATGCTGCGCACCGTGCCCAATGTGGCGCTGATTCCGCTGCTGATCATCTGGTTCGGCATTGGCGAGGAACCCAAGGTCGCGCTGATCGCGCTGGCCACGGCGTTTCCGCTGTACCTCAATGTGTATGCGGGCATTCGCAACGTGGACCAGGCGCTGGTCGAGGCCGGCCGCACCCTGAACCTGTCGCCCACGGCCATGGTGATCCATGTGGTGCTGCCCGGCGCGCTGCCCAATGCGCTGGTGGGCCTGCGCTATGCGCTGGCGGTGTCGTGGCTGGCACTGGTGTTCGGCGAGCAGATCAATGCGACGGCCGGAGTGGGCTATCTGATGAGCACGGCGCGCGAGATGTTCCAGACCGATGTGATTGTCGTCTGCCTGGTGGTCTATGCGCTGCTGGGCCTGGTGGTCGATCTGGTGGTGCGCGCGCTCGAGCGCTTGCTGCTGGCCTGGCGGCCGGCGTTCAGCGGAGGCTGAAGGCATGGACAGCTCCACCCCCGCCGTGCGCGTGCGCGGCCTGACGCGGCGCTTTGGCGAACGCGCCGTCATCGACAACCTGGACCTGGACCTGCACGCCGGCGAGTTCGTCGCGCTCATAGGCCGCTCGGGCTGCGGCAAGAGCACGCTGCTGCGCATCCTGGCCGACCTGGACCACGACATCGCGGGCAGCGTCGAAGTCCCGCTCAGGCGCGCCGTCGCATTCCAGGCGCCGCGCCTCATGCCGTGGAAGCGCGTATGGCGCAATGTGGCGCTGGCCCTGCCCGGCCGGCCCGATCGGCAGCGCGCGCTGGCCGCGCTGGAGGAAGTGGGCCTGAGCCACCGCGCCGATGTCTGGCCCAAGGTGCTGTCGGGCGGAGAAGCCCAGCGCGCGTCGCTGGCCCGGGCGCTGGTGCGCGAGCCCGACCTGATGCTGCTGGACGAGCCGTTTGGCGCGCTGGACGCGCTGACCCGCGCCAAGGCGCAGGAGCTGGTCAAGGAGCTGTGGCAGCGCCACCGCTGCGCCATCCTGCTCGTGACCCACGATGTCGAGGAAGCCTTGCTGCTGGCCGACCGGGTGCTGGTGATGGACGAAGGCGTGATTCGCCATGAACTGCGGGTCGAACTGCCGCATCCGCGCGCCGTCGAGCATACGGACTTCAACGCCATGCGCGGCCAGCTGCTGGCCTGGCTGGGCGTGCGGCCCGCGCCGGCGGCCACGGCAGACATTGCCGAGGCCGTGCATGCCTGAAGACCGCATCGCGCTGCAGACCGACGTGCTGGTGATAGGCGGCGGCATGGCCGGAGCCTGGGCGGCCATTGCGGCCGCGCGCGCCGGCGCGGCCGTGATCCTGGTGGACAAGGGCTACTGCGGCACCAGCGGCGTCACGGCAACCGCCGGCCCGGGCCACTGGTGGGTCGCGCCCGATGCCAGGCCGCAGGCGATTGCCGCGCGCAGTCTCGCTGCCGCGGGTCTGGGCGATGCGCAGTGGATGGCGGCGGTGATCGATCTCACCTGGCGCGTTCTGCCCACGCTCGCCAGCCACTATGACTTTCCACGCGACGAAGCCGGCGCGCTGCAATACCGCGGCCTGCGCGGCCCCGAATATCTGGCCGCGCTGCGCCGCCTGGCGCTGGATCTCGGCGTGCGCGTGCTCGACCACTGGCCCGCGCTGGAACTGCTGCGCGCCAGCGACGGCGCGATCGCGGGCGCGCGCGGCCTGCAGCGCCAGCGCGGCAACGCGCCCTGGCAGATTCGCGCCGGCGCGGTGGTGCTGGCCACGGGCGGCACCAGCTTCCGCTCCCACCTGCTTGGCGCGCACAACAACACCGGCGACGGCTACCTGATGGGTGCCGAGGCCGGCGCCACGCTGTCGGGCATGGAGTTCACGGCCGCCTACACCGTCGCGCCGCTGCGCTCCAACATGACGCGCACCATGTCGTACGCCTATGCGAGCTACACCGATGCCGGCGGCCGGGCGCTGGACATTCCCGCGGGGCCCGACAACAGCCGCGCGCTGGCGCGGGCGCTGCTGCAGGGCCCGGTGTTCTGCCGCTTCGACCGCATGCCCGAACAGGTGCGGCAATGGCTGCCCACGATCTCGCCCAATGTGATGCTGCCGTTCGACCGCTGGGGCATCGACCCCTGGCGCGATCGCTTTGAAGTCACGCTGCACACCGACGGCACGATACGCGGCACGGGCGGACTGCGCGTGACCGGTGCCGACTGCGGCGTCGGCGTGCCGGGCCTGTATGCGGCCGGCGACGCCGCGACGCGCGAACTCGTGACCGGCGCCATCTCGGGCGGCGGCGCGCAGAACTCGGCCTGGGCGCTGTCGTCGGCGCACTGGGCGGCGCGCGCGGCCGCGGATTTCGCGCTGCGGCGCGGACCCTCGGCGTCGGCGCTGCAGCCGCTGGGCCAGGCCGGGCTGCGGCCCGCAAAGAACGCGCGCGCTGTCGATGCCCGCCAGGCCATTGCCACCGTGCAGGCGCAGATGCATCCCTACGAGCGCAATCTGTTCCGCACCGGCGCCGGGCTGCGCGCCAGCGCGCAGGCGCTGGAGTCGGCCTGGACCGAGCTGCGCGACCACGGCCGCGCAGCCAGCGATGCGCTGCGCCTGCGCGAAGCCGCAGCGCTCACGGCCAGCGCGCGCTGGTCGGTTGCCGCCGCGCTGCAGCGCAAGGAAAGCCGCGGCATGCACCAGCGCGAAGACCTGCCGGCCAGCGATGCGCGACAGGCACGCCGCCTGCAGATCGGCGGTCTGGAGCGCGCATGGGTGAGCCCCGACATGCAGACCCCTGCGGCCCCGCCCACGACACAGGACCAGCCACTGGCCAGCCACCCATGATCGAACTTGTTCTTGCCGATGCCTGCACCGCCTGCGGCACTTGCATCACCGCCTGCCCGGCCAATGTGTTTGACGCCGGCGCCGACGGCCGCCCGCACATTGCCCGCCAGGATGACTGCCAGACCTGCTACATGTGCGAGCTGTACTGCGGCGCCGACGCGCTGTTTGTCGCTCCCGACTGCACGGGACCCACGCCGCTGGATGCCGAACAGGTGCGCGCCGCGGGCCTGCTCGGCCAGTTCCGGCGCGACTCGGGCTGGGGTGAGTTCGCCGCCAGCCACCCCAACCAGCACTGGCGCATGGACCAGGTGTTTCGCATGGCGCGCGATGCGTGCGCCCCCTGACTTTCTTCCAACCCGGAGACCTCCAGCATGTCCCTTGAATTCATTGGCTACATCGGCACCCAGCTCAGCTCGGAAATCATCGATGCCCCGCGCTCCGGCCTGGACCTGGCGCATGTCGAGCACACCGCGCGCATCCACGAGGACGGCGGCTTCGACCGCGCGCTGATTGCCTTTCATTCCACCTCGCCCGAAAGCATCCTGGTCGCGCAGCATGCCGCTTCGGTGACCCGGCGCCTGGGCTTCATGGTGGCCCACCGGCCCGGCTTCACCCAGCCCACGCTGGCCGCGCGCCAGCTCGCGACGCTGGACGTCGTCACGCGCGGGCGCTGCGCGGTGCACATCATCACCGGCGGCAACGAGTTCGAGATGCGCCAGGACGGCAGCTTCATCGACAAGGAGGAGCGCTACGCGCGCAGCGACGAGTACCTGGAGATCGTGCGCAAGGCCTGGACCAGCGAGCAGCCGTTCGATCACCATGGCCGCTTCTACCGCTACGAGAAGGCGTTCTCCGATGTGCGCTCGCCGCAGAAGCCGCATCTGCCGGTGTACTTCGGCGGTTCGTCCGACGCCGCCATCGAGGTCGCGGGCAAGCATGCCGACGTCTATGCGCTCTGGGGCGAAACCCATGAACAGGTGCGCGAGACCGTGGCCCGCGTGCGCGCCGCCGCCGCGCGCCACGGCCGCAGCGTGCGCTTCAGCCTTTCGCTGCGACCCATTCTCGCCAGCACCGAGGCCGCGGCCTGGGCACGCGCCGAGACCATATTGGAGCAGGCACGCGAGATTGCCGCACGCAAGGGAAAGCTCGACAAGCCCGCGCCCGGCAACGTGGGCTCGCAGCGCCTGCTTGACGCCGCGGCCCGGGGCGCGCGCCTCGACAAGCGCCTGTGGACCGGCATTGCCGGCCTGCTCGGCGCCCAGGGCAATTCGACCGCGCTGGTCGGCACGCCCGAACAGGTGGCCGATGCGCTGCTCGACTACCGCGACCTGGGCATCAGCACTTTCCTGATCCGCGGCTTCGATCCCGTCGAGGACGCCATCGGCTATGGCCGCGACCTGCTGCCGCTGGCGCGCGCCCAGGCGCTGACCCGGCCCGATCTGTCGCTGCGCGGCGCGCCCCGGCCCGAGCCCGTGGCCGCCTGAACATGGCGTTCACCTCGACCCACTGGGGCAACTACCGGCCTGTAGTCCGCAACGGCAAGCTCACCGGCATGGAGCCCGCGCCCTGGGACACCGATCCTTCGCCCATAGGCCAGTCGATTCCCGGCGCCATCGACTCCCCCACGCGCGTGCGCCGGCCCGCGGTGCGCCGCGGTTTTCTGCACCCGGCCACGCGCCACGACAGCGGCGCGCAGCGCGGGCGCGAAGCCTTTGTCGAAGTGCCCTGGGACGAGGCGCTCGACCTGGTGGCGGCCGAACTGCGGCGGGTGCGCGACGCGCATGGCAATGGCGCGATCTTCGGCGGCAGCTACGGCTGGTCCAGCGCCGGGCGCTTTCACCACGCGCAAAGCCAGCTGCACCGCTTTCTCAACGGCTTCGGCGGCTATGTCTACAGCAAGGACAGCTACAGCCTGGGCGCGGGCCGGGTGCTGCTGCCGCACATCGTCGACGCCATGGACAAACTGCTGCAGCAGCACACGTCCTGGGAGGTACTGGAGCAGCGCTGCGAACTGTTCGTCTCGTTTGGCGGCCTGCCCGCGCGCAACACCCAGGTCAGCCCCGGCGGCGCCAGCGCACACGGCGTGCGCCCGGCGCTGCGGCGCATGGCCGCGGCCGGCCGCACGCGCTTCGTCAACATCAGCCCGGTGCGCGATGACATGGCCGAAGTGCCCCAGGCCCAATGGCTGGCGGTGCGCCCCGGCACCGACGTGGCGCTGATGCTGGGCCTGGCCCATGTACTCCTGGCGGAGAACCTGCACGACCGCGCCTTTCTTGCCAGCCACACCACGGGCTTCGAGCAGGTGCGCGATTACATCCTGGGCCACGCCGACGGCCAGCCCAAGACGCCGCGCTGGGCGGCCGAGCGCTGCGGCATCGCGGCCGAAGAGATCGTCTCGCTAGCGCGCCGCATGGCCGCTCAGCGCACGCTGGTCAACGTCGTCTACTCGCTGCAGCGCGCGCGCCACGGCGAACAGACCTTCTGGATGGCCGTGACCCTGGCCGCGCTGCTGGGCCAGATCGGCCTGCCCGGCGGCGGCTTCGGCCTGGGCTACGGCTGCATGAACTACATCGGCAGCGGCCAGACCAGTTTCTCGGGCGCGCGCCTGCCGCAGGGGCACAACGCCGTGGCGCAGTTCATTCCCGTGGCGCGCATTGCCGACATGCTGCTGCAGCCCGGCGCGCCCTTCGAGTACAACGGCGGCCAGCACCGCTATCCCGATGTGCGCCTGGTGTACTGGGCCGGCGGCAACGTGTTTCACCACCACCAGGACCTGAACCGCACGATTGAAGCCTGGCAGCGGCCCGAAACCATCATCACCCACGAGCAGTACTGGACCGCCCAGGCGCGGCACTCCGACATCGTGCTGCCCGCAACGACTGCGCTTGAGCGCGACGACATCGGCAGCGCCAGCAACGAGCGCTTCATGGTGGCGATGCAGGCGGCCATAGCGCCCGTGGGCGAAGCGCGCGATGACTACGCCATCTTCACGGGGCTGGCCCAGCGACTGGACTTCGCCCAGGCCTATACCGAAGGCCGCGACACCGGCCAGTGGCTGCGCCATTTGTATGAGAGTTCGCGCCCGCGCGCGCAGGCGCAAGGCATTGCCCTGCCCGCTTTCGACGACTTCTGGCAGGCCGGCCACTTCGACCTGCCCGCGCCGCAGCGCCCGGTGGTGCTGCTCGAGCGCTTTCGCGCCGATCCCATTGCCCACCCGCTGCCCACGCCTTCGGGCCGGATCGAACTCTACAGCGAGACCATTGCCGGCTTCGGCTATGACGACTGCCCCGGCCATGCGACCTGGTTCGCGCCGGAGATGGACAGCAACAGCCCCATCCACCTGCTGTCGGTCCAGCCCGCGACACGGCTGCACAGCCAGTACGACCATGGCGCCGTCAGCCGCGCCTCCAAGATCGCCGGCCGCGAGCCCATCACGCTCAACCGCGCCGACGCCGCCGCGCGCGGCATTGCCGATGGCGACGTAGTGCGGGTGTTCAATCGGCGCGGCGCGTTTCTTGCCGGCGCACGGCTGAGCGACGGCATTCTTTCGGGCGTGGCCCAGATCGCCACCGGTGCCTGGTACGACCCGGTGGATGCGCATACGCCCCACAGCCTCGACAAGCATGGCAATGCCAATGTGGTCACGCCCGACATCGGCAGCTCGCGCCTGGGCCAGGGCTGCGCGGCGCAGACCACAAGCGTGCAGATAGAGCGCTGGGAAGCACGCTTGCCGCCGATCACGGCTTTCGATCCGCCGCCCTTTGCGCCGGCGACGGCGTGAACGGCGTGCGCGCCCGGCCGCAAGGGCTTGAGCAGCCGTTGCCGGCCCGCTGTGTCATGGGCCAGGTGCCGAGAACGACGCGTTGTTCACGAACCCGCTGTCGGTCAGCGTGCGCAGAAACGCCACCAGATCGGCCTTGTCGGCATCGGAAAGCGTGATCTGCGAGATGCGCGCGTCCTTGTAGGGGTTGAGCCGGCCGTCGCCCGCATACAGCCCGTTGCCCACCTCGCGCCCGCCGGCCGCATAGAAGTCGAGCACCGCCTCGAGCGTGGCCATGCTGCCGTCGTGCATGTAGGGTGCGGTGAGTTCTATGTTGCGCAGGCTGGCGGCGCGGAACCTGCCCATGTCCTGCGCCAGCTGCGTGATCTCGAAGACGCCGCGGTTGGGCTCGGGATAGGCACCCGTACCGCCCATGTTGAACAGCCCCGTGTTGTGAAACCGCGGATCGCGCTGCACGCTGGCGGCCGTGCTGAACTGGTCGTTGAAGTTGGGACTGCCGTGGCATTGCAGGCACTTGGCCTGGTCGCTGAAGAACAGCTTCTGGCCGCGCATTTCCTGCGCCGTCAGCGTGATCTTGCCGGCCACGGACTGGTCGTAGCGGCTGTCGGCGGAAATCAGCGTGCGCTCGAACGCCGCGATGGCCTTGATGATGTTGTCCCAGTTGATGGGATCGGCCTCGTCGGCGAAGACGGCCTTGAAACCCTTCACATAGCTGGCATCGGCCTGAAAGCGCGCCAGCACTTCCTGGCGATTGCCGTCGTTCACGCCCAGCTCGACCGGGTTGGTGCCGAAGATAGGCGTGCGCATCTGCTGCTCGAGCGTGCGCTCGTTCGGGTTGGCCCAGTTCAGCGTGGTGCTGAAGGCCACGTTGGCCAGCGGCTGCGCATTGCGCGGATGGACCTCGCCGGTCGCGCCGCGCGAAAGCGCGCGGTTGTCGGTGAACGCGCTGGCCTGCGCATGGCAGCTGGCGCACGACTGCGTGCCATTGCCCGAGATGCGCGGGTCATGGAACAGCGCGCGGCCCAGTTCCACCTTGGCCTGGCTCATGGGGTTGTCGGCGGGAACCAGCGGCGCGGAAAAGCCGGCGGGCAGATTCCATTGCCAGGTTTCAGCCACCGGCGGCGTCTGCGGCGGGTTGCTGGAAGCATCGGACGAGGAGCCACCGCCGCAGGCCGCCAGCAGTGCGCAGGCGGACCAGAGCGCCGCCGCGGCCATTGATTTCTTCTTCTGGATAGTGGGTCTCATACAGGGGATCGGGGGTGGTTCCGGCATAGCGCTATTCATTTATATAATAGCGCTTTCATCCCCTGCGACAGCCCAGCAAAAGTCAGAGAGAAGCACATGCATATGAATTTCGGCACCGGCTCCCATCGAATCGCCAGCGGCCTGCGCCGCCTGTTTGTGCTGGGTGCGGCCAGCGCGTTGCTGGCGCTTTCGCTTTCGGCCTGCGGTGGCAGCGATGACGACATCGATCGCGGCCCGACGACCATCAGCCTCAATGCCAAGCTCAACGGCGTGTACTGGGACCCTGACGAATCGCGCCTGTATGTCACGGACGACAGCGCCAACAACATCCGTTCATGGGATGGCGACAAGAACTTCCCGGTGTTCGCGGCACTCACGCCCGCCCCCACCAGCGGCGCGACGCTGGGCCAGCTTACGCGCACGACAGACGGCACGTTCTACACCACGCGCTTCGGCTTCGGCACGGACGGCGCGGTGATCGCCGTGACCAAGGACGGCAAGGCCGTCAACCTGTCGGGCACCGACGCGCTGCGCCGGCGCATAGGCATCACCACCACGCCGGATGGCGGTCTGATTGACGGCTGGTTCATCAAGGGCGCCAGCGGCGCGGTGAGCGAACTGAGCGTGAGCGGCGACAAGGCCGTCGAGCGCGAAATCATCACCGGCCTGGGCAAGCCCGTGGGGCTGGCTGTGGCGGGCGACCAATTGTTCGTGAACGATCAGAACACCGGCAGCATCCTGTCGTACTCGCTCAGCCAGGTGCGCAAGCAGCCTGCGACGCTGGCCCAGGGCAAGCTGCTGGCCACGTTCACCACGCTGGACGGCATCGATCTGATGACCGCCGCACCCGATGGCAGCCTGTTCTTCGGCGGCAGCGGCGGCCGGCTGTTCCGCATCGACG
>NZ_JAVWWA010000101.1:0-19612 GCF_036666375.1 Comamonas sp. | reverse complement strand
GACAGGCTCAGCGCGAACGGAGTGCCGCGCTTTGAAAGGCTCAGCGCGAACGGAGTGTTGCGCTTCGACAGGCTGGGCGCGAACGGGAACGAGGCCGGACGCGAACGCCCGGGCCTGGCCGCAGACAAGCCTAGATGATCCGTGAAAACCGCGCGCGGTTCCTGTCGGCCTGCAAATAGCGGTCAAACGTCATGGCTACTGCGCGCACGAAATACCAGCCCAGGGCCGTGACGCGCAGGCTTTCGTCGTCGATTTCCACCATGCCCTGCTGCTGCAGGTCTTCGAGCATCTCCAGCTCGGCCGCGAAGTAGCGCCGCGAATCGATGAGCCAGGCCTGGTCCAGCGATTCGAAGAGCACCTCGCCCTGGCACATCAGCGCCATGATGACCGCGCGCCGAATCAAATCATCGCGGCTGAGCGCCAGGCCGCGCACCACGGGCAGCCGGCCCTGGTTGAGCAGGTCGTAATACTCATCGAGCGTCTTCGCGTTCTGGCTGTAGGTCGCGCCGACCCGGCCAATGGCCGAGACGCCCAGCGCGATCAGATCGCAGTCGGGCTGGGTGCTGTAGCCCTGGAAATTGCGGTGCAGCCGGCCCTGGCGCTTGGCGACGGCCAGCGCGTCGGTGGGCAGCGCGAAATGGTCCATGCCCACGTACACATAGCCGGCCTCCTGGAAGCTTTCGAGCGAGCGCGCGAGCATGGCCAGCTTGGCGCCCGCGCCGGGCAGCGCCGCGCTGTCGATGCGCCGCTGCGGCTTGAAGCGCTCGGGCAGATGGGCGTAGGCATAGAGCGCGATGCGGTCGGGCCGCAGTTCGCCCACCTGGGCCAGCGTGCGCTCGAACGATTCGGGGGTCTGGCACGGCAGGCCGTAGATCAAGTCGACATTGATCGATTCGAAACCCAGTTCGCGCGCCGCCTGCACCAGCGAAAACACTTGGCTCGCGGGCTGTTCGCGGTGCACGGCCTTCTGCACCTGGGGGTCGAAATCCTGTACACCGAAGCTCAGCCGATTGAAGCCCAACTGCGCAAGGAAAGCCAGGCGCTCGGGCGTCACGGTGCGCGGGTCGACTTCGATCGAATACTCGCCGCCGGGCTGGAACGCGAAGTGGCGGCGCAGCAGCGCCATCAGCTCGGTCAGGCCTGCGTCGGTGAGGAAGGTCGGCGTGCCCCCGCCCAGATGCAGCTGGCTCACGGGCTGGCCCGTGCCGCAGTGCGCGGTATGCAGCGCGACTTCGCGCGCCAGATACTCGAGGTAGGTCTGGGCACGCTCGGGGTGGCGGGTGATGATCTTGTTGCAGGCGCAGTAGTAGCACAGCGCGGCGCAAAACGGGATGTGCACATACAGTGACAGCGGCCGCGCCTGACCGGGCGCACCCTGGCGGCGCTGCGCCAGCGCGAGGGTGTAGTCGTCCTGGCCGAAGGCTTCGACGAAACGGTCGGCCGTCGGGAACGAGGTGTAGCGCGGGCCCGGCACGTCGAAACGCTGCAACAGCTCGGGGGTGATTGCGGTCATGGGGGATCTTTCCTTGCTTTGGCGTACTTTGCCGCATCCCAATCTCCGCGACCTTGATGTCGATCAAGTCTTGCGCAGCCAGGGCCTGCGACAATTTGACGCATATCAGCAGCAGCCGTGACGCCATGTGCTGCGCGCTGCGGCGTTCCATGCGATAAAGGGGGCCGCGCCGCCCGTCAGACTCGCATCGCCAACCCCGAGGTCCCATTCCCATGAATCTACAAGCGATCAAAGCCTCCTGTTCCACCTGCAATCTGCGCGAACTGTGCCTGCCCATAGGCTTGAACGAGGAGCAGATGGAACGCATCGACACCATCGTCGCGGTGCGTCGCAAGGTCAAGCGGGGTGCCCTGCTGTTCCACAACGGCGAAGCGTTCTCTTCGCTCTACGCGATACGCACGGGATTCTTCAAGACCAGCGTGGCGACCGAAGACGGACGCGACCAGGTCACGGGCTTCCAGATGGCGGGGGAGATCATCGGGCTGGACGGCATCGTCAACGACCACCACACCTGCGATGCGGTCGCGCTCGAGGATGCCGAAGTCTGCGTGATGCCGTTCGACAAGCTCGAGCAGCTGTCGCGCGAAGTCACGGTGCTGCAGAACCACGTGCACAAGGTGATGAGCCGGGAGATCGTGCGCGAGCATGGCGTGATGCTGCTGCTGGGCAGCATGCGCGCCGAGGAACGCCTGGCGGCGTTCGTGCTGAACCTGGTGCAGCGGCTGCACACGCGCGGTTTTTCGGCGTCGGAGCTGGTGCTGCGCATGACGCGCGAGGAAATCGGCAGCTACCTGGGCCTCAAGCTCGAAACCGTGAGCCGCACGTTCTCGAAGTTCGTCGACGAAGGCATCGTCGAAGTCAAGCAACGCCATATCCGCATTCTCGATACCGATGCGCTCAAGCGCATCGTCAACAACCAGCACGGCTGCGAATAACGGCGGCTGCGAGCGCCGGGCGTTTCAGTCCAGCGCCGGTGCGGGATCGCGCAGGCGTGGCGCGTCTTTTTCCCAGCCGTTGACTTCGGCCGGCCCCATGCCCAGCAGACAGGTCAAGGCGCTCGCGCCGCTGATGACCAGCCAGAACGCAAAGAACGACAGCGTATAGAACGTCTGGCGGCTCCAGGTGAGCGCCGCGCCCTGCCACTGGATGTCACTGGGATCGACGAAGCCGAACACCAGCATTTCCATCGCACAGGCCGCCAGGAAAGCAGGCCAGAGAATCCACATCAAGCGTTTTGCCCACATCAGGAACTCCTTTCGCAGCAGGAAATTCATTCTGCAGCCAAAGCCGCCTGCGGGCGCTGCGGAAAACCCGCGTACCGGCGTCAGCGGTCGGTGGGCACGTGTTCGGCCGGCGTCGCCGCGTGGTTGCGGCCGGTCAGCGCGGGCGCAAGGCGCAGGTCGGGTTTCTCGGACAGCGTCTGGTTGATCTCCACGCCGTGGCGGTAGTAGTCGGGATCGATCACCGGATCGGGATGGGCCGCAGCGATCCAGAACGTGACCAGGCCGGCGACCACGACCACGGCCGGGCCGCCGATCACCATCCAGACAAAACCGAATTTCCACCAGGGCCGGGGATCGTGTGCGGGAGCGTTGGCAGGATTTTGCGACATGGTGCGGCTTTCAAGGTTGCGGTCCGCGCGCCGGCGCTGCACGGCGTGCGGACGAAAAAAAAGGACGGCACTTGCGCACCGCCCCGAGTCGGCGCTATCAGCGCGCAGCGGCTGGCTTGTGCGAGAGGCTCCACACATAGGAGGTCAGCACGCCGATCTGGCCTTCGGTCAGCTTGTCCTTTTGCGCCGGCATCTGGTTTTGCTTGCCGTTGGTGATGATGTCGATGATCGCGGCTTCACCCCAGCCATGCAACCAGATATCGTCGGTCAGGTTGGGCGCGCCCAAAGCGTGGTTGCCCTTGCCGTCCATGCCGTGGCACGCGGCGCAGGCCGTGAACTTGGACTTGCCCAGCGATGCGCGCAGCGAATCGTTGGGGCTGCCCGACAGGCTCAGCACATAGTGCGCGAGATTGCGCACGTCCTCGGGCGTGCCCACAGCCGCGGCCATCGGCGGCATGATGCCGAAACGGCCTTCGGTGATGGTGGTCTTGATGGTTTCAGGGTCACCGCCGTAGAGCCAGTCGCCGTCGGTCAGGTTGGGAAAGCTCTTGCTGCCGCCCGCGTCCGAGCCGTGGCATTGCGCGCAGTTGTTCATGAACAGGCGCTCGCCTATGGCCATGGCCTGCGGATCCTCGGCACGCTGCTCGGGCGTCATCGTCGCGAAGCGCGCATAAAGCGGCTCGATCTGCGCCTTGGCCTTGGCCATTTCGGCCTCGTAGGCGCCGACCTGCGACCAGCCCAGCTTGCCCGACATAGATCCCAGGCCCGGATAGGCCACGAGATAGACGATGCCGAAGATCACGGTGATGACGAACAGCCACACCCACCAGCGTGGCAAGGGGTTGTTCAGTTCGCGCAGGTCACCGTCCCAGACGTGGCCCGTGGTGTTGTCCCCGGTGGACATGACTTTCTTGCGCGCCGTGAAAAGCAGCAGCAGAGCGCAAAAAAGTATGCCGCCCAGTGTCAGCACGATCACGAAGATCGACCAGAAATTGTTTACGAAATCGCTCATGGGTTGTTCTCGTTATGCGGACAGGACTCTTCAGTCCTGTTCAAAGGGCAACTGCGCAGCCTCGTCGAAGCGGGCCTGGTTGCGGCGGGCGTAAGCCCACCACCAGATGCCCACGAAGAAGGCAAAAGACGCCAGCGTGACCACGATGCGCATGGTGGTGATGATGTCCATGGTGCTTTCCTCTTACTTCAGTGCCGTGCCAAGAACCTGCAGGTAGGCGATGACGGCTTCCATTTCCGTCTTGCCCTTGACCTCGTCGGTCGCGGCCTTGATCTCGTCGTCCGTGTAGGGCACGCCCACGCGGCGCAGCGCCGTCATGTGCGTGGCAATCGACTCGTGGTCCGCAGGTGTCTTGGCCAGCCAGGCGTAGGCAGGCATGTTGGACTCGGGCACCACGTCGCGGGGATTGGTCAAGTGGATGCGATGCCATTCATCGCTGTACTTGCCGCCCACGCGGTGCAGGTCGGGACCGGTGCGCTTGGAACCCCATTGGAATGGGTGGTCATAGACGAACTCGCCGGCGACCGAGTAGTGGCCATAGCGCAGCGTTTCGGCATAGAAGGGGCGGATCATCTGCGAGTGGCAGTTGTAGCAGCCTTCGCGCTGGTAGATGTCGCGGCCCACCAGTTGCACCGCGGTGTAGGGCTTGACGCCCTGCACGGCTTCGGTGGTCGACTTCTGGTAGAACAGCGGCACGATTTCGGCCAGACCGCCGACGGCCACGACCAGCAAGGTCAGCACGATCATCCAGAAGTTGCTGGTTTCCACCTTCTCGTGGGTGAATCCGCTCGATTTTTTGTTTTGATCAGACATGTGAGGCTCCTAGAACTCAGGCGTGGGCCTGGTTCACTGCGGGAATGGCGACCTTGACCGAACGACCGTTGATGACCGTCTTCCAGGTGTTCCAGGCCATGACCAGCATGCCGCCCAGGTACAGCAGACCACCGACCACGCGGATCACGTAGAACGGATAGGTCGCCTTCACGCTCTCGACGAAGGTGTAGGTCAGCGTACCGTCGGGGTTGACCGCACGCCACATCAGGCCCTGCATCACGCCGGCAATCCACATCGCGGCGATGTACAGCACGATGCCAATGGTCGCCATCCAGAAGTGCAGCTCGATCGCGGGCACGGAATACATCTTGTCCTTGCCGAACAGGCGCGGGATCAGGTAGTAGAGCGAACCCATGGTGATCAGACCCACCCAGCCAAGCGCACCCGAGTGCACGTGGCCAATGGTCCAGTCGGTGTAATGCGACAGCGCATTCACGGTCTTGATCGCCATCATCGGGCCTTCGAAGGTCGACATGCCGTAGAACGACAGCGCCACGATAAGGAAGCGCAGGATGGGGTCATCGCGCAGCTTGTGCCAGGCGCCCGACAGCGTCATCACGCCGTTGATCATGCCGCCCCAGCTCGGTGCCAGCAGGATGATGGAGAACACCATGCCCACGGATTGCGTCCAGTCGGGCAGCGCCGTGTAGTGCAGGTGATGCGGGCCGGCCCACATGTAGGTGAAGATCAGCGCCCAGAAGTGGACGATGGACAGGCGGTAGCTGTAGACCGGACGACCGGCCTGCTTGGGGATGAAGTAGTACATCATGCCCAGGAAGCCGGCGGTGAGCAGGAAGCCCACGGCGTTGTGGCCGTACCACCACTGGATCATCGCGTCCTGCACGCCCGCATAGGCCGAGTAGCTCTTCATCCAGCTCGCGGGAATGGCGATGTTGTTGAAGATGTGCAGCAGCGCGATCGCAATGATGTAGGCACCGAAGAACCAGTTGGCCACATAGATGTGCTTGACCTTGCGGATGCCTATGGTGCCGAAGAACACGATCGCGTAGCTGACCCAGGTGACCAGGATCAACAGATCGATGGGCCATTCGAGTTCGGCGTATTCCTTGCTCTGGGTATAACCCAGGGGCAGGCTGATCACGGCGCCGACGATCACCAGCTGCCAGCACCAGAAGGTGAGGCTAGCGAGCTTGGGCATGAACAGCCCGGTCTGGCAGGTGCGCTGCACCACGTAGTAGCTGGTGGCGAACAGCGCGCTGCCGCCAAACGCAAAGATCACCGCATTGGTATGCAGCGGCCGCAGGCGGCCAAAGCTCAGCCATGGCACACCGAAGTTGAGTTCTGGCCAGGCGAGCTGGGCGGCGATAAGCACGCCGACCGCCATGCCTATCACCCCCCAGACCACGGCCATTATCGAAAACTGTCTTACGACCTTATCGTCGTAATGCACAGCACTGTTTTTTAGAACGTCCATCGCGCACCTCTTGTATTGCTTGCAAAGTGTTTATCCACCGGGCTTCTGGTGTATTGATACATGTCAATCGTTTCTCAGAATCCGCTCCCCCTCTTGCTCCACACTCTCGAACTGGCCTCGGTAGACTGCCCACCAAAGGGCGGCCACGATGACCAGTACCAGGATTACCGATAACGGGATCAGCAAATAGAGAATTTCCATCAGATCGCTCCTGTCAGGGCCACGGCCGGCTGCACGGCAGGACAAGCCGGTGCATCGACTATCGTCAGCGGCATGGCGCGCGCCAGGCGCGCCGCATTGAGCACCACCAGCAGCGAACTCAGCGCCATTCCCAGGCCGGCCAGCCAGGCCGGCATCCAGCCGACGACCGCCAGCGGCACCGAGACCGCGTTGTAGGCAGCGGCCCAGCACAGGTTCTGGCGCACGATGCGCAAGGTGCGCCGCGCCAGCAGCAGCGTCTGGGCGACCAGCTCGAGATGGTCGCCCAGCACCACGAAATCGGAGCGCGACTGCGCCAGCGGCACCGCGCGGCCAAACGCAAAGGAGACATGGGCGCCGGCAAGCACCGGGCCGTCGTTGAGGCCGTCGCCGCACATGGCCACATGGCGGCCGGCGGCCTGCTCGGACTGCAGGCGTGAGAGCTTGTCCTGGGGCGTGCAATCGCCCACCGCGACATCGATGCCGGTCTGCGCGGCAATGCGCTGCACGGCCGCATCGCGGTCGCCCGACAGCAGCAGCACGCGGATGCCCGCGGCGCGCAGCTGCGCCACGACGGCCGGCGCCTCGGCGCGCAAGTCCTCGCTCAGACCGAAGCGCATGAGCTCGCGCGGCTGGCCCTGGCCGTCTTCTTCGGTGAGCACCACCTGCTGCAGCGCCGACGCGCCCTGCTCCAGCGCACCCGTATGGCGCACCGAGCCCAGGCGGAACTGGCGCAGCCGTTCGGGCTGCAGGCTGTCGCGCACCACGGCGATCAGGCCGAAACCCGCACGTTCCTGCACCTGCACGATCTGCCAGCGCGCGGCCTGCGCCTGCGCCGCGGCATCATTGTCGGCCGCGCGCGCCACGGCGCGCGAGGCCGGATGCACAGACTGGCGCGCGAGCAGGCCCGCAAGCGCCAAGGCCTCGTCGGCATCGACACCCACGCCTGCCTGCAGGTTGCGCACGGCCATGCCGTCGCGCGTGAGCGTGCCGGTCTTGTCGAACACCAGCGTATCGACCGCGGCCAGGGCTTCCAGGCCCTGCAGATTGCGCACCAGCACGCCGCTGCGCGCCAGCGTGCCCGCCGCAGTCAGCATGGCCACGGGCGTGGCCAGCGACAGCGCACAGGGGCAGGTCACGATCAGCACCGCCACCGCGACCATCATCGCGTGGCTGGGGTCGGTGGGCCACCACCAGGCCGCGGCCAGGCCGGCGGCCAGCAGCACGGCGATCAGGAACGGGCGCGCGATGCGGTCGGCGAGCTGCGCCAGCCGGGGCTTTTGCAGCGACGCGCTTTCCATCAGCGCGACGATCTGCGCGAACTGCGTGCCCTCGCCCACGGCGCGCACGCGCACCTGCACCACGGCGTCAAGGTTGTAGCTGCCGGCCGCGACCGCATCGCCCACATGGCGCAGCACGGGCGTCGACTCGCCCGTGAGCAGGGCCTCGTCGGCATGGGTACTGCCGGCGACGATTTCGCCGTCGGCGGGAAAGGCTTCGCCTGGCAGCACGCGCACCGTGTCGCCGGACTGCAGGCGGCGCGTTGCGACGCGCTCCCAGCTGCCGTCGGCGCAGCGCCGCTCGACGCTGTCGGGCAGGCGGTTCATCACGGCTTCGAGCGCACCCGCGGTGCGGTCGCGCAGCCGCATCTCAAGCAGCCGGCCCGAGAGCAGGAAAAAGACGAACATCGTCAGCGAGTCGAAGAACACTTCGCGGCCGAACGGGCCTGAAGGGTCGAACGTGCCCATGGTGCTCACGACGAAAGTGATCAGCATGCCCAGCGCGACCGGCAGGTCCATGCTCACGCGGCGCGCGCGGATGTCGCGCAACGCATTCGAGAAGAACGGCCCGCAGGCAAACAGCACAACAGGCAGCGACAGCACCCACGAGGCCCAGCGCAGCAGCGTCTCCATCTCCTGCGTGAGATCGCCGGGCTTGGACGAATACGCGGGCCAGGCGTACATCATGACCTGCATCATGCACAGCCCGGCGACCAGCCAGCGCCACAGCGCACGCCGGCTTTCGCGCTTGCGGATCTCGCGCGCAAACGCATCGCGCGCCGGAAACGCCCGGTAGCCCGCGCGCTCGACGGCGGCAATCCATTCGGAGGGCAGCACCTGGGAAGGTTTCCAGACCACGCGCGCGCGCTGCGTCGCGGCGCTGACTTCGGCGCGCTCGACGCCAGGCACGCTGCGCAGCGCGTCCTCGATCGTCAGCGCGCAGGCGGCACAATGCATGCCGTGCAAAACCACATGGGAATCCCATGTGAGGGAAGCATCTGGTGGGGGTTCGGTTTCGTGGGTGGCAGTCGGCCCGACGGGCCTCCCAAATGCACTCCACTCCTGTGGGTCGTCCAGCAGCGAAGCGCTTGCCTCGGTGGACAGGGGGCCGAAATCGAGCGCTACCGTCTCCGTCGCTGCGGACGGTTCGGGAATCTTGTAGGACATGGCGCAAGCGTAACTGGGGCGAATCATACGCGTATTGATCTTCATCAATTGCGAAAAGCCAGATAAGCTTGAGTATCGGATCCATCCACGTTTAACTCAGGAGGCCGTATGTACCAACGCATTCTCATCGCCACCGATGGCTCACCGCTGTCCGACCAGGCCGTCGAAAGTGGGCTATCACTCGCAGCGCTGTGCAAGGCCAGCGTCGTGGTCGTCAAAGTCGTTCCGCTCTATTCGCGCAGCTACCTCGAGGGCGGCGACTACACCAGCATCGATGATGTCAAGCGCATCGAGGACCAGTGGGTGCACAGCGCGCAGCAACTGCTCAACGGCATCGTCGCCACCGGAGAAGCGCGCGGCGTCGCCGTGAAAACCTGCGTAATGAAGTCGGACTTGGTCGCCGAAACGCTGATCGACGTCGCCAAGGAGCATGGCGCCGACCTGATCATCATGGCTTCGCATGGCCGCAAGGGCATCAAGCGCCTGCTGCTGGGCAGCGAAACCCAGCATGTGCTGACGCATTCGACCGTGCCTGTACTGGTGCTGCGTTGAACGCCGCCTGGGCGGCGTTCGCCGCTCAGGCCGCGAACAGCTGCTGATACTGGGCACGCAGCAGGTTCTTCTGCACCTTGCCCATGGTGTTGCGCGGCAGCTCGTCGACCACGAAGCAGCGCTTGGGAATCTTGAAATTCGCGAGCTGCCCCTTCAATGCGTCGACCAGCGGCTGGGCCTGCAGCTGCGCGCCCGCCTTGGCCACGACCACGGCCACGCCGACTTCGCCGAAGTCAGGATGCGGCACGCCCACGAGCGCGCTTTCGGCCACGCCCGGCAGGTCGTTGATGAAGCTTTCGACTTCCGCGGGATAGACGTTGTAGCCGCCCGAAATGATCAGGTCCTTGCTGCGCCCGACGATGCTCACGTAGCCGCGGGCATCGATGCGGCCCACGTCGCCGGTCTTGAACCAGCCGTCTGCCGTGAACTCCTCGGCGGTCTTCTCGGGCATGCGCCAGTAGCCCGGAAACACGTTGGGTCCGCGCACCTGGATATTGCCGATCTCGTCGACCGCCGCGGCTTCGCCCGCATCGTTCACGACCCGCACGCCCACGCCGGGCAGCGCAAAGCCCACGGTGCCGGGGCGGCGCTCCGACTGCCCGCCATGTGTGGCGTCGGGACCCCAGGGGTTGGACGTCAGCATGATGGTCTCGCTCATGCCGTAGCGCTCGAGAATGGTGTGGCCGGTGCGCTGCTGCCAGGCCGCATGGGTTTCGGTCAGCATGGGTGCCGAGCCCGAGACGAACAGCCGCATGTGCGCCGTGGCCGCGGGCGTCAGGCGCGCGTCGGCCAGCATGCGCACATAGAGCGTGGGCACGCCCATGAAAACCGTGGCGTCGCGCATGCGCGCGATCACCGCCGCCGGGTCGAACTTCGCGAACCAGATCATCTTGCTGCCGTTGAGCAAGGCGCCGTGGATGGCGACGAACAGGCCATGCACGTGGAAGATGGGCAGCGCATGGATCAGCACATCATCGGGCTGCCAGCCCCAGTATTCCTTGAGCACGCGCGCATTGGACAGCATGTTGCCGTGCGTGAGCATCGCGCCCTTGCTGCGGCCCGTGGTGCCGCTGGTGTAGAGGATGGCCGCGAGGTCGTCGGCGCCGCTGGCCACGGGCACATGGTGATCGCTGTGGTGGGCCGCGCGCTCGAGCAGGCTGCCGCTGCGGTCGTCGCCCAGCGTGAACACCGACTGGGTGCCGGCCTGGAACGCGATCTTGGACACCCAGCCGAAATTGCCCGGCGAACAGACCACGACCGCGGGCTCGGCGTTGGCGATGAAGTACTCGATCTCGGCGCTCTGGTAGGCGGTGTTGAGCGGCAGGAACACATGGCCGGCGCGCAGCGTGGCCAGGTACAGGATCAGTGCCTCGACCGATTTCTCGACCTGCACCGCAATCCGGCTGCGCGCCGGAAGTTGCAGCGAAGCGAGCAGATTGGCGATGCGCGCGCTGGCCTGATCGAGGTCGCGCCAGGTATAGAACAGGCTGTGGCCGTCGGCGCCTATGGCCTCGACGGCCGTGGCATCGAGGTCCGAAGGAAAGGCCGCGCGCAGCGCGCCAAACAGGTTGTCGTCAGAAAGCATGGAAATCTCGAAAAAGTTCGTGGACATTCAAAACGCCGGGGCCCGCTTTTCCAGGAAGGCGGCTATGCCCTCCCGATGCTCCGCCCCATCGGCATAGGCATACACATCATCGCCGGGCCGGCCCTGCACGCCCTGCCCTGCGAGCGCCTGCGCGGCAGCCAGCGGCGCGGCCAGCAGCGCGCGCAATATCTGCTTATTGTGGCGCGCGGCCTGGGGCGCGAGCGCTGCGACGCGCTGCGCGCTGGCCAGCGCCGCAGCCTGCAGTTGATCATCGTCAACGACGCTGCCGACAAAGCCGCGCGCCGCCATTTCCGCGGCGCTGAAGGTCGCGGCTTCGAGCAGCATCTGGCGCGCGGTCAGCGCGCCCACGGCCGAAGCCACGAGCGCCGCTTCGCGCGGCGCCATGGGAAAGCCCAGGCGCGCTATCGGCGCGCCGAAACGCGCCGAAGCCGCTGCCAGGCGCAGATCCGCGCAGGCCGCGATCTCCACGCCCGCGCCCATGCAGGCACCCGAGATCGCAGCCACGATGGGTACATCGCAGGCCAGCATCGCCGACAGGCCGCCCCAGACGGCGCCCTCATGGAAGTCGCGCAGGCGCGCGGCATCGAAACGGAAATCCGGGTACTCGGAGATATCCCCTCCCGCGCAGAACGCGGCCTCGCCGGCGTCGCTGCTGCCTTCGATGAGCACGCAGCGCACGGTGGCATCGGCCTGGAAGGCCACAAAGGCCGCGCGCAAGGCGCGCCACATCGCCACCGACATCGCATTGCGCTTGCCCGCATGCAACAGCTGCACGCGCACGATGCCGGCCGCATCCTGCGGCAGGACTTTCACTTCACCCGGCATTCGTTCACTCCACCTTTGCACCCGAGGCCTTGACCACCTGGGCCCAGCGCTTGACTTCGCCCGAGACCATGGCCGCGAACTGCTCCTTGCTCAGACTGCCGTATTCGGCGCCATTTTGCGCCCAGATGGCCTTGATTTCAGGCGTCTGGCCCAGACGGCGAACTTCCTCGAGCATGTGGTTCTGCTGCTCCAGCGGCGTGTTCTTCGGCGCCCACAGGCCGTACCAGGTGGTCACGGTGTAGTCGGGCAGACCCACTTCGGCCGCGCAGGGCACGTCGGGCAGCGAAGGATTGCGCTTGCTGCCCGAGACCATCAGCGCCTTGATGCGCCCGCCCTTGATATGCGCCGCCGAGGAGCCCAGGCCGTCGAACATCATGTCGACATTGCCGCCCATCAGATCCTGCAGCGCCGGGCCTGCGCCGCGGTAGGGAATGTGCGTGACGAACGTATTGGTCTGCAGCTTGAACAGTTCGCCCGCCAGATGGTGCGAAGTGCCCGGGCCGGCCGAAGCGTAGTTGAAGCTGCCGGGCTTGCGGCGCAGATCGGCAATCAGTTCCTGGATCGTCTTGGCGGTGACGGTGCGCGGATTGACCACCACCACCTGCGGCACGCTGGCCAGCAGCGCCAGCGGAACGAAGTCGCGCTCCAGGTCGTAGTCCAGCCGCGCATAGACCGAAGGCGCAATCACATGGTGGGTGCCGCCCATGAAGTAGTTGTAGCCGTCGGCCGGCGCCTTGGCCGCGAAGCTCGCGCCCAGCGTGCCGCCCGCGCCGCCGCGGTTGTCGATGATCAGCGTCTTGCCCGTGCTCTTGGAGAACTGCGCGGCAAACGGGCGCGCAAACGCATCGGTGCCGCCGCCCGCGGGAAACGGCACGACCAGGTTGACGGGCTTGGTCGGCCAGCCCGGGCTCTGCGCCCAGCTGCTGCCCGTGAGCGCGACCATGGCCGCGGCCGCCGCGCGCAGTGCGTCGCGGCGTTGCAAAGAGATATCCGGCATCGCTTGTCTCCTGTGTTTCTTGTGTTTTCAGCGCGCTGCTGCCCGCAGCCCGCAGGGGTGGCGCTGCGCGCCGCCCCTGCTCAGCCCTTGATCAGGCTTTCGATGTCGCGAGACACCGGCATCCGGCCCTGCGCCAGCAGGCCTCGATGTTTGTCGATCTTCTTGAGGTCGTAGAGGTAATTGACCATGAGCCCGAACGACTGCTTGGCTCCCTTGGCAGAAGGGTCTCCCCCCCAGTTCAGGCGCTCCACGCGCGCGCCGTTGCCCAGGTGAAAACGCGCCACCGGATCGAGCGGCTTGCCGTTGTTGCTTTCCTTGCCCAGGTAGTGCGCGGCGCACCACAGCAGCGCGCGCCGCACGGGCGAGTTCTGCGGCAGCTGTGCGGCCTTTTCGGCGGCTTCGAGCAGCAGCGCGGCATCGAGCTCAGCCTTGGGCGCCAGGCCCAGGGCGCGCGCGAGTTCGCCGCGCGGCTTGTCGCTCATGCGCGCCAGCAGCGGCGTGCCGTTCTTCGCCAGCCAGCTGCGAAAGCCCGGAATCGGCGACAGCGTGGCAAAGGTGCGCAGCCGCGGAAATTCGGCGCTCAGCGTCTGCGCCACATGCTTGATCAGCGAGTCGCCGAAGCTCACGCCGCGCAGGCCGGTCTGGGTGTTGCTGATCGAATAGAAGATCGCCGTGCTGGCGCGGCTGATGTCGGCCGTGGCCGCGCTTTCGTCGAGCAGCGGCGTGATGCTGTCCGAGATGTCGTCGACCAGCGCGACCTCGACGAAGATCAGCGGCTCGCCCGGCAGGCGCGGGTGGAAGAAGCCATAGCAGCGGCGGTCGCTGTCGAGCCGGTTCTTCAGATCGGTCCAGCTGCGGATGTCGTGCACCGCCTCGTACTGGATCAGCTTCTCGAGCAGCGACGCGGGCGAGTCCCAGCTGAGCCGCTGCAGTTCGAGAAACGCCACATCGAACCAGGTCGAGAACAGGTGCTCGAGTTCGGCGTCCAGCGCCGCGAAACGCTTGTCGGATTTGGGCAGCGCCAGCAGCTCCGAGCGCAGGTCGAGCAGAAAGCGCATTCCGCCCGCGGGCACGGCAAAGCGCTGCAGCAGCCGCGTGCGCGCCGACGACAGCGCGCGCCGCAGCGCGATCTCGGCCTGGCCGCGCTCGATTTCGGAATCGGCCTCGTCATAGTGCTGGCGCGCGCGCTGCAGGCGTTCGGCGTCGGGGCCGAACTGCTCGCACACCAGCAACCACAGATCCTGGCGCTCGGCGGGCGCGGCCGCCGCATACCAGTCGATCACATCCTTGGCGCGGCGCCCGCCTTCGACTTCGCTGACCTGCTCGGCAGAAGCCGCCTGCAGGTCTTCCATGAGCCGGCGCAGCACGCGCGGCGCCAGCGCTTCCGCGCCGCGGCGCAATGTCGCCTTGAGGCGCTCATGGGTGGTGCGCACCGACGGCGCCTTGGCCGCGGGCTTGCTTTCTTCGGCCGGCGCTTGCGCCTTTTCGGCCGACTCCGACGTACGCAGCTTAGACACGCCGCGCGTAATCCATTCCGATGCCAGATTCATGCAGCAGGTCCTTATGACAACCAGGGCAGGATGCCATGCTCATGCCCTTGCCACCATTATGGGTTGCCCTGCCCTGGTGACTTCAGCCGCGCAGAGTTTTTACATGTCGCATCGGCGACACCCAATCAGGCGACGCTGCGCTGCGGCTGGCGCTGGGCCCAGAGCCACAGGCCCACGCCTGCGGCCATCATCGGCAGACACAGCCACTGGCCCATGCTCAAGCCCATGGACAGCAGGCCCAGGTAGTCGTCGGGCTCGCGGAAATATTCCGCAATGAAACGCAGCAGGCCGTAGCCGAACAGGAAGGCCGCGGCCACCTGGCCCTGGCGATGCTCCTTGCGCGCATAAAGCCACAGCAGCACGAACAGCAGCAGGCCTTCCAGCAGGAACTGGTAGATCTGCGAGGGGTGGCGCGGCTGCATGGAGCCGCTTTGCGCAAAGACCATGCCCCAGGGCAGATCAGGGCTGGAGAACCGGCCCCAGAGCTCGCCGTTGATGAAGTTGCCTATGCGCCCGGCCGCCAGGCCCGTGGGCACGCAGGGCGCGACAAAGTCGGCGACCTGCAGCCAGGGGCGGCGACGCGAATGCGCAAACCACAGCATGGCGCCGATCACGCCCAGCAGGCCGCCGTGAAACGCCATTCCGCCTTGCCAGACCGCGAACACTTCGAGCGGGTGCGACAGGTAATAAGAAGGCTTGTAGAACAGGCAGTAACCCAGGCGCCCGCCGATCACCACACCGACCACGCCCAGGAACAGGATGTCCTCCACGTCCTTGCGCGTCCAGGCCTGCTCGCCCGTGAGCCGCGCGAACGGCGGATGGCGCAGGCGCTTGATGCCCAGCAACATGAACAGGCCGAAAGCGGCCAGATAGGTAAGGCCGTACCAGTGCACGGCAATCGGGCCGAGCTGCAGCGCGATGGGGTCGATTTGGGGGTAGATCAGCATTCACTGATTGTGCCGCAGACCGGGGCGGGGGCTGTGAAAGTGGCGTTACGCGGCTGTATCTTGGCGCCTGCCCTTTGCCGTGAGGGCAGACCGTTCATCCTTCGACGCGGCCGGCGAGGCGGGCTCAGGACGAACGAAGTGCCAAGATCCGCGAGCGCCGTTCGTGGTGAGCCACGAACGCCCAGCCCTCATGATCCAGGCTCAGACCGTTCATCCTGACGACTCAGGACAAACGGTCTTGCACAGTTCAATCCAGCAAGGACAGATCCCGCACTGCGCCCTTGTCGGCCGACATCACCAGCTTGGCATAGGCCTTGAGCGCGGCCGAGACCTTGCGCGGGCGCGGCTTGGCGGGCTTCCAGCCCTTGGCGTTCTGGGCCTCGCGGCGCAGCGCCAGCTCTTCATCGCTGACCAGCACGTTGATCGTGCGGTTGGGGATGTCGATCAGGATGCGGTCGCCGTCCTGCACCAGGCCGATCGCGCCACCGGCCGCGGCTTCGGGCGAGCAGTGGCCTATGGACAGACCCGAAGTGCCGCCCGAAAAGCGCCCGTCGGTCAGCAGCGCGCAGGCCTTGCCCAGGCCCTTGGACTTGATGTAGCTCGTGGGGTAGAGCATTTCCTGCATGCCAGGGCCGCCCTTGGGGCCTTCGTAGCGCACGATCACGATGTCGCCGGCCTGGACCTTGTCGGCCAGGATGTTTTCCACGGCTTCGTCCTGCGACTCGGTCACATGGGCGCGGCCTTCGAACACCAGCAGCGTGTCATCGACACCCGCGGTCTTGACCACGCAGCCGTCGACGGCAATGTTGCCCGTGAGCACGGCCAGCCCGCCTTCAAGCGAGAACGCGTGTTCCACCGAACGGATGCAGCCTTCGGCGCGATCGGTATCCAGGCTGGGCCAGCGCGTGCTCTGGCTGAATGCCGTCTGCGTGGGAATGCCCGCAGGGCCGGCCTTGTAGAAAGTCTGTACGGCTTCGCTGGGCGCGCGTGCGATGTCCCACTCGTCGAGCGCATCCTTGAGCGTGCCGCCGTAGACCGTGGGCACATCGGTGTGCAGCCGGCCCGCGCGGTCGAGTTCACCCAGGATGGCCATGATGCCGCCCGCACGGTGCACGTCTTCGATGTGGTACTTGTTGGTGTTGGGCGCGACCTTGCACAGCTGGGGCACGGTGCGCGACATGCGGTCGATGTCGGCCATGCCGAAGTCGATCTCGGCTTCCTGGGCAATTGCCAGCAGATGCAGGATGGTGTTGGTCGAGCCGCCCATGGCGATGTCCAGCGTGATCGCGTTCTCGAAGGCCTTCTTGCCCACCGAGCGCGGCAGCGCCGATTCGTCGTCGCCTTCGTAATAGCGCTTGGCGAGTTCCACGATGGTCCGGCCGGCGCGCAGGAACAGCTGTTCGCGGTCCGAATGCGTGGCCAGCACCGTGCCGTTGCCCGGCAGCGACAGGCCCAGGGCTTCGGTCAGGCAGTTCATCGAATTGGCGGTGAACATGCCCGAGCACGAACCGCAGGTGGGACAGGCCGAGCGTTCGACTTCGGCAACCTGTTCGTCGGTGTACTGGTCGTCGGCGGCCATCACCATGGCGTCGACCAGGTCGAGCTTCTTGAATTCGATCTTGTGCGTCGTGGGGTTGGCCAGCTTGACCTTGCCGGCTTCCATCGGGCCGCCCGACACGAAGATCACGGGAATGTTCAGGCGCATCGCGGCCATCAGCATGCCGGGGGTGATCTTGTCGCAGTTGGAGATGCACACCAGCGCATCGGCGCAGTGGGCATTGACCATGTATTCGACCGAGTCGGCAATGATGTCGCGGCTGGGCAGCGAATACAGCATGCCGTCGTGGCCCATGGCAATGCCGTCATCGACTGCGATGGTGTTGAATTCCTTGGCGACGCCGCCCGCCCGCTCGATCTCGCGCGCCACCAGCTGGCCCAGGTCCTTCAGATGCACGTGGCCGGGCACGAACTGGGTGAAGGAATTGGCAATGGCAATGATGGGCTTGCTGAAATCTTCGTCCTTCATGCCGGTGGCACGCCACAGGGAGCGCGCACCAGCCATGTTGCGGCCGGCAGTGGAAGTCTTGGAACGGTATGCGGGCATGGTGAGTATGAGAAAGGGTTGCGGGAAAGCTCGTGGGATGGTGGCAATTATGTCGCACCTGACCCCATGCTGCTGCCCGCAGGGTCAGCTCAGCGCGGCGGTCGGCGCGTGCCCAGCGCCTGCTTTTGCCTGTCTATGCGCTTGAGGCGCCGCGCCTCCTCCTGATCGACCGCGCGGCGCTTGGTCAGGCCGGACGCATCGGCATAGCTCCACCAGGCCGCCGTGAGACCATAGGGCACCAGCAGCCACCACCAGGACAGCTCGGCCAGCGGCCCGACCTCGAGGTATTTGAGCAAGGTCAGCAACAGCGCAATCAACAGCATCCACATAGAAGACTCCAGGCCGAAGAAACCCGCGGTCCGCGTGCACCGGCACGCACCACTACAATTTCCTGCAGAACAAAACACCAGCCGAAAGTTTACGATGAAGCGCACACTGATCACTCTCGCCCTGGCCCTGAGCGCCGCTGCCCCGGCCATGGCCGACCTGGCCCTGGCCAAGTCGAAGAACTGCATGGCCTGCCACGCCGTCGACAAGAAGCTGGTCGGTCCTTCGTTCAAGGATGTGGCGGCCAAATACGCGAGCCAGAAGGACGCGACCGACAAGCTCGCGGCCAAGATCCTCAAGGGCGGCGGCGGCGTCTGGGGCCCGCTGCCCATGCCCGCCAACCCTGCGGTCAACGATGCCGAATCCAAGGCGCTGGCAGCCTGGGTACTGCAGCAGAAGTAAGACACCTGCGCCAACCATGCAAAAAGCCGCCCTCGCAGGCGGCTTTTTTGCGGCGCAAGCGCTTCGGGCGCTTATGGAAATTCGCGCGCCGCGGGCACGAAGCCGCGGTCTATCGGCGGGCGGTCGCGCAACTGCTGCTCAAGCTGGCCCAGATAGGCGGCCGTGCTGTTTTCCAGCTCACGCGAGCGGGCCTCGGCGCGGGCATCCAGCGTTTCCAGGCGCTCGAGCACCGCGGTCTGGCCCTGCAGATGCTGGGTTTCAAGCACGGCACGCAGTTCCGTGAAGCGCGAAGCCTCGGCCTTGTCGGCGAGTTCGCGCTGGGCCTGCAGCTCCTTGGTGTGGCGGCGCGTTTCCAGCAGCACCGAAGTCTGCAGCGACAGCACATAGGCGATGAAGAAGATCGCCAGCAGCACCGTGAGCCCCAGCATGATCACACCCAGCGGCGCCTGCACTGTGGTCACGCCGAGCTCGACGGTGGAGATGGCCGACAGCGCGGGCCAGTTGAGCGCCGCCAGCGCGGCGATGGCCAGCACGATGATGGCCAGTAAAAGCGTTCGGAAATGCATGGGTTGTTGTTCTCCTTGATCAGCGCGCCGCCAAGGACAGGGCAGCTGGCACCCCGCGTTTTTACCCCATGCGCAGCCGGCATGCGCAGCCGCCGTGACAAGAACGAAACTGTCCTACACCAGAGCGGCCAAGCCGGGCGCACTCGGCGCGCGCCCGGCTGACACGCCGTCAGTTGGGCTTGGACAGCTGCTCGAGGATTGCGGGGTTCTCCAGCGTGCTGGTGTCCTGCGTGATCGCCTCGCCCTTGGCCAGGGCGCGCAGCAGGCGGCGCATGATCTTGCCGCTGCGCGTCTTGGGCAGGTTGTCGCCGAAGCGGATTTCCTTGGGCTTGGCGATCGGGCCGATTTCCTTGGCCACCCAGTCGCGCAGCTCCTTGGCGATCTGCTTGGCCTCCTCGCCCGTGGGCCGGCCGCGCTTGAGCACGACAAAGGCGCAGATCGCTTCGCCGGTCACATCGTCGGGGCGCCCGACCACGGCCGCTTCGGCCACGAGATCGGTCTTGGAGACCAGGGCCGATTCGATTTCCATCGTGCCCATGCGGTGGCCCGAGACGTTGAGGACGTCGTCGATGCGGCCCGTGATGCGGAAATAGCCGCGGTCGCTGCTGCGCACCGCGCCGTCGCCCGCGAGGTAGTAGCCCTTGAGCTCTTCGGGGAAGTAGCTCTTCTTGAAGCGCTCGGGGTC
>NZ_JAVWWA010000100.1:0-19630 GCF_036666375.1 Comamonas sp. | reverse complement strand
TCCATGTTGACCAGCTCGCCCTTGCGCTCGCCCAGGGCTTGCATCACGCCGCCTTGGTGGGTTTCTTCGACGTCGGCGGTGACCAGCTCGATAGGCTCGTTCTTTTCACCGTTGATGTCGCGGAACACGACGCGCGGCTTGGACACAGCCAGCTCGTAGCCTTCGCGGCGCATTTCTTCCAGCAGAATGGTCAGGTGCAGTTCGCCGCGGCCCGACACTTCGAAAATGCCGTCTTCGTCGGTTTCCTTGACGCGCAGGGCCACGTTCGAACGCAGTTCCTTTTGCAGGCGGTCCCAGATCTGGCGGCTGGTCACGAACTTGCCTTCACGACCCGCCAGCGGCGAGTTGTTCACGCAGAAGTTCATGGTCAAGGTCGGTTCATCGATCTTGAGCATGGGCATGGGCTGGGGATCGAGCGGATCGGTGATGGTCTCGCCGATGCCCAGGTTTTCGATACCGTTGACCAGCACGATTTCGCTGGGGCCGGCTTCGGTGACTTGCACGCGATCGATGCCCTGGAACTTCTGGATCTGGTTGATACGACCCTTGTAGGCCTTGCCTTCGGGGCCGGCCATGATCATCACTTCCTGGCCTGCCTTGACGGTGCCCTGGGAGATGCGCGCCACACCGATACGGCCCACGAACGTGGAGTAGTCGAGTGCCGACACCTGCATCTGCAGGGGAGCCGCTGCGTCGCCCTGGATCGAAGGCACGTGGTTCAGAATGGTGTTGAACAGGGCCGACATGTCGGTGCCCCACTGTTCGCCGGGAGCGCCTTCTTCGGTCGACGACCAGCCGTTGATGCCCGAAGCGTAGACGACGGGGAAGTCGAGCTGTTCATCGGTGGCGCCGAGCTTGTCGAACAGGTCGAAAGCGGCGTTGACCACGTAGTCGGGACGCGCACCGGGCTTGTCCACCTTGTTGACCACGACGATGGGGCGCAGGCCCAGGGCCAGGGCCTTCTTCGTCACGAAACGCGTCTGGGGCATGGGGCCCTCTTGCGCGTCGATCAGCAGCACCACGCCGTCGACCATCGACAGCGCGCGCTCGACTTCACCGCCGAAGTCGGCGTGACCGGGCGTGTCGAGAATGTTGATGTGGGTGCCTTCCCAGCTGACGGCACAGTTCTTGGCCAGAATGGTAATGCCGCGCTCGCGCTCGATGGCATTGTTGTCCATGACGGTGTCGACCACCTTTTCATGCTCGGCAAAAGTGCCGGACTGGCGCAGAAGCTGATCGACCATGGTGGTTTTACCGTGGTCAACGTGCGCAATGATCGCGATGTTGCGGATTTGTGTACTCATAAAGTTTCCAAAATGCCGCGGTCTGTTGGGCGCGGCGTGCCTTCCAAAATTTGTTGAATTTCCAAGGGGCTCAGCAGGCGGTCGGGGATCAGCTCCCCGGCCAGCACATGGCCTACTCCCAATAAAGCGTGAGGCTCTGTTCCATAAACGGCCACTGCCGAGGCATCCGGCCAGTCGCCCCGTCGGCGCATGCCCGACAGAAAACGTCCGGCATCGTACTCGTTCAGCGTGACAGGCGTGTGTTCATGCAGCAACATTTGCGGTGGCTGCACGTGCAACAGGCGCTGTTCCTCGTCCATGGCTTCGAGCGCTTCGAGCGTGACGCAGCCTTCAAGCCCCAATCCGCCCGTGTCGGTGCGGCGCAGGAACCTGAGGTGCGCACCACAGCCCAGCGCTTCGCCCACATCCTCACCCAGGGTGCGGATATAGGTGCCCTTGCTGCAGGTCACGACCAGCTTGACGGCCGCAAAGCCGTCAGCGTCTTCGCACAGACTCACGTCAAGCGCATGGATCGTGACCGCGCGCGCAGGGCGCTCGATCTCGATGCCTTCGCGGGCGTATTCGTAGAGCGCCTTGCCGTCCTTCTTGAGGGCACTGTGCATGGGCGGCACCTGCGAAATCGGCCCGGAAAACTGCCTGGCCACGGCCTGCAGTCGTTCGGGCGTGATCGCCGCGAGATCCACGGGCCGCTCGCGCACGATCTCGCCTTCCGCGTCCGCGGTCGTCGTGGTCGTGCCCAGGCGGGCAATGGCAATATAGGTCTTGGCCGCTTCAAGCTGCAGCTGGCTGAACTTGGTGGCGGCACCAAAGCACAGCGGCAAAACGCCGCTGGCCAGGGGATCCAGGGTGCCGGTATGACCGGCTTTTTCCGCGCGCAACAACCACTTCACCTTCTGCAAAGCGTCATTGCTGGAAAACCCCAGCGGTTTGTCGAGCAGCAACACCCCATGCACAGGGCGCCGCTGCACCCGTGTGCGAGGCGCGTTCATGCTCAGTCTTCTTTCGCGCGCGAAGAAACTGCCTTGGCGATCAAGGCGTTCATGTCCGAAGCGCGTTCCGTCGTACGGTCGTAGACGAAGTGCAGCGTGGGCACGGTGTGGATGTGCAGGCGCTTGAACAGGCCGCTGCGCAGAAAGCCCGCAGCCTGGTTCAGACCTTCGAGCGTCTGGTCGGGATCCCCCGTGAGGATGCTGAAGAACACCTTGGCGTGTGCATAGTCCGGAGTCACCTCCACCCCTTGCAGGGTCACCATGCCCACGCGCGGGTCCTTCAACTCCCGGGCGATCAGCTCCGACAGATCCCGCTGGATCTGGTCGGAGACTTTGAAGCTGCGATTCGGCGCAGCGCGTTTCTTGGCAGCCATGGATTACAGCGTCCGTGCGATTTCCTTGATCTCAAAGACTTCCAGCACGTCACCTTCCTTGATGTCGTTGTAGTTCTTGAGCTTGATACCGCACTCGAAGCCTTCCTTGACTTCCTTGACGTCGTCCTTGAGACGCTTGATCGATTCGATCTCGCCAGTGTAGATCACCACGTTTTCGCGCAGCAGGCGGAAGCGTGCATTGCGGGTGACCTGGCCGGAGGTGATGTACGAACCGGCAATCGTGCCAATCTTCGTCGCCACGAACACGGTGCGGATCTCGGCCATACCGATGATCTCTTCGCGCTGCTCGGGAGCCAGCATGCCGGACATTGCCGCCTTGAGTTCGTCCACAGCGTCATAAATGATGTTGTAGTAACGGATCTCGACGTCGTTGTTCTCGGCGGCCTTGCGTGCATTCGCATCGGCGCGCACGTTGAAGCCGATGACGATGGCCTTGGAGGCAATCGCCAGGTTGATGTCGGACTCGCTGATGCCGCCCACGCCGGCATACACCAGCTGCACGCGCACTTCTTCGGTCGACAGCTTGAGCAGCGACTGGCCCAGGGCTTCTTGCGAACCCTGCACGTCGGCCTTGATGATGATGGGCAGGGTCTGCAGATCGCCCGCCGTCATTTCGGCAAACATGTTTTCCAGCTTGGCGGCTTGTTGCTTGGCCAGCTTGGTGTGGCGGAACTTGCCGGCACGGTAGGTGGCGATTTCACGGGCACGACGTTCGTCGGTCAGCACCATGAATTCGTCGCCGGCCGCGGGCACATCCGACAGACCCTGGATTTCGACCGGAATCGAAGGACCAGCGGTCTTGGTGGCCTTGCCGTTTTCGTCGACCATGGCGCGCACGCGGCCATAGGTCTGGCCGGCCAGAACCACGTCACCCACCTTGAGGGTACCGGACTGTATCAGCACCGTCGCGACAGGACCGCGGCCCTTGTCGAGCTGGGCTTCGATGACCAGGCCCTTGGCGGCGGCGTCGACCGGAGCGCGCAGCTCCAGCACTTCGGCCTGCAGCAGCACCTGTTCGAGCAGTTCGTCTATGCCCATGCCGGTCTTGGAAGACACGGGCACGAAAGGCGACTCGCCGCCGTACTCTTCAGGCACGACTTCCTGCACCACCAGCTCTTGCTTGACGCGCTCGAAGTTGGCATCGGGCTTGTCGGCCTTGGTGATGGCCACGACGATGGGAACACCGGCCGCCTTGGCGTGCTTGATGGCTTCCTTCGTCTGGGGCATCACGCCGTCGTCGGCTGCAACCACCAGAATCACGATGTCGGTTGCCTGGGCACCGCGGGCACGCATGGCCGTGAAGGCCTCGTGACCCGGGGTGTCGAGGAACGACACCATGCCGCGTTCGGTCTTCACATGGTAGGCACCGATGTGCTGCGTGATGCCGCCGGCTTCGCCGCCAGCGACCTTGGAGCGACGGATGTAGTCGAGCAGCGAGGTCTTGCCGTGATCGACGTGACCCATCACCGTCACCACAGGAGCGCGCGGCAGGGCTTCGGCTTCCTGTTGCGAGGTTTCCTCGAACGTGAAGGCTTCGGGATCGTCCAGGGCCGCGACCTTGGCGGTGTGGCCCATTTCTTCGACCACGATCATCGCGGTGTCCTGGTCCAGAGGCTGATTGATGGTGACCATCTGGCCCATCTTCATCAGGATCTTGATCAGTTCGGACGCCTTGACCGACATCTTGTGCGCGAGTTCGGAAACCGTGATGGTTTCAGGCACGTGCACTTCGATCGCCCGGAACTCCGCCTGCGCTTGCTGGTGGTGATCGTTGCGATCGTTGCCGCCGCCACGACGGCTGCCGCCGCGCGGACCGCCGCGCCAGTTGCTGCCGCCACCGCCGCTGCGGCTGGGGCCGCTGTCGCCGCGGGTCTTGATTTCCTTCTTCTTGCCGTCGCCAGCCCAGCTGGAAGACAGCTTGGCGGACTTGACTTCCTTGCCGGCGCCGGCCGCAGGCGCGGCTGGACCGCCCGTGCGGGCCGTGGTCGAACCCGTGGCAGGCTTGTGCAGCGTACCCTTCTTGGCGTCGCCCGCGGGCTTGGCCACGACGGCCGGCTTGACCGGCTCTTCGGGCTTCTTCGCGACGAGCACGCGCTTGGGCGCTGCCATCATGGCGCGAATCGCTTCGGCTTCGGCCTGGGCCTTGCGGCGGCGTTCGTCGAGGTCCTTCGCCCGGGCTGCTTCTTCAGCAGCGCGCGAGCGCGACTCTTCCTCGGCCTTTTCGCGTGCAGCGGTCTGGGCTGCATTGCGGGCAGCCGTTTCGGCCTTGTATTCGCGCGAGGCCTCGGCCTTCTGCGCAGTCGCCTGGGCAATCTTTGCGGCTTCCTGAGCAGCGTAGGCTACTGCCCGCTCCTCGGCTTCACGCTCCCGGCGTTCGCGCTCTTCGCGCTCACGGCGTTTTTCCACCAGTTCTTCCTCCTGCTGGCTGATCAGCTCCACCTGATGGCGAGCTGCCTCTTCCCGCCGCACCAATTCATCGGATTCGCGTTCAGTGCCGGCCTGCTCTTCGCTGACCTGTGCTTCGCCTTCGGAACCGGCTTCGCCGCTTTCGTCACGCTTGATGAAGGTGCGCTTCTTGCGCACTTCCACTTGAATGGTGCGGGCCCGGCCAGTGGCATCAGCCTGCTTGATTTCGCTCGTCGACTTTTTCGTCAATGTGATTTTCTTGCGGTCAGCTCCGCCTGTGCCATGACTGGCTTGCAGGTGCGAGAGCAATTTCTGTTTATCGGACTCGGTCAACGCATCGGAAGCCGAGGCCTTGGCAACACCAGCAAAGCTCAGTTGTTGCAACAAGGTTTCGGGTGTTTTTTTGAGTTCAGCAGCAAACTCAGCAACAGTGTTACTCGACATATTCGGTTCGTTCCTCCCTGACCTTACTCTTGCCCGGTGAACCAATGTTCACGTGCCTTCATGATCAAAGCTTTCGCTTCGTCGGCAGACTGCCCGGTCAGTTCGGTCAGTTCGTCAATGGCCAAATCGGCCAAGTCATCCCGCGTATGCACGCCACCGTCGGCCAGCTTGGCCACCAGCTCAGGCGTCAACCCCTCGAGGTCGCGCAGATCCTGCGAAACCGTGTCGACATTTTCCTCGCGTGCGATTTCCATCGTGAGCAGAGCGTCCTTGGCTCGCGCCCGCAGCTCGTTCACGGTGTCTTCGTCGAAGCTCTCGATTTCCAGCATTTCCTGCAGCGGCACATAGGCCACTTCTTCCAGGCTGGCGAAACCTTCTTCGATCAGGATGTCGGCGATTTCCTCGTCGACATCCAGATTTTCCATGAACAGGCGGCGAGCGGTATCCGTCTCGTCGGCCTGTTTTTGCGCAGACTCGGCTGCGTCCATGATGTTGATTTTCCAACCGGTGAGGTCGGAAGCCAGACGTACGTTCTGGCCGCCGCGGCCGATGGCGATGGCGAGGTTTTCCTCGTCAACCACCACGTCCATGGCATGTTTTTCTTCGTCGACCACGATGGACGACACGTTCGCCGGGGCCAGCGCACCGATCACGAACTGCGCCGGGTCTTCCGACCACAGCACGATGTCGACGCGCTCGCCGGCCAACTCGTTGGTCACGGCGTTGACGCGCGTGCCGCGCACACCGACGCAGGTCCCGATGGGGTCCACGCGCTTGTCATGCGAGATCACGGCGATTTTCGCACGGCTGCCGGGATCGCGTGCGCAACTCTTGATTTCCAGCAGACCCTGTTCGATTTCGGGCACTTCATTGCGGAACAGTTCCACCATGAATTCGGGCGCCGAACGCGACAGGATGATGGGAGCGCCGCGCAGCGTCAGGTCGACTTCCATGATCATGGCGCGCACGCGGTCGCCGTTGCGCAGGTTTTCCTTGGGGATCATTTCGCTGCGGCGCAGGCGTCCTTCGACGCGTCCGCCTTCGACGATGATGTCGCCCTTGTCCATGCGCTTGACGGTGCCGGTGAAGATCTTTTCACCGCGCGCCATGAAGTCGTTGAGCAGCATTTCGCGCTCGGCGTCACGGATCTTCTGCAGGATCACCTGCTTGGCGGCCATGGCGCCGATACGGCCGATAGGCACCGACTCGACTTCTTCTTCGATGTGCTCGCCGACTTCGATGTCCGGAACGCGGTCCTGCGCGTCCATGAGCATTTCTTCGGCTTCGGGGTTCTGCAGGCCGGCGTCATCAGGCACGACCAACCAGCGACGGAAGGTGTCGTAATCACCGCTATCACGGTCGATGGCCACGCGGATATCCACTTCGCCCTGGTACAGCTTCTTCGTGGCCTGGGCCAGAGCCAATTCCACGGCACCAAAGACCACATCGCGCTCGACGTTCTTCTCGCGCGAAATGGCCTCTACCAACATCAACAATTCGCGATTCATGCGATGACTCTCCTATTTCATTCACTCCGAGGGGGCACCTAGTCTCAACCGCAAATCCACGATTTGCCGGGTTGTGTTAGCCGCTTTGAGCCCCGTACTATTTGACCTGCAGTGGCACCCGCTCAGGAAGCGGCTTTACCGGCCCTGCCCTTGAAATCCACCAGCGGCGCCAGGCGTGCCTCGCGCAGCTCATCGAGTGCGAATCCCAAAGCCTGCAACGGCGCGGGCACACGCTTCTTGCTCACGCGCTGACCTGGCTTGACTGCCGGCTCATCGCTCCAGACGATTTGCCAGCCACCGGTCTCGCTGCGCTCGAGCGTGCCCCGGAATTTCTTGCGATTGGCGCTGACCTGCCCTGCCGCCGCGGTGCCGATCGGCTCCTTGAGCGTCAGGTCGATCACTTCGCCTTCAAAGCGAACAAAGTCCTGCTCGTGGCGCAAAGGCCGGTCGATGCCAGGCGACGAGACTTCCAGGCGCGTGTATTCCGCACCATCGACCTCGAGCGCAAACTGCAGCTGGCGCGTAACCTTCTCACAGTCTTCGACCGTGATGTACTGCTCCGGCAATGCCTGCGTTTCCGGCGTGGGAGCCTGCCAGGGCAAATCGATGGTGACGCGCAGCAGTCCTCCTGCGGAGCGCTCGATCTCCACCAAGTCATAACCCAGGCCTGCGACTGTTTGTTCAACGATTTGCTGTAGTGCCACGTGTATTCAATTCCATCTCTGCAAATACAAAAAACCCGATAACCCCCGGAAAACCCATCCGACAGCTTCGAGCTCCAAATGCAACCGACCAAAAAAAACGGGCGGTATGTACCCGCCCGTTTGGTCGTGAGTCCTATATTGTACCCGCAAACCATTGTCAGGGCTCGCAAACGGCACCCAAACGCTGTGCGCGCAACCGCTGGCGGCAGCTCACAGGCCCGCCGCAAGAATGCGATCGCGCAAGGCCTGCGCCTGCGCGGATACTGCCACGGGCGCCGGCCCGGTGCGCTGCAACGATACCAGAAGTCGGGACAGCACCGGCAACTGCGGCAGCAGCGGTCCCAGAAAACGTGCGTGCTGCGCGTCGGAAATCAAGAGGCTGGGAAAAGTTTCTATATCGAGATCGCCGGCGACATCTTCACGGTCCTCGATGTCGAGCCAGACGAAACGTGCCTCGGGGTGACTTGCCGCGAGGTCTTCGAAACCCTGGCGGTAGTCCTTGCAGACACCGCACCATTGCGCGCACAGGCAGACCACCAGCCATTGCTTGCCCGCCGGGGGCCGCTCACTCTCCATTCCCACTCCTTCAAGGCCGCTTTTTCTCGCGTGCCCGGTAAACCTCGATGGTACCAACCGCTGGCGCCATGTTGCCCCACGATTGTCGGACATAGGACGACACGGCGGCTATCTGCGCGTCACTCAGTTGATGGGAAAACGGGGGCATTCCATGCGGGCGCGGATTGCCGGCCGTGGCCGGCGGGTAGCCGCCCTGCAGCACCATGCGCACCACGTTGCTGCCGTCCGCAAGATTCACCGCACGATTGCCGGCCAGCGCGCCGAATGCCCCGGGCCGGCCTTCGCCCTGCTCGCCATGGCATTGCGCGCAGTGCTGGGTATAGACCTTGGCGCCGAGCAAGGCATCGTTGGCCTTGGCCACCGGCGTGGCCGGTGCCTGGGGCGCGGGCAGCGTCTGCAGATATGTGGCCATGGCCTGCAGGTCGGTGGTCGTCAGATACTGGGTGCTGCGAAACACCACTTCGGCCATGGGTCCGCTGGCCGAGGCGGAAGGAGAGACCCCGGTCTTCAACAACCGCACCAGATCCTCGCGTGGTCCCAGCGCACCGCCCAGCGCCGGCGCATACCAGTCCTGCAGCGCCATCATGCCCCCGCGCATCAGGCCTTCCTCCACCGAGGCCCCCCAACTGTTGCGCGCCGAATGGCAGGCGGCGCAATGCCCCAGCCCCTGCACCAGGTAGGCGCCGCGGTTCCATTCGGCCGGCGCATCGGCCGCGGGCTGCCACGCTTCGGCGCGGAAATACAAGGCACGCCAGACAGCCAGCGCCGCCTGGGTGTTGAACGGAAACGTGAGCGCATGCGCCTTGGCCGGCGCATGCACCGGCGCCAGGCTTTGCAGATAGGCGAACAGCGCGTCGGCATCCTCGCGCACGACGCGCGTGTACTGGGGATAGGGAAAGGCCGGGTACAGCAGACGGCCGTCCTGTGAACGCCCATGGTGCAGCGCGCGCCAGAACGCATCGGGCGTCCAGCGGCCCAGGCCGGTCTCGGGATCGGGCGTGAGGTTGGGCGCATGGATCACGCCAAACGGCGTCTCTATCGTGCGTCCGCCCGCATACTCCGCGCCGCCCTGCGCGGTATGGCAGGCCATGCAATTGCCCGCGCGCGCCAGATAGGCGCCTTTTTCAATCAGGGCGGGCGAAGCCGGCGCGATGGCCGCTCCCGGTTCACGGAACAATTGCGCACCCGCGGCTTCGCCGCGCAGATTGAGCCAGGCCACAAGGGCCAGGCCCGCCATCAGCAGCCCGCACAGGGCCAGCAGCCATCGCATCAATGATTTGCGCATCACTTGCCCTCCTGGTGTGCGGCATGTTCGGCCTGCATGCCGGCGCAGGCCATGGGCGCCGGACCGGGCAGCTGCGCGAGCGGCTTGCCACCCTGGGGCACGGGCTGGGCGGCCAGCCAGGCCGACACCGCTCCCACTTCCTGCACCGACAGCTTGCGCGCGATCGCGGCCATGCAATCGGGGGCCTGGGCGTGGCGCGCGCCGGTGCGCCAGGCGCCCAGCTGGCTGTTGAGATAGTCACGCGACAGGCCCAGCAGGCCGGGCACGGCGGGCAGCGCCCCTGTCATCACCGCGCCGTGGCAGGCGACACAGGCGGGCAGGCCGCGCGCCGCATCGCCGTGCATGACCAGCGCCTGGCCCTGGGCCAGCACCGCCGGCGCGGCCTGCGACCGCAGCGGCGCGGGATACGGGACTTCGCGGCGTGCAAAGTGTTCGGCCATCTCACGCAGATAGTCATCGGTCAGCGGCGCCAGCAGATAGGCCATCTGCGTGTGGCTGCGCCGGCCATCGCGAAAATTGAGCATCTGCCGGAACAGGTAATCGGCAGGCTTGCCCGCAAGCCGCGGGAAATAGCCTTCGGGACTGGCCCGGCCCTGGTCGCCATGGCAGGCACTGCAGGCCTTGACGCGCCAGGCCATGGAATCGACGGGCGCGTTTTCCATGGCATTTTCCTGGGCCCGCGCGCCTGGAGAGAGCGCTCCCAGCAGCACCGCGGCAAGAAGCGCGTGACGGGCAGAACCGCTGCGCCCTGCATTTGGCCTCCCCCATTTCAAACCTGCCATGAATCGCTCGCCTGTCATGCTTAGAGACTTCCGAATCTACGGCTTCGCTTAGGCACGGGCTAGAGGGACAACCAGAGGCACGCGCCTAGCCCCTACTCAGCCGACATTCCGTGCCAGCGCCGGCCTACATGCGACGACGAGGGCTCTGCTACATTGGTTCCAGTCCTTCAACCATGGGCATCCGCAGCCGGGCTGTGGCGGCCTTCAGGGAGTCGCTCATGTTCGCTGCAGGCTTTCTCCAAACCGGCGATCCGCCGCGCTACTGGTTGCTGGCGATGCTGCTGTGCGGCCTGGTGTTCGCCTGCGGGCTCAGCGCCCATACGCATCCCGTGCCGCGCGATATCGCGGTGATCCAGAATTTCGACGCCCAACGTTATGCGGGACCCTGGTTCGTGCTCGCGCGCATGGACCATCCGGCGGAACAGCGATTGATACAGACCGGCGTCTATTACCGCAGCAACGCCGACGGCTCGCTGTCCATGGTGCAGCGCGGCCTCGATCCCGAGCGCAGGCAGTGGACCAAGCGCGAAAGCCTGGCCCTGCCCGCGGGCGCGGCGCACGAAGGCGCGCTGAAAATTTCGTCCCATGGCACGGTCACCAGCGACTACCATGTAGTTGCGCTCGATGCCGACTACCGCTGGGCCCTCGTTCTGGGCAACAGCGCCGAACGCGTGTGGGTGCTGTCGCGCTCGCCCGTGCTGCGCCCCGCAGACCGGGCCAATGTGCTGCACCAGGCGCGCCTCGCGGGCGTCAACACCGAACAGCTGCTCTGGGTTCCCCAGGAACGCCAGGGTGCACCTTTGCTCTAGCTTGCAGTCGCCATGGAGAACCCCTGAATGGATTTCAAGGACTATTACAAGATCCTCGGTGTCGATCCCAAGGCAAGCGCCCAGGACATCAAGAAAGCCTACCGGCGCCTGGCGCGCAAGCACCATCCCGACCTGAGCCAGGACCCAGAGTCCGCGCGCCGCATGGCCGAGCTCAATGAAGCCAACACCGTGCTGTCCGATCCCGAAAAGCGCGCGGCCTACGACCAGCTCGGCGCCGAGCCGCCGCCGGACTTTGGCGCGCACGGCGGTTTCCGTCCTCCACCCCACTGGGACGAGGACCATGCATTCCATCAGAACGGCGGCACCGACAGCGAGGACTACAGCGACTTCTTCGACCAACTGTTCGGCCGCACCGCCTATGCCCGGCAGACCCATGCGCGCGGCCAGACGCCGCCCGACCGCAAGGGTCGCGACCACCACGCGGTCATCGAGCTGGACTTGGAAGACAGCTATCGCGGCACCGAGCGCTCGCTGCAGGTGCGCAGTGCCGCGCTCGATGCCCAGGGCCACGCCGTGGAAAAGACGCGCGAGCTCCAGGTCACCATTCCGAAAGGCGTCAAGGAAGGACAGCTGATACGCCTCGCGGGCCACGGCAGCCCGGGCCTGGGCCAGGGATCATCCGGAGACCTGCTGCTGGAGGTGCGTTTTCGCCCCGACCCCCGTTGGTACGCCAAGGACAAGGACGTGTACCAGCATGTGGCGATCGCGCCCTGGGAAGCGGCTCTGGGCGGCCCCATCGAAGTGGCGACGCTCGCCGGCACGCTCGAAGTCAACGTGCCCGCGGGCTGGAAAAAAGGCCGCCAGCTGCGCCTGCGCGGCAAGGGCCTGCCCGCCCAGACGCCCGGAGACATGTATTTGCTGCTCGATATCGCGCTGCCGCCGGCCAACGACGAAGCCAGCCGCAAGGCCTACGAAGCGTTCTCTCAGGCCTTTCCGCACTTCAACGCGCGCAATGCCTGAACCTGCCATGAGGAAAATGCCATGACCGCCGCTCCCTCCCCTTTCTGCACGCCCTGCGAAGTGCTGGACACGGCAGCGCTCGATATTGCGCAACTGGCCCACGCCTGCGCCCAGCCCACGGGCTGGGTGGTGCAGCGCGTGCAGGAAGAAGTGCTGCACATCGATGGCGACAGTGGCCAGGGCGACAGCGAATGGCGCTTCAGCAGCCGCACGCTGCTGCGCGCCCGGCGCATCGCGCATCTTGAAACGGCATACGATGCCGATCCACAGCTCGCGGCACTCGCGGCCGATCTGATGGAAGAAGTGCAGACGCTGCGCAGGCTGCTGCATGAACGCGGGCAAGAGCGGCACTGAAACTGCACGCCAAAAAGCAAAAAAGCCCTCGAGAGGGCTTTTTTTCAGGGAAGCGAAGCCGCAGCTCAGCCGCCTTGGTGCACGCGCTTGCCGGGGTTCTTCTTCGAGCGCGTAGCGACGCCACGTTCCTTGCTCACGCGCTGACCGCGGCCAGCCGTGGGCAGGCTATAACCGTTGGGCAGGGGAGGCTGGGGCGTGAACTTGCGGTCGGCTTCGGTAACGATCTTGTTGCCCATGGGACATCCTTCAATGAAAAAAGCGATTTGAAGCCGCTATTAAGCCACAGCCTGGGCCCTGCCTGCACGGCAAAGTCATATGCCGACGCGCGTTATCGCTGCGAAAGCCGGCTTTGCATGCATGCAACGGGCTGCTGTCCGACAGCGCAGTCCCACAGGACAGCGGATAAGAGTCGGCTATGCACATACTCTGGACCTACCTGAAGCCCCACGCCCGGCTCGCCTGGCTGGCGCTGCTGCTGGCCGCGATCAGCCAGGTGCTGGCGCTTGTGGACCCTATCATTTTCGGCAAGATCATCGATGGCTACGCCGTGCATCCCGGCGACAAGACCGATGCCGAGCTGATTTCCGGCGTGCTGCGCCTGCTGGGCCTGGCCGTGGTCGTGGCCATAGGTTCGCGCCTGGCCAAGGCGCTGCAGGAGTATGTGACCCGGCTGGTGGTGCAAAAGCTGGGCACGCAGCTGTTCAACGACGGCCTGCGCCAGGTGATGCGGCTCAAATACCAGGAGTTCGCCGAGATGCGCACCGGCGAGACCTTGTCGCTGCTGCAAAAGGCGCGCGCCGACAGCGAGCGCTTCATCAACACCTTCATCAACACCGTGTTCGCCGCCGTCGTCGGCATCAGCTTTCTGGTCTGGTACTCGGTCACGCGGCATTGGGCGCTGGTGCCGGTGTTCCTGATCGGCGTGCTGGTGCTCGGCGGCCTGACCGGCCTGCTCAGCCGCGAGATCCGCAACCAGCAGCGCTCCATCGTGCGCGAGACCAACCGCAACTCGGGCTTCATCACCGAGTCGCTGCGCAACATCGAACTGATCAAGAGCCTGGGGCTCACTTTCCCCGAAGTGCGCCGCCTGCAGGCCCAGACCGAGAAGATCTTTGCGCTCGAGATGCTCAAGGTCAAGCGCATACGCCTGCTGTCGTTCCTGCAGGGCTCGACGCTGAGCCTGCTGAAGCTGGGCATACTGTTTGCGCTGCTGTGGCTGATCTTCCGCGATGTGCTGAGCACCGGCGAGCTGATCGCCATGCAGTTCATCTCGGTCGCGATCTTCGCGCCGCTGCAGGAGCTGGGCAACATCATCGTCGCCTGGCGCGAAGCCGAGGCCTCGCTGCTGAACTTCGACACGCTGATGAAGAAGCCCGTGGAAAAGCGCCCCGCCAACCCGCAGCGCGTGGGCCTGGTGCAGGACCTGAGCTTCGACCAGGTCGAATTCCAGCACCAGGGTGCGAGCGACAAGGCGCTCGACGGCGTGTCGTTCTCGGCCAAGCTGGGCGACACCATTGCCTTTGTCGGTCCTTCGGGCTCGGGCAAGTCGACGCTGGTCAAGCTGCTCGTAGGCCTCTACACGCCCCAGGCCGGCACCATTGCCTTCAACGGCATACCGACGCAGCAGCTGCGCTACAACGAAGTGCGCCGCCAGATCGGCTTCGTGACCCAGGAGACCCATCTGTTCGCCGGCACGCTGCGCGAGAACATGCTGTTCGTCAAACCCGATGCGACCGACGCAGACATCCTCACGGCGCTCGAGCAGGCCTCGTGCCTGCACCTGCTCGAGCGTTCGCCGCTGGGCCTGGACACGCCGATAGGCGAGTCGGGCGTGCGGCTGTCCGGCGGCGAGAAGCAGCGGCTGTCGATCGCGCGCGCGCTGGTGCGCGATCCGCGGCTGCTGATCTTCGACGAAGCCACGTCGGCGCTGGATTCGCTGACCGAAGAGCAGATCACCGCCACCGTGCGCCGGGTGTCGCAGCAGTCCAACCGCATCACGCTGCTGATCGCCCACCGCCTGTCGACCATCCTGCATGCCCAGACCATCATGGTGCTCGAGCGCGGACGCGTGGTCGAAGCCGGCAGCCATGCCGAGCTGCTCGAGCGCAAGGGTCTGTACTACGCGATGTGGCGCCAGCAGATCGGCGAACGCCCCGCGGGCCGGCCGCTGGGCGCGATCGCCCCGCAAGCGCCCGCCGACGACGAATGACGCGGCCTGCACGACCGCAGCGCGCGCAAACGTCGTCCTTCGCTGACCGCAGCATGCCAGCAAACACCTACACGCGGCGCACGCGGCGCGCGGTAGATTGTTGGTAATGGGCGCAGCGCCCTCACCATAAAAGTGCTGACGACCTGTTAACGGCCCCACCGCCGCGCGCAGGCGTTGATTGTCAACACCGTCCAAGGAGTTCTATGTCCCGTCACACCCCTCGCCAACTGCCCTCCTTCGATGACCTGCGCAGTCGCCTGGACCATGCTCGCCTGCCCGCATCGGCCAGGCGCACCGGCTCCGCGGTCGCAGTGGCGGTGAGCGCCGGTGCGATTGCCTATCTGGCCTGGATGGCCTTGCGCAGCCCCGCACGGCCGGCGTCGGTGCAGCCCGTGGGCAACTTCGACATCTCGCGCTATCTGGGCCGCTGGTATGAAGTGGCGCGCATAGACCAGCGTTTCGAGAAAGGCCTGGTGCGCACGCGCGCCGAATACAGCCTTGCACCCAACGGCAGCGTGCAGGTGGTGAACCGCGGTTTCGATCCGCGCCGCAACCGCTGGCAGGAAGCACGCGGCAAGGCGCAGTTTGTCGGCAGCTCGGACGAAGCCGCGCTCAAAGTCTCGTTCTTCGGGCCTTTCTACGGCGGCTACAACGTGGTCGCGCTCGATGAGCAATACCGCTGGGCCATGGTCATAGGCTCCAGCCTCGACGACTTCTGGATTCTCTCGCGCACGCCCGTGCTGCCGACCGGCGTGCGCCAGCATCTGCTGGCCCAGGCCCAGCAGATCGGCGTCGATCTGGACCGCATCCTGTGGGTGATGCAGGACGGTGCCAACCCTACAGGCAGCTGAGCGCCATTCAGGCTCAGGCACCGCGCCCTTGCAGAAAAGGCAGCGCGGCGTCCAGCAGCGCCTGCGGCGCTTCTTCCGCAATGTAGTGGCCGCAAGGCAGAGGCCAGCCACGCACGTCGTCGGCGATTTTCTGCCATTCCTTCAGAGGCTCGAAGCAGCGGTGCACCACGCCCTGCTCTCCCCACAGCACCAGCAGTGGCACGCTCAGGCGCAGTCCCGTTTGCCGGTCTTCGCGCTCGTGCACCAGGTCTATGCCCGCCGCGGCGCGGTAATCCTCGCACACGCCATGCGCCGCGCCCGGCAGCGCCAGGCAGCGCATGTATTCGCCCAGCGCTCTCGCATCAAACGGCCCCAGCCCCGCGCTGCGCCCGCCCATCACATCACGCACATAGGCCGCGGCATCGGCCTCGATCAGGCGTTCGGGCAATGGTGCGGGCTGGATCAGAAAGAACCAGTGCCAGTAGGCGCGCGCGAAATCCTCGTTGGTCTGCTCATACATGGCCAGCGTGGGCGCGATGTCGAGCAGCACCAGCCGCTCGACGGCCGGCCCATGGTCCATGGCGAGCCTGTGGGCGACGCGCGCGCCGCGGTCGTGGGCCAGCACGCTGAAGCGGCCATGGCCCAGCTGCTGCATCAGCACCAGCAGATCGCGCGCCATGCGGCGCTTGCTGTAGTTTGCATGGTCGGCAGCGCCGCGCGGCTTGGACGAATCGCCGTAGCCGCGCAGGTCGGGAACGACCAGCGTGAAATGCCGCGACAGCTCGGGCACCAGCCGGTGCCAGATCACCGCCGTCTGCGGATGGCCGTGCACCAGCAGCAGCGCCGGCCCCTGGCCGCCGACCCAGGTGTGCAGCTGCACGCCGTCGTCGACCAGCACCTGCTGTGGGGCCAGGCCCGCCATCAAGGCCGCGGCCCCGGTCTCTACGGCAAGTTCGGCTTGGGTGACGGTCATTGGTTCTCCTGGTGGCAAATATGCGCCCCATGATAGGGAGAAACAATTTTCTATTGATGGCTTGCGATTTACTTCACTAGTTCATTCAATTCATGAATTGAACAGCATGGCCTAGGAAAGCGTCGCCGCGGCCACGAGGCGCTGGGTATAGGGGTGGCGCGGTGCATCGAGCACCTGGGATACGGGCCCGGCCTCGAGCACTTCGCCGTCCTTCATCACCATCACATCGTGGGCCATGGCGCGTATCACTTCGACGTCGTGGGTGATCAGCAGATAGCTCAGGCCGCGCTCCTTCTGCAGCCGCTGCAGCAGCGCCAGCACCTGCTGCTGCACCGTCACGTCGAGCGCGCTGGTCGGCTCGTCGAGCACCAGCAGCTGCGGCTGCACTATCAGTGCGCGCGCGATCGCCAGGCGCTGGCGCTGGCCGCCGGAAAACTCATGCGGATAGCGCTGCATCAGCCCCGGGTACTGCAGCTCGGTCAGGCCGACGTCGGCCAGGGCCTGCTCCACACGCTGGCGACGATCGACTGCCACGCCGGTGGCCGCGTGCACGCGCAGCCCTTCGCCGACGATCTCCTCCACCGTGAGGCGCGGCGACAGCGACGAGAACGGGTCCTGGAACACCACCTGCACGCTGCGGCGCAGCGCCTGGTTGGCCGGACTGTTGCGCGTGGCTGGCAGATGCCAGGCCTGGCCATTGATGCGCAGTTGCCCGTCGGACGGCAGCAGGCCCAAAATGGCCTGGGCCAGCGTTGACTTGCCCGAGCCCGATTCGCCCACGATGCCCAGCGTGTGGTGCGGCAGCAGGCGCAGGTCAACGCCCTTGACGGCAACAAACTCGCCCTTGCGGAACCAGCCGCGCAGCCCGGGCAGCGGCGTCGCGTAGCGCACCTGCAGCTGCTGTGTCTCGACCAGCACCTTGTCTGCGCGCGGCGGCGACTCCACCACGTCGCGCTGCGGCACGCTGCCGATCAGGCGCCGTGTATAGGCATGCTGGGGGTGGGCGAAAACTTCGTGCACCGGACCCTGTTCGACCAGCAGTCCGCGCTCCATGACCGCGGCGCGGTCGGCAAAGCGGCGCACCAGGTTCAGGTCATGGGTGATCAGCAGCAGCGCCATGCCGGTCTGGCGCTGCAGCTCGCCGAGCAGCTCCAGGATCTGCACGCGCAGCGTGACATCGAGCGCCGTCGTCGGCTCGTCGGCCAGCAGCAGCTTGGGCGCGGACGCCAGCGCCATGGCAATCATCGCGCGCTGGCGCTGGCCGCCGCTGAGCTGATGGGCAAACGAACGCGCGCGCCGCTCGGGCTCCGGAATGCCCGTGGTGGCAAGCAATTCGACGGCCTGCTTGCCGGCCTGGGCGAGCGACAGCGACTGCTTGAGCTGCAGCACTTCAGCGACCTGATCGCCGACCGTCATCAGCGGGTTCAGCGCCGTCATCGGCTCCTGGAAGATCATCGCCACGTCGCCGCCGCGCACGCCGCGCATTTCGCGCTCGGACAGCGCCAGCAGATCGCGGCCGTCAAACAGCACCTGGCCGCTGATGCGCGCCTCGCCTGCCAGGCGCAGCAGCGACAGCGCGGTCACGGTCTTGCCCGAACCCGACTCGCCGACCAGCGCCAGCTTTTCACCCGCATGCAGCTGGAAGTTCACGCCATGCACCACCTGCTTGTCGCCAAAGCGCACCTGCAGGTCGCGCACGTCGAGCAGTGGCGTGGAGGATGGGTTCATTTGCGTCATGCTTTTTCCGATACCTGGGCCTTGCGCGGATCGAGCGCATCGCGCAGCGCGTCGCCCATGAAAGTCAGCAGCAGCAAAGTGCTCACCAGCACGGCAAACGTGCCCAGCGAAATCCACCAGGCATCGATGCTGTTCTTGCCCTGGCTCAGCAGCTCGCCCAGGCTGGGGGTGCCCGGCGGCACGCCCAGGCCCAGGAAGTCTAGCGATGTCAGCGCGAGAATCGCGGCGCTCATGCGAAACGGCAGGAAGGTGACCACGGGCGTGAGACTGTTGGGCAGGATGTGGCGCCAGATGATCTGCGCATTGCCCACGCCCAAAGCGCGCGCGGCCTTCACATAGTCGAGCTGGCGATTGCGCAGGAACTCGGCGCGCACGTAGTCGGACAGCCCCATCCAGCCGAACAGGCTCAGCAGCACCAGCAGCAAGGCGATGCTGGGCGCGAACAGCGCGCTGAAGATGATCAGCAGGTAGAGCTCGGGCATGGAGCCCCAGATCTCGATGAAGCGCTGGAACGCGAGGTCGGTCCGGCCGCCGAAAAAGCCCTGGATCGCTCCCGTGATGACGCCCAGCAGCACACCGGTGACGGTCAGCGCCAGCGCGAACAGCACGCTCACGCGAAAGCCGTAGATCAGCTGCGCGAGCAGGTCGCGCCCGCGGTCGTCCGTGCCCAGCCAGTTGGCCGCGCTCGGCGGCGAGGGGTTGGGCAGCGCCGCGAAATAGTTGATCGACTGCGGGCCGTAACGGTTGGGCGTGTAGACCGCCCAGTTGCCGGGCGCGGCCAGCTGCTCGGCGATGAACGGATCTAGGTAGTCGGTCGTGGTCTCGAAATCGCCGCCAAACGTGGTCTCGGGGTAGTCGTTCCACAGCGGCCAATAGGTCTGGCCCTGGTAATGCACGACGATGGGTCGGTCGTTGCTCAGCAGCTCGGCGCCCAGGCTCAGCAGCACCATCGCGCAGAAGACGATCAGGCTCCAGTAGCCCAGGCGGTTGCGCTCGAAACGCTGCCAGGCGCGGCGCGCGGGCGACCGCGAAGGGCGCAGCGAAGGCGCAGCAGATGTGGAATCAGTCGAACTTGACACGTGGATCCACCCAGACATAGCAAAGGTCGCTGATCAGCTTGGTCACCAGGCCGATCAGCGTGAACAGATACAGGGTTCCAAGCACGACCGGATAGTCGCGCCGGATCACGCTTTCATAGCTCAGCAGCCCCAGGCCGTCGAGCGAGAACAGGGTTTCTATCAGCAGCGAGCCCGCGAAGAATGCGCCGATGAAGGCCGCGGGAAAGCCGGTGATGATGGGAATCAGCGCGTTGCGGAACACATGCTTCCACAGCACCTGGCGCTC
>NZ_JAVWWA010000099.1:13900-19886 GCF_036666375.1 Comamonas sp. | reverse complement strand
CGGCATGCTGGTGGGTGCGGTCACGGTGCTGGTCTGGCAGCACTACCATTGGTTCAAGCTCTACGAGATGGTGCCGGGCTTTGCGTTGGCCACGCTGGCCATCGTGGTCGCAAGCCTGCTGGACAGGCCGCCTTCGACGCGCCAGCTCAGCCTCCACGCAGAGGTGGAGCGTGAGATTGCCACGCATGGGGGCTGAGGACCTTTCCTCTCGGCCCTTAGACAGGCATGGCAAACGGGGTTCAGCGCACCCGGCTGACACCCACATCGATATCGCCAAACACCGTGATGCCGCTGCGGCTCGCGCCTTCATTCGCCGGACTGCCGCCCGCGCAGCCCGCAAGCCCTGCGGCCAGTGCCAGGGCGGCGCACCATCGCATGCAAATCGTCATGAATACTCCTTGAAACATGCACCCATGCTAACGGGCGCAGGCAGAAGCAGGTAACGGGATGTGCGCCGCTCAGGCCAGATAGCGTTCGGCGAGCCGGGCACGCGCCGCACGGTCCATGCCCAGCACCTCGGCCAGATACCGGTCCATGCCGCCATGGTCACGGTCGACCAGGTCCATCGCGGCGTCGAGAAACGGCTCCTGCACGCGCCACAGCACTTCCAGCACTTCCTCGGGCAGACGACCGGCAACGGTGGCGGGCGGGCGCTGGTAGTACGCATTGGTCAGCAGATAGTCCTCCATCACCTGTTCGCGCGACACGCCCAGCGCGTGCAGGATCAGCGCCGCGGCCCAGCCCGTGCGGTCCTTGCCCGCCGTGCAGTGGAACACCAGCGGCGCATCGCTTTGCAGCAGCAGCTGGAACAGCCGCGCGAAGCGGTCGGCATTGACTTTGACGAAGCTGCGGTAGGTGTCCTGCATCAGGCCCACGGTATCGGCCGCGGTCATGCGGTGGCCGGCCGCGAGCAGCTCCTGGGTACGCTGCACCACGGTGGGCTCGACCATGAAGGCATGGCGCTGGAACTGCGGCCAGGCATAGCCTTGCGCGCTGATTTCGTTGACGCCGCGAAAGTCGACGCTGTGGCCGATCTTCAGTTCGGCCAGCGCCTGCAGGTCGGCGGCGGAAAGCCCGGCCAGATGGTCGGAGCGGAACAGCCGCCGCCATTGCAGGCTGCGGCCGTCGGCGGCGGTATAGCCGCCGAGGTCACGAAAGTTGCTGCTGCCTTCAAGGCGCAGCACACGGTCCGGCATGCCGGGCGGAAGCGGGGAAGCGTTCGTAATGGCCATGGGCCACAGCGTAGCGCATTGCGCGCTTCGCCGTGTGTACCTTAGATGACTCGCGCGCCGTCAGGCGAGGTGTTTTCCAACGATGCCTGCCAGCTCGAACATCGTGATCTGGTCCTTGCCGAACACCGGCTTGAGCTTGGCGTCGGCGTTGATCGCACGCTTGTTCGTCGCGTCCTGCAGGTTGTTGGCCTTGACGTAGTCCCAGACCTTCTTGATGACTTCGGTGCGCGCGACCATGTCGCCGCCGATCACCGCCGCCAGCTCGGGGCTGGGAGTCAGATTGGACGCGACCTTGCGCGGCGCCTTGACGGCAGCCGTCTTGGTCGCTGCCACCTTCTTCGCAGCCGGCGCCTTCTTGGCGGCCGCGACCTTCTTGGCCGCCGGCGCCTTCTTCGCGGGCGCGCCCGCGGTCTTGCGCGCCGGGTACTTCGAGTCGCGCTTCTCGAACTCGAAGTTCACCTTGCCTTCAGCCGCATCCCAGACCAGGAAGGCCTTGAACGCGCGCCGCGTGCGGTTGGAGACGAACTTCTCGAGCAGGTCGGTCTTGCCCGTCGCCAGCAGCTTGACCATCTGCTCGCGCTCTATGGGCTGCTGCAGGATGATCTGGCCGCTCTTGAAGTCGCAGCTCGGAACCGTCTGGGCCAGCGTGGGCACGGCCTTGGAGCAGACATAGTTGCTGCCATGCTCGAACACCGGCGCGCCGCACTTGGGGCAGGCGCCCAGCGGCTGCTGGCTCGCGAAATCGACGATCTCGCCCGAGTCTTCGGAGTTCGCGTCGTCGCCGAAATCGAACTCGAGCTTGTAGTTGTTGTTCTCCTCGTCATGCACGATGGCCACTTCGGCGACGAACGGCCAGCCGGCCTTGGAGCGGAAGCCGTCCAGCGGGCCTATGCGGCGCTCGCGCAGCAGGGTTTCGGCTTCATGCGTCTCGAACGTGCGGCCCGCGGGCGACTTGGTGAACGAGAAGCCGCAGCCGGCCTGCTTGCCGTCGGCGCCCGTGCAGGCGTAGCGGCGGTAGTTTTCCTTGACCACGCCCGAACAGTTGGGACAGGGCGTGGAGAGCGTCGCGTAGTCGCCGGGAATGGTGTCGCGGTCGTATTCCTTGGCCTTCTTCACCAGGCGCTCGGTCATGGAGGCGATTTCCTGCATGAAGGCTTCGCGCGACAGCTGGCCCTTTTCCATCTGCGACAGCTTGTACTCCCACTCGCCGGTCAGATCGGCGCGCGACAGTTCTTCCACGCCCAGGCCGCGCAGCAGCGTCATCAGCTGGAAGGCCTTGGCCGTGGGAATCAGCTCGCGGCCTTCGCGCAGCATGTATTTCTCGGTCAGCAGACCTTCGATGATGGCCGCGCGCGTGGCTGGCGTGCCCAGGCCCTTTTCCTGCATCGCCGAGCGCAGTTCTTCGTCTTCGACCTGCTTGCCTGCGCTTTCCATCGCGCCCAGCAGCGTGGCTTCCGAATAACGCGCCGGCGGCTTGGTCTTCAGGCCCTTGGGGTCGACCGCCTCGGCCAGCGGCTGCTCGCCGGGCTGCACGGGCACCAGGTTCTGGCCCTTGTCGCCTTCCTTCGCATCCTCGACTTCATGCGCGGCTTCCTTGCCATAGATCGCCAGCCAGCCCGGCTTGACCAGCACCTTGCCTTCGGTCTTGAAGTGGTGGTTCTCGACGCGGCTGATGCGCGTCGTCACCTGGTGCTCGGCGCTGGGGAAGAACACCGCCATGAAGCGGCGCACCACGAGGTCATAGAGCTTTTGCTCGGCCTCGCTCAGGCCGCTGGGCGCCTGCGTGGTCGGGATGATGGCGAAGTGATCCGACACCTTGCTGTTGTCGAAGATGCGCTTGGTCGGGCGCACGTAGTTGTTCGTGATCGCCTGCTGGGCGAACGGCTCGAGATGGCGCATGCCGCTCTTGGCGAGCATCTCGAAGGTCTGCTGCGCCACGGGCAGATAGTCCTCGGGCAGCGCGCGCGAATCGGTACGCGGATAGGTCAGCGCCTTGTGGCGTTCGTAGAGGCTTTGGGCGATCGACAGCGTGGTCTTGGCCGAGAAGCCGAACTTGCCGTTGGCTTCGCGCTGCAGGCTGGTCAGATCGAACAGCAGCGGCGACGCCTGGGTCGTGGGCTTGCTTTCCTCGGTCACCACCGCAGGCTTGCCGCGCGACGCCGCGGCGATGGCCTGGGCCTCGGCCAGGCTCCACACGCGGTCGGCGCGCATTTCGGCGTCGTCGCTCTTCTTCCACTGCGGGTTGAACCACTTGCCCAGATAGGCGCCGGCCCGGGCGCCGAACGTGCCGTGGATTTCCCAGTAGTCGCGGCTCACGAACTTGCGGATCTTTTCCTCGCGCTCGACGACCACCGACAGCGTGGGCGTCTGCACCCGGCCCACCGTGGTCAGGAAGAAGCCGCCGTCGCGCGAGTTGAACGCCGTCATGGCGCGCGTGCCGTTGATGCCCACCAGCCAGTCGGCCTCGGAGCGGCTGCGCGCGGCGTCGGCCAGGCCCTGCATCTGTTCGTTGCTGCGCAGGCTCTCGAAGCCCGCGCGTATCGCCTGGGGTGTCATCGACTGCAGCCACAGGCGCTGCACGGGCTTGCCCAGGGGCTTGTTGCCGCCCGCGTACTGCTCGATCAGGCGGAAGATCAATTCACCTTCGCGGCCCGCGTCGCAGGCGTTGATCAGCTTGGTCACGTCCTTGCGCTTGGCCAGGCGCACCACGGCGTTCAGGCGGCTCTTGGTCTTGTCCACGGGCTTGAGGTCGAAGAACGGCGGAATCACCGGCAGGTTGGCGAAGCTCCATTTGCCGCGCTTGACGTCGAACTCCTCGGGTGCCTGGATCTCGACCAGGTGACCGACGGCGCTGGTCACCACATAGGTGTCGCTCTCGAAATGGTCGTCGTGCTTTTCAAACTTGCCTGCAACCGGGGTCAGTGCGCGAACAATGTCCTGCGCCACGGAAGGCTTCTCGGCAATCACCAGTGTTTTTGTCATTGTGTGTTCTCGTCATTTCAAGCGCCCGCCCTCCCAGGGCCGGCAAGCGCTCCTACAATCCATTCCTACGCGTGCACGCGCACGCGCATGTGTGCATATTCAAAGTATCAGAGATTCCAATGCCCCGCACCCAGCCCACCTCTTCCGCCAGCCGCCGCATCCAGACGCGGCGCTCCGGTGTCCACGGCAAGGGGGTCTTTGCCGTGCAGGATATTGCCGAGGGTGAAGTCCTCATTGAATACACGGGTGAAATCATTTCCTGGCAGCAGGCCCAGGACCGCCACCCGCACGACCCGCTGCAGCCCAACCACACGTTCTACTTCCATGTAGACGAGGACCGCGTGATCGATGCCAACTTCGGCGGCAATTCCTCGCGCTGGATCAACCACAGCTGCAACCCCAACTGCTATACCGACGAGCGCGACGGCCGGATCTTCATCACCGCGCTGCGCAACATCGCCGCGGGCGAAGAACTGAACTACGACTACGGCCTGATGCTCGAGGAACGCTACACGGCCAAGCTCAAGGCCGAGTACCCCTGCTACTGCGGCGCGGCCAACTGCCGCGGCACGCTGCTCGCGCCCAAGCGCGGCTGGCGCCCGCCCATGCCCGGGGACGCACAGGAGCGCGCTGCATGAGCCTGCCTGCCAACCCCATACGCTGGCCCGCCGAGGCCCTCTGGCAGGCCGTGAGCCCGCTGCTCGAAGGCTTTAGCGTCGAGATCCTGCCCGAAGTCGATTCGACCAATACCGAACTCATGCGCCGTGCGCGCGCCGGCCGCTGCGAACCCATCCTGCTGGTCACCGAGCAGCAGACCGCGGGCCGCGGCCGGCTGGGCCGCCAATGGGTCAGCCAGATCGGTGATTCGCTGACGTTTTCGCTGGGCCTGCCGATGGCGCCGGCCGAATGGTCCGGCCTGTCGCTGGCCGTGGGCGTGAGCCTGGCGCAGAGCCTGCAGCCGCAACTGCCCGCCGCGGGCGAGGACCGGCTGCGCCTGGGCCTCAAATGGCCCAACGACCTCTGGCTCGAAGGCGATCGCAAGCTCGGTGGCATCCTGATCGAAACCGCGAGCGGCATCGGCCTCTCGGGCCCCGACCGCTATGTGGTGATCGGCGTCGGTCTGAACGTGCGCGCGCCCGACAGCCAAGGCCTGTCGACCACGCCCGCGAGCCTGCGCGAAGTCGACGCCGCGCTCGACGCGCCCACGGCGCTGGCCCGTATCGTGCCGCCGCTGGTGCGTGCCTTGCAGGCATTCGCCCGGCATGGCTTCGCACCCGTGCGCGCGCAGTTCGCCGAACGCGATCTGCTGCTGCAGCGCGAAGTGAACCTGAGCGACGGCCACAGCGGCCTGGCCCAGGGCGTGGGCCCGGACGGAGCGCTGCTGGTGCAGACGGCCGAAGGCCTGCGCGCCGTGACCAGTTCGGACATCAGCGTGCGCCCCCGGCCCGCGCCCCTTTCCTGAGAGAAAGCCCGCCATGCTGCGCATTGCCCTGTTCATCCTGCTGCTGGCCAATGCCGGCTATTTCGCCTGGAGTCAGGGCGCGCTGACCAGTCTGGGCTGGGCGCCTCAGCAGCACAACGAACCCGAACGGCTGCAGCAGCAACTGCGCCCCGAAACGCTGCAGCTCAAGCCGCCCGCGGCTGCGGCAGGCGTTCCTGCGGCGGGCGTTCCCGCGGCGGGCGTTCCCGCGGTGGCCGCAACCGCGCCAGCGCCCGTCGAGGCGCCGCCAGCGCAGGAAGGGCCGGCCCAATGCCTGCAGGCCGGCATTTTT
>NZ_JAVWWA010000099.1:0-13800 GCF_036666375.1 Comamonas sp. | reverse complement strand
CGAGGCGCCGCCAGCGCAGGAAGGGCCGGCCCAATGCCTGCAGGCCGGCATTTTTGACGATGACGCCTCGGACACGCTGCGCCGCGCGCTGGTGCTGCAATTTCCCGAAGGCAGCTGGAAGCTCGACGCCATCACCCAGCCCGGCCGCTGGATGGTCTACATGGGCAAGTTCGCCGACAACCAGGCGCTCGAGAAGAAGCGCGCCGAACTTGTGGCGCGCAAGCTCGACCATGACCGCGCGGGCGGAACGCTGGAGCCCGGCCTGTCGCTGGGCCGTTTCTCTAGCGAGGAAGCCGCGACGCGCGAACTGACCCAGCTGGTGCGCCAGGGCGTGCGCAGCGCGCGCGTGGTGCAGGAGCGCCCCGACAAGCATGGCTTCGTGCTGCGCCTGCCAGCGGCCACGTCCGCGCTGCGCGCGCAGCTTGAGGCGCTGCCGGCGTTCGGCGGCAAGCCGCTGCGCGCCTGCGCGTCCTGATCGGTACCGCAGACGAAAAAAAGCCCGGCGTCGCCGGGCTTTTTCATGGGCGCGACGGTTTGATCAGGCGCGCGGATCCAGCGCCATCAGATCTTCGACCAGGGCCTGCAAATCCTTGGTCAGGCGCAGGTAGCCGGCCTGGTCGAGTTCCAGCGTCTGCTCGTCCATGTAGATCTTGCGGTTGATCTCGATCTGGATGCTGTGGCGGTTGTCGGCCGGGTTGCCGTAGCGGCGCACCAGCTCCACGCCCTTGTAGGGGTGGTTGTAATCGACGCTGTAGCCGCGCGCGCGCAGGAAATCGCAGATGCGCTGCGACAGCCGCGTGTCGGCCGTGGTGCCGTCGCGGTCGCCGATCACGAAGTCCGCATGCACCAGACCGGGATGCAGCGTCGCATGGCTGGCCGCGACCGCAGGCATCGAATGGCAGTTGATGTGGATGCTGTAGCCATGGCGCGCATGGGCGGCGTCTATGGCCTTGGCCACGGCCGCGTGGTAGGGCTTCCAGCAGCGCTCGATGCGCGCCAGCAATTCATCGACCGACAGCGCACGCTCATAAATGGGCACGCCCGCATCGGTGAATTTCCAGATCAGGCCCTTGCCCAGCCGGACCTTCTGCAGCACCACCTGGTCTTCGGTGACGGGCAAAGGCCAGTCGCCGGCAATCATGCCGGTGTCGATTTCCGTGGTGTCACGGTTGGCGTCGAGGTAGATGCGCGGGAAGTGGGCCTCGACCCAGCTCACGCCCAGTGAAGGCGCAAACGCATAGATCTTTTCGACATGCGTGTCTTCGGCCTGGCGCAGCGTGGCCAGCGGCAGGCAGGAGCCGAAGTCGTCGGGATACCAGGTGCCGCTGTGCGGCGAGTCCAGCACCACGGCACTGGTGCCGGGAACGCTGGTCACCATCTGGGCCGGAGCGGGAGCATGGGCCACGCCCGAAACTCCGGGCTGGGCATGCTGGAAACGTTGGCTGATCAATTGCAAGACGGGATGCATAGGCAGACGAAAGGTGAGGGTGCCGTTCCTCTACAAAATGTCGAAGGAAAACGGCGTCAACTGCAGAAGGCCCGTCACAGCGTTTGATACTGGCGTGTCCCGGCAAAGGGACACCGAGCAAGGGCCGCCCCGCAGCGATGGTGTCGTCCCCCTCCACCGAAGGTTGAGAGGGGGGAGCGGGGGCCGGCCATCCGGCGTGAGCCGCTCAGGGGGTGTTAATCCAACTGAATCTTTGCGTAGGCCGCGACCTGCTTCATCTTGGCGATCTCGGTTTCGATCTGCTTGGAGAAAGCGGCCGTAGTCGTGCCCGTGGGGTACAGACCCTGGGCAGCCATGCGCTGCTTGACCACGTCTTCCTTGAGCGCGGCGGCAACGGCCTTCTGGATGCGTGCGACCTGGGCTGCGGGCATGGACTTGGGCGCGACCAGACCGAACCACGAAGGATCGTTGATGTCCTTGTAGCCCAGTTCGGCGTAGGTGGGGACTTCGGGCAGCACGTCCAGGCGCTCGGGCCAGCTCACGGCGATGGCGCGCACCTTGCCGGACTTGATCTGGGCCAGCGACGAAGCCACCTGGTCGAAGTACACGGGAACCTGGCCGCCGAGCACGTCATTGATGGCCGGACCCGCGCCGCGGTAGGGAATGTGCAGCATGTCGGTGCCGGTGGCACGCTTGAACAGCTCGCCCCACATGTGACCGATGGTGCCGTTGCCGGGGGTCGCGTAGCTGACCTTGCCGGGATTGGCCTTGAGGTAGGCGACGAGTTCGGCCATGTCCTTGACGGGCAGGGTCTTGGGGTTGATCACGATCACGCCCGGGGCCTTGACCATTTCGGTCACGCCGACGAAGTCCTTCATCGCGTCGTAAGGCATCTTGGTCAGCACGGCGGGGTTCACGCCGTGGGTCGACAAGGTGGCCACGCCCAGCGTCAGGTTGTCGGTGGCGCGCGCCACTTCGGACATGCCGATCGATCCGCCCGCACCCGCGCGGTTCTCGATGACCACGGGCTGGCTCAGGATGCGGCCCAGCACGTCCTGCAGATTGCGCACGACCATGTCGGTGGAGCCGCCCGGGGGGAAAGGCACCACGATGCGCAGGGGCCGGCTATTGTCCTGCGCAAAAGACATTCCGGGAACGACAGTTGTAGCGGCGATGGAGGCAATAAAGTGACGACGTTGCATGGTGGTATTTTCCTTTTCGATAAGAAAGATTAACGGAATTCGTGGCATAGACAAAGCAATACCTGTGCCTGTTGTTATTCCAAATTGGAATACATTCAAGCTATATGAGCATCCTCAGCCATTCTCTGTGAGCGACATCCATGACCAGTTTGCGCCGCCTCAATCCTCCCGTACATCTGTTGCGGGCTTTTTCCACTGTCGTGCGTTTTGGCGGGGTTTCGCGCGCTGCCGAAGCGCTGCACCTGACGCAGAGCGCAGTCAGCAAGCAGGTGCAGGAGCTTGAAAAATGGGTGGGCGTGACCTTGTTCGAGCGCAGCCGCAAGCGCCTGACGCTGACCCCGGCGGGCGAACGCTATGAACGCAGCGTGCGCGCGCTGCTGTCCCAGCTCGAGGCCGCGACGCTGGAGCTGATCACCAGCGATGACCGCCGTGGTGCGCTCTACCTGTCGGTGCTGCCCACCATTGGTGCCAAATGGCTGATCCCGCGTCTGCCGCAGTTCCAGCAGCGCGAGCCCCAGGTCACGCTGCATTTCGTGCCCTATGTCCACAGCTATGACTTCGAAAGCCCCACGCTCGACTGCTCCATCCTGTTCGGCGACGGCCACTGGCCGGGCGCGCGCGCCCACTACCTGGTCGGCCAGCAGGTCGCGCTGATCGCGCCGCCCGACAACAGTCCCGGCGCGCTGCGCCTGCGCTCTCCCGAAGACCTCATCAACTGCACACGGCTGCGCCATGTGACCATTCCCGATGCCTGGGCGCAGTGGAGCCAGGCGCATGGCGTGACCGGCATGCGCGCGCTCGACGGCCCGCAGTTCGACCAGTTCCAGAGCATCATCCGCGCCGTGATGGCGGGCATGGGCGTGGCGCTGGTGCCGCGCTGCCTGGTGCAGGACGAGATCGCCTCGGGCCTGGTCACCGAACCCCTGCCCGGCCATGGCTACGCCAGTCATCTCGGCTACTGGTTCTGCTATCCCGAAGGCCGTTCGCACCATGGCGCGCTCGGCACCTTCCGCAACTGGCTGCTGGAGTCGGCCGCGCAGTCGAGCGCGGCGATGATCGCCGCCAGCCAGGCAGGCCGTGCGGCCGCCGCGCCCACGGCAGCGTGATGGTTCAGCGCGTGGAAGGCTGCACCGGCAGCGCCGGAAAACGCACGCTGAAGCGCGCCCCGGGCGGGCTTTGCGCGCGCGCCGGCTCGAGGTAGACCTGGGCGCCATGCTGGCGCGCGATCTCCTGCACGATGGGCAGGCCCAGGCCCGAGCCGTCGGCCTGCGTGCCCAGCGCGCGGTAGAACGGCTGGAACACCAGCGCTCTCTCGGCCTCGGGCACGCCCGGGCCGGTGTCTTCCACCTGCAGCAATATCACCCGGCCAAACGTGTCGGTCAACAGCCGCACCGTGACAACGCCGGGCTGCTCGGGCGTGGACGGCGTGTAGTTGATCGCGTTGTCCACGAGGTTGCGCACCAGCTCGGTCAGCAGCGTGGGGTTGCCTTCCATCCAGACGCCCGGCGCGCCCGGTTCGGCGCCGTCGTAGCCCAGATCCACGCACTTGTCGAGCGCGCGCGGCACCGAGTCGCGCACCACGTCGATCACCAGCCGCGCGAGATCGCAGCGCTGCTTGATCAGCGCCGCGCCCGTGCCTTCGACGCGCGCCAGCGCCAGCAACTGGTTGACGGTATGGCTGGCGCGCATGCTTGCGCGGCCGATCTGCTGCAGCGAGCGCTTGAGCTCCTGCGTGCTCGTGCCTTCGCGCTGCGCGAGGTCGGCCTGCATGCGCAGGCCCGCCAGCGGCGTCTTGAGCTGGTGGGCGGCGTCGGCCAGAAAGCGCTTTTGCGTGGCCAGCGATTCGTTGAGCCGGCACAGCAGGTCATCGACGGCATTCACCAGCGGCGCGACTTCGAGCGGAACGTCCTGGAAATTGAGCGGCGAGAGGTCATCGGGCTTGCGCGCGCGAATGCGCTCCTCGAGCCGGTGCAAGGGCGTGATGCCGCGCGCCAGCGCCATCCATACGAGCATCACCGCCAGCGGCAGGACGACGAACTGCGGCAGCATCACGCCGCGAATGATTTCGGTCGCCAAGGTGCTGCGCTGGTCCCGGGTTTCGGCCACCTGCACCAGCGCCAGCGGGCCTTCGCGCCCCATCGGCGCCCAGGTCGCCGCGAGCCGCATGTCGACGCCGCGCAGCTCGGCGTCGTAGAGCTGGACTTCGCCATAGCGCCGCTCGCCATCGGTCCACGGCGGCCGCGGCAGATCGGGTTCGCCCGCGACCAGCCGGCCCTGGGGGTCCAGCACCTGGTAATGCACGCTGTCCGCGGCACTGGTGCGCAGGTTGTGGCTCAGCGCCTGCGCCAGGCTGAACTTCGTCTGGCCTTGCTGCACCTGCTTGGCAAGCACGCGCACGTCGTATTCCAGCGCGCGGTCATAGGGCTGGTTGGCCAGGCCCTGAGCGACCAGCCAGGTCAGCGCCAGGCTCACAGGCCACAGCAGCAGCAGCGGCGTGAGCATCCAGTCGAGGATGCCGCCAAACAGCGAATATTGCTCGCGCTGGAAGATTTTCATGGGTGCAAGGGACTTGCGTGCTCAGCGCCAACGGCGACACCGCCGTTCGCCCTGAGTCCTGAGCCGGTCGAAGGACCGAAGGGCATTTCAGGGCGTGGACTTCCCATATTCAATCCCGTATTTTCTCCAGGCAATACCCCAGCCCGCGCACCGTCGCGATACGTATCGGTCCATGCTCGATCTTCTTGCGCAGCCGGTGGATATAGACCTCGATCGCGTTGTTGCTCAGCTCCTCGCCCCACTCGCACAGGCGCTCGACCAATTGATCCTTGCTGACCAGGCGGCCCGCGCGCTGCAGCAGCACTTCGAGCAGGCCCAGCTCGCGCGCCGACAGCTCGACCATCTTGCCGTCTATGGTCGCGACGCGGCCCGACTGGTCATAGACCAGCGGCCCGTGCTTGATGGTGCTGCTCGCGCCGCCCATGCCGCGGCGCGTGAGCGCACGCACCCGCGCCTCGAGCTCCTGCAGGCTGAACGGCTTGGCCATGTAATCGTCGGCGCCGAAATCCAGGCCCTTGACGCGCTCCTCGACGCTGTCGGCCGCCGTGAGTATCAGCACCGGCAGGCCGTCGCCGCGCCCGCGCAGGCGGCGCAGCACTTCGAGGCCATGCATCTTGGGCAGGCCCAGATCGAGGATCAGCAGGTCGAACTCGCTGCTGGTCATCAGCACCGATTCGGCCTCGCTGCCGCTGGCCACATGGCTGACCACGGCGCCCGATCCGCGCAGGCTGCGCAGCAGGCCATCGGCAAAGACCTGATCGTCTTCTGCAATCAAAATGCGCATGCGGATGTCTCCCCTAGATAAGCGCAGCGGAGCATGGCCGCCGATCGTTTTGAACCATTCTAGGGGTGGAGCATGAAGCGCCGCCAGGGGGTTTTCGCGCTATGCGGGTCTGCCGCTGCTGGCCGAATAGGCTTCGAGCCCGAGCGCGACCACGGTCGCGACATCGTCGCCGACCTCGGCGCGGAACTCGGCCTCGGCCTGGGCCACGGCCGCCTCGAACGCCTGCAGCCAGCTCAGCCCCGTGGGCGTGAAGCGTATCCAGCGCGTGCGCCGGTCGCGCGCATCGGCTTCGCGCGTGACCAGGCCCCAGGCCAGGCATTGCTCGACCAGGTCGGCCATGGCCTGCTTGGTCATGCCCGCGCGTTCGGCCAGGTCGGTCAGGCGGTCGCCGCCCAGCGACAGATGGCGCGTGATGTGGATATGCGCGGCGCTGACCTGGTCGCGCGCCGCGAGGTTGGACAGCGCCAGCGGCACTTCGACCGCATGCGCCATGAGCTGCATCACGCGCGCATCGAAGCGGCGCATCGAATGCCCCAGCAACCGGCCCAGATGGGTCTGGCGCCAGGCGTCTGAATAGGGGGCCAGGGGTGCATGCGGGACCGGTGGCGGTGTGGAACGGGAAGAAAGTGCCATGCTTTATTGTCAGGCAAACTGACTAAAAACCATCTATACACATTGGTACAACGCCCATAAACTACTGTTCAAGCATCCAGCCTGGCAGTAACAACAGACAGTCGGTGCTATCCAAAATCATTGCTTTCTAGGAGTTTTTCATGGACGTCACCACTGTCAAGGGCACCAACCCCGCCATCGCCGCCAACACCGAAAAGGCCAAGGCCCTGCAAGCCGCATTGGCGCAGATCGAGAAGCAGTTCGGCAAGGGCACCATCATGCGCCTGGGCGAAGGCGAAGTCATCGAAGACATCCAGGTCGTGTCGACCGGCTCGCTGGGCCTGGACATCGCGCTGGGCGTAGGCGGCCTGCCGCGCGGCCGCGTGGTTGAAATCTACGGCCCGGAATCCTCGGGCAAGACCACGCTGACGCTGCAGGTCATTGCCGAGATGCAGAAGATCGGCGGCCAGTGTGCGTTTGTCGACGCAGAACATGCGCTCGACGTGCAGTACGCCCAGAAGCTGGGCGTGCAGCTGTCCGACCTGCTGATCAGCCAGCCCGACACCGGCGAACAGGCGCTCGAGATCGTCGACAGCCTGGTGCGTTCGGGCGCGGTCGACCTGATCGTCATCGACTCGGTCGCGGCGCTCACGCCCAAGGCCGAAATCGAAGGCGAAATGGGCGACGCCCTGCCCGGCCTGCAGGCCCGGCTGATGAGCCAGGCGCTGCGCAAGCTCACGGCGACGATCAAGAAGACCAATTGCATGGTCATCTTCATCAACCAGATCCGCATGAAGATCGGCGTGATGTTCGGCTCGCCCGAAACCACCACCGGCGGCAATGCGCTCAAGTTCTACGCTTCCGTGCGCCTGGACATCCGCCGCACCGGCACGATCAAGAAGGGCGACAACGCGATCGGCAACGAAACCCGCGTCAAGGTGGTGAAGAACAAGGTCAGCCCGCCGTTCAAGACCGCCGAGTTCGACATCCTGTTCGGCGAAGGCATCTCGCGCGAAGGCGAAATCATCGACATGGGCGTGGAAGCCAAGATCCTCGACAAGTCGGGTGCCTGGTACGCCTACCGTGGCGAGAAGATCGGCCAGGGCCGCGACAACGCGCGTGAATTCCTGCGCGAGAATCCCGACCTGGCGCACGAGATCGAGAACCGCGTGCGCGAAGGCCTGGGCATCTCGCTGCTCGCCGGCACCACGCCCCCACCCGCTGCAGGCAAGCCGTCGAAGACCGACAAGGCAGCCGAAAAAGCGGAAAAGGCCGACAAGGCCGCGGCCGCTGAAGAGTAAGCACCGCGCCGGCCGGACCGCATGCCACGGTTCGGCCGGCGGCTTTTCAGACCATGGGTTTTGCCACTCTCTCCCTCAAGGGCCGCGCGCTGCGCCTGCTGGCCCAGCGCGAACATTCCCGGCTCGAACTCGAGCGCAAGCTAGCGGCCCATGTCGCCGAAGGCGACGACCTCACGGCCATGCTCGACGAGCTCGAAGCCAAGAATTTCATCAATCCCGAACGCGTCGCGCAGTCCGTCGCCTACCGCCGCGGCAGCAAGCTGGGCACGGCGCGCGTGGTGCAGGAAATGCGCAGCAAGGGCCTGGACGACGACACCGTGCGCGCCGCCACGCAGGAACTGCGCGCCACCGAATGGCAGCGCGCCTGCACGATCTGGCGCCAGCGCTTCGGCGCGCCGGCCGAAACCCCGCAGGACAAGCTCAAGCAGATGCGTTTTCTCGCCAGCCGCGGGTTTTCCGGCGAAGTGGTGCGCAAGGTGGTGGCGGGACAGGTGCCGGAAGACGCCTCGGACTGAGGCGAGTCCCAGAGCCGGTCATCGTTCAGTCCCCGTTCGTCCTGAGCTGGTCGAAGGATGAACGGCCTGCCCTCAGGTAAATCCAAGCAGCGAGCCCCTGGCGCGACCTATGGGCCGCGCACTCCTCAGATTCCCAGCATGAGCTGCATGTTCTGCACCGCCGCGCCGCTCGCGCCCTTGCCCAGGTTGTCGAGGCGGGCGATCAGCACGGCCTGGCGGTATTGCTCGTTGGCAAACACGCGCAGTTCGAGCTTGTTGGTATTGGCCAGCGTGTCGGCGGCCAGCTTGCCGTCGTCGGTGGGCGCCAGCACCGACACCCATTGCTCGGGCGTCGCGGTGCGCGCGTAATGGCTGGCCAGCGCATCATGCAGGTCGGCGGCCTTGGGCGCGCCGGGCAGCAGGTCGAGATGCAGGGGCAGCTGCACCAGCATGCCCTGGGCGAAGTTGCCCACCGCGGGAATGAACAGCGGACGGCGCGTGAGGCCGGTGTAGCGCATGATTTCGGGCACATGCTTGTGCGACAGACCCAGCGCATAGGTTTCGTAGGGCGCAGCCGTGCCGGCCTCGTAGGCTTCGATCATCGGACGGCCACCGCCCGAATAACCCGACACCGAAGGCAGGCTCACGCCGGCGTCCGCGGGCAGCAGGCCGGCATCGACCAGCGGACGCAGCAGCGCGATTGCGCCGGTCGCGTAGCAGCCGGGGTTGGAGACGCGCGTCGCGTTCTTCACGGATTCGAGCTGACCATCGCAGAGCTCGGGAAAGCCATAGACCCAGCCCGGTGCCGTGCGGTGGGCCGTGGAGGCATCGATGATCTTGATGACGCGGCCGGTCTCCTGCTCGATGGCATCGACCATGGCTGCAGTCTCGCGCGCGGCGTCGTCGTGCAGGCACAGGATCACCAGGTCCACGCCGGCAACCAGGGCACGCTTGGCGGCCGGGTCCTTGCGCAGTTCGGGGGCAATGCTGACCAGCTCTACGCCGGGCATTGCCTGCAGTCTTTCGCGGATCTGCAGACCCGTGGTGCCGGCTTCGCCGTCGATGAAGACTTTGGACATGGAAAACTCCTGCAATCGTTACCGGCCTAGAACTACGTGGGCAGCACTAAAGCCAGTATATGGGTTAGTAGTTTTACACCAGGGATGGTGCATCGCAGCATGATACATTCCCGGATTGCCATGTCCCACGCCCGCGGCCAGACAGCATTATGGCAACCGGGTAAACCACCATTCCTGAGAGAGAGACAGCTCATGAAGATTCATGAATATCAAGGCAAGGAAATCTTGCGTACGTTCGGCGTGCCCGTTCCGCGCGGCATTCCTGCATTCACCGTACAAGAAGCCGTCGAAGCGGCTCAAAAGCTTGGCGGCCCAGTGTGGGTCGTGAAGGCCCAGATCCACGCGGGCGGCCGCGGCAAGGGCGGCGGCGTCAAGGTCGCAAAGACCATTGAAGACGTCAAGCGCATCGCCGGCGAAATCCTCGGCATGCAGCTCGTCACGCACCAGACCGGCCCCGAAGGCCAGAAGGTCCGCCGCCTGTACATCGAAGACGGCGCCGACATCCAGCAAGAATACTATCTGTCGGCAGTGACCGACCGTGCCACGCAGAAGGTGGCGTTCATTGCCTCCAGCGAAGGCGGCATGGACATCGAGGAAGTGGCCCACTCCACTCCCGAGAAGATCATCACCGTGATGGTCGACCCCCTGCAAGGTTTCACCCAGGCCAATGGCGAAGAACTCGCCAAGGGCATCGGCATGCCTGCGGACTCGGTGGCATCGTTCATCGACGTGTGCCAGAAGGTCTACAAGTGCTACATGGACACCGACGCGTCGCTGGTTGAAATCAACCCGCTGAACCGCGACGGCAAGGGCACCATCACCGCCCTGGACGCGAAGTTCAACTTCGACCCCAACGCGCTGTTCCGCCACCCCGAAATCGTTGCCTTCCGCGACCTGGACGAAGAAGATCCAGCCGAAGTCGAAGCCTCGAAGTTCGATCTGGCCTACATCTCGCTCGACGGCAACATCGGCTGCCTGGTCAACGGCGCCGGCCTGGCCATGGCGACCATGGACACCATCAAGCTGTTCGGCGGCGAACCGGCCAACTTCCTGGACGTGGGCGGCGGCGCCACTCCCGAGAAGGTCACCGAAGCCTTCAAGATCATGCTGAAGAACCCCAAGGTCGAAGGCATTCTGGTCAACATCTTCGGCGGCATCATGAAGTGCGACACCATCGCCACGGGCGTGATCACGGCTTGCAAGGCCGTGAACCTGCAAGTGCCGCTGGTGGTTCGCATGAAGGGCACGAACGAAGTGCTGGGCAAGAAGATGCTGGCCGAATCCGGTCTGCCCATCATCTCGGCCGACACCATGGCTGAAGCTGCCACCAAGATTGTCGAAGCCGTCAAGTAATAGACCCTGGAGAGAGCAACATGTCGATCTATATCAACAAAGACACCAAAGTCATCACCCAGGGCATCACCGGCAAGACAGGCCAGTTCCACACTGAAAAGTGCCAGGAATACGCGAACGGCAAGAATGCCTTCGTCGCGGGCGTGAACCCCAAGAAGGCCGGCGAGTCGATCTTCAACATCCCAATCTACGGTTCCGTCAAGGAAGCCGCTCACCAGACCGGCGCAACCGTGTCGGTGATCTACGTGCCGCCCGCTGGCGCTGCTGCCGCGATCTGGGAAGCCGTCGAAGCCGACCTGGACCTGGCGATCTGCATCACCGAAGGCATTCCAGTCCGTGACATGCTCGAAGTGCGCAACCGCATGAAGGCCAAGGAAGCTGCCGGCGGCAAGAAGACCCTGCTGCTGGGCCCCAACTGCCCCGGTCTGATCACGCCTGACGAGATCAAGATCGGCATCATGCCCGGTCACATCCACAAGAAGGGCCGCATCGGCGTGGTCTCGCGCTCCGGCACGCTGACCTATGAAGCCGTGGCACAACTGACCGAACTGGGCATTGGCCAGTCGTCGGCTGTCGGCATCGGTGGCGACCCGATCAACGGTCTCAAGCACATCGACGTGATGAAGGCCTTCAACGACGATCCGGACACCGACGCCGTGATCATGATCGGTGAAATCGGCGGACCCGATGAAGCCGAAGCCGCCATGTGGTGCAAGGCCAATATGAAGAAGCCTATCGTCGGCTTCATCGCCGGTGTCACCGCCCCTCCGGGCAAGCGCATGGGCCACGCCGGCGCGCTGATCTCCGGTGGTGCCGACACGGCCGACGCCAAGCTCGCCATCATGGAAGAGTGCGGCTTCACGATCACCCGCAACCCGTCGGAAATGGCGCGTCTGCTCAAGGGCCTGATCTGATCTTCAAGGCTTGATGCCGCCTGGGGCCGCGCTCTCGCAGCGCAGTCCGCAGGACAAGGGATGGATGCTTTTCGCACCGTGATGGCGCGCAGGGCACCATCCTTTTTTCATGGGCACGCGCTACCATGGGCCCCAAAAGTCAAAGGGTCATTGCCTCCCCCGGGACAATCGCCGGGTTCGCACCAATCCGATGCGTCCGTCCCTGCCCTTCCAACCCATCTGCCTGTGCTCCTGCGCTTTTGCCGCCCCTCTCCGCCACGACCGCAGTGGCGCTACGCATTTGCGCAGCGCACCGACCCGGGCATGGTGCGTCCGAACAACGAAGATGCCGTGCATATCGAGGTGGACACCGTCTGGTCCGTGGCGGTGCTTGCCGACGGCATGGGCGGATATCGCGCCGGAGAAGTCGCCAGCGCGCTCGCGGTGCAGTGCATCACGCAGTCGCTGCAGCACAGCGCGCTCAAGTCGGCGAAAAAAAGCCAGCCGCCGCGCATGGCAGTGGTGCACCGCGCGCTCGAGCATTGCGTGCAGGCCGCGAACACATCCGTGCGCGCGCATGCGCGCGAACATGCCGATTGCCAGGGCATGGGGGCCACCGTGGTCGCGGCGGTGTTCGTGCAGGACCGCCTGGTCCTGGCCCACCTCGGCGACTCGCGCGCCTATCTGTGGCGCGGCGAGACGCTGACGCAGCTCACCAGCGATCATTCCTGGCTGCAGGAACAGATAGACGCCGGCCAGATCAGCGCCGACGCCGCAGCGCAGTCCGGCCTGGGCCATCTGGTCACGCGCGCGCTCGGGGTCGCCGAACGTGCGCGGCCCACGCTGCACGAGCAGATGCTCGAAGCCGGCGACCGCATCCTGCTGTGCTCCGACGGCCTCAGCGACCTGCTGACCGCAGGCGAGATCGCAGCGCTGCTGGCCACGCCCGAGCCGCTGGCCCGGCAAGCGGAGCAATTGATAGCGCGCGCCAACGCGCTCGGTGGTCATGACAACATCAGCGTCATTCTTGCAAGCGTCGAGCCCGCGCCCGCGCGCTGACCGCGCTTCACGTCCCGCCGCGCGGCCGGCCATGCCCTGCAAAACCCTCTAAACTTCCCCGTTGCCTGCCTTCACTCAAGGCTGTGCGCCCATCACCCGCAGGAGTCCCGTGCATGCCCAGCCTGGTCATTTCAATTGACGGAACCATCATCAAGGAAGTCGCGCTGACCAAGGAGCGCACCACGCTCGGGCGGCGGCCTTACAACGACATCGTGATCAGCAATCTGGCCGTCAGCGGCGAGCATGCGCTGCTGCATTGCGTGGACGGCCGCGTCACCATCGAAGACCTGCACAGCACCAACGGCACTTATGTGAACCAGCAGCGCATCACGCGCCAGGAACTGCAGCATGACGATCAGCTGCACATCGGCCAGTACCAGCTGAGCCTGCAGTTCACCCCCGAGGAATATGCGGCCTGGGCCGCGACCGCGGCTGCGGCCCAGCCCGCCTGCCTGCGCATTGAAGGCGATGCCGCACGCGAAGTGGCGCTGGTCAAGCCCGTGACCACCCTGGGCAAGCCCGGCGTGGCCGTGGCCGCAATTACGCGCAAGGCCACGGGCTTCACGGTCGCGCGCACCGAAGGCACGGACGGCAGCCTGCGCCTCAACGGCCTGGCCGTGGGCTCTGATCCCCGGCCGCTGCAGCATGACGACCTGATCGAACTGGCGGGCACGCGGCTGCACTTCATCCTGCTACACCCCGCCACCTGAGGCTCTGCGCTGGGTCAAGAGTGACATCTTTTGGCACGATACCCACAGCCATGACAACTTTGTCATACGCCTGCGGCAAACTTGTCAGAAAATGTTGGAATGTCGCTGGACTTGCAAGCAAAACTTGCCTGCGCAGAGGACAGATCACCGAACGCGCATTGGCACAACAATTGCTGATGCTGGTTACCTAATTTTTACCCAGGAGCTTTAGATGAAGCGCACTATCCAGCAAGGTTTTACCTTGATCGAACTGATGATCGTTGTGGCGATCATTGGTATTTTGGCGGCCGTGGCACTGCCGGCTTATCAG
>NZ_JAVWWA010000098.1:0-20625 GCF_036666375.1 Comamonas sp. | reverse complement strand
CGCCGATGCGAAGACCCTGCGCGACACCATGGACAAGCTCAAGGACAAGCTGGGCAGCGCGGTGATCGTGCTGGCAGCGGTCGACGGCGACAAGGTGCAGCTGGCCGCGGGCGTGACCAAGGATTGCATAGGCAAGCTCAAGGCCGGCGAGCTGGTCAACCATGTGGCGCTGCAGGTCGGCGGCAAGGGCGGCGGCAAGCCCGACATGGCGATGGCCGGCGGCACCGATGCCGCGGCACTGCCTGCGGCGCTGGCTTCGGTCCAGGCCTGGGTGACTGAACGCCTTTGAGCGTAATCTCCATGGGTGCGCCTTGCGCGGCGCACCCGGTCTGAGAACAGCAACCTGATTTCCGAAGGAGACGGCATGGTCGTTCTGCACACCGTCGTGGCCATTGCGCTGGTCATCGGCCTGATCATCTGGCTGCGCGTGGAACCGGTCATCTCCCTGGTGCTGGGCTCGCTCTATCTGGGCCTGGCCAGCGGCGTGGGCTTTGCCGGCACGCTGACCGAGATCACCACCGGCTTTGGCGAAATCATGGGCAAGGTGGGCCTGCTGATCGGCTTCGGCGTGGTCATAGGCTCGCTGCTGCATGCGACCGGCGCGTTCGGGCGCATGGTGCAGGCGCTGGTCGCGGCCGTGGGCGCCAGGCGCCTGCCGTATGCCATGGCAGGCGCGATGTCGACCATCTTCCCCTCCATCTATGTCGATGTGCAGGTGGTGTTGGGCGCGCCCGTGGCGCGCTCCGCGGCGCCGCTGCTCGGGCGCAACGGCCTGCCGCTGCTCGCGGGCGCGATAGGCACGGGCATCTTTTCGGGCTATGTGTTTGTCGTTCCCGGCCTGGCCGTGATCCTGATCGCCGGGCAGATGAACGTGAGCCTGGGCGCGTGGCTGATCGGCGGACTGTGCATAGGCCTGGCCACGGCGCTGCTGACCACCTTGCTGTTCAGCCTGCTGCTGCGCACCAACTACTGGAAGCCCGAGACTGACGAGGACGCGAGCGATGCCATGCTGGAAACCGAGGCCAGCGATGCGCAGGCGCCGGCATCCGGTGAAGGTCCGGGCCTGCTGCTGGCTTCGGCGCCCATCGTCGTGCCGCTGTTGATGATTGCCTTTGGCGCCTTCGCCAAGCTCGCGGGCGTCTCCAACGAAGTGATCAGCTTCATAGGCAATGCCAACCTGGCCTTGTTCGTCGGCCTGCTGGGGGCTTACTTGATGGCGCGGCGCTGGATAGGCGTGGAGCGCACCAGCGAGGCCTTGACCGACGGCTTCAAGACCAGCGGAGAAATCCTGCTGATCACCGGGGTAGGCGGCTCGCTGGGCGCGATCATCACGGCCTCGGGCATGGGCGCCGAGCTGGGCAAGCTGTTTTCGGCCGATGCAGGAGGTCCGGTGCTGCTGAGCATCGTGCTGGCCTGGTTCATCGCCGCCGTGTTGCATGTGGCCATTGGCTCGGTGTCGGTCGCGGCGCTGACCGCGGCCAGCATCATCGGCCCGGTGGCATCGCAGATCGCGGTCTCGCCGGTGATCATAGGCTTCGCGATTGCCTCGGGTTCGCTGTTTGCCGTGCAGGTCAACAGCAACTTCTTCTGGATGTTCAAGGGGCTCATGGGCCTGTCGACCAAGGGTGCGCTCAAGACGCTGACCATGGTGACGTCGATGGCCTCGCTCGCTTCGCTGGCGTTGGTGCTGCTGGCCAGCGTGTTTGGCTGAAGACCTGCATTTTCTCCTGGCCATCTTCGTTGCTTGTGCGGTTGAGATATAAACCAGGCTGGTTTGTATCGGGTCGGCAATAAGAATGAAAGATATCAGGAGCATGGACCTCAACCTGCTCAAGGCGCTGGACGCCTTGCTGGACGAGTGCAATGTGACCCGCGCCGCGGCGCGCCTGGGGCTGACCCAGCCGGCGATGAGCGGCATGCTCACGCGGCTGCGCGAAAGTTTTGGCGACCCGCTGTTCGCGCGCGCCCAGCGCGGCATGGTGCCTACCCAGCGCGCGCTGGACCTTGCGCCGTCCATCAAGCAGGTGCTTGCGGGCATAGACGCGCTGCTGCAGCCGCCGGTGTTCGATCCCTCGACCGCGCGCCTGACCTTCACCATTGCCGCGACCGACTACGCGCTGCGCGCGATTGCCGTGCCTTTTCTGGCCGTGCTCAAGCCGTTGGCGCCGCACATGCGCGTGGCGCTGGTGCCGCTGAGGAACGGGCAGGTGCAGACCCAGCTCGAGCGCGGCCAGATCAGCCTGGCCTTGCTGAGCCCCGAGAACACGCCGCCCGATCTGCATGCGCGCGTGCTGTACCACGAGCGCTATGTCTGCGTGCTGCGCCAAGGCCACCCCGCGGCGACCGGGCGCAGGCTCACGCTGGAGCAGTTCTGCGCGCTCGACCATGCGCTGGGCTCCTACGAGGGCGGCGGTTTTTACGGCGTGACCGACGAAGCGCTGGAGAAGTTGGGCAAGCGGCGCAATGTGACCGTGTCAGTCAAGTCCTTCCTGATCCTGCCCGACATCCTGCGCGCCAGCGACATGGTCGCCATCCTGCCGAGCCGGCTGGTCGCGGGCCAGGACGGACTGATGGTGTCCGAGCCGCCGCTCGACGTTCCCGGATTCACCAACACCGCGGTCTGGCATGCGCGCACCCACAGCGACCCCGCGCACCGCTGGCTGCGCGAACTGCTGGTCAGGTCCTGCGCCGAAACGCAACCGGGCTGATATCGATTGCGCTGATGCGAATCATAAATTTATAGCATTTGATTTATTTCAGCAGCGGCGCAATTTGTGCCTATGGGTCCACAGCATTCGCCGTGTCGAATGCCTGGGCTTGCGGCCGTTCGCGCCGCCCCATTTCCCTTTCAGTCCAGAAGAAAATCAGCATGTCCGCATTGTTCTCTCCGTTCACCCTCAAGGACGTCACGCTGCGCAACCGCATCGCCGTGCCGCCGATGTGCCAGTACAGCGCCGTCGACGGCTTCACCACCGATTGGCACCAGGCCCATTACACGTCGATCGCGCGCGGCGGCGCGGGTCTGGTGATTGTGGAAGCCACGGCCGTTTCGCCCGAAGGCCGAATCACGCCGGGCTGTACCGGGCTGTGGAATGACGCCCAGGCCGAAGGCCTGGCGCGCATCGCCGCCTCGGTCAAGGCCGCGGGTGCCGTGCCCGGCATACAGATCGGCCATGCGGGCCGCAAGGCCAGCGCCAACCGGCCCTGGGAAGGCGACGACCATATCCCCGCGGATGACGCGCGCGCCTGGCAGCCGATCGCGCCTTCGGCGATTGCCTTCGGTGGCGGCCTGCCGCGCGTGCCCACGGAAATGACGCTGGCCGACATCGTGCGCGTCAAGGCCGATTTCGTGGCGGCCGCACGCCGCGCGCGCGACGCGGGCTTCCAGTGGCTCGAGCTGCATTTCGCCCATGGCTATCTTGCGCAAAGCTTCTTTTCCGCGCATTCGAACCAGCGCACCGATGCCTACGGCGGCAGCTTCGACAACCGCGCACGCTTCCTGCTCGAGACGCTGGCCGCGGTGCGCGAGGTCTGGCCGCAGAACCTGCCGCTCACGGCGCGTTTCGGTGTGATCGAGTACGACGGCCAGGATGAGCAGACGCTGTCTGAATCGATCGAGCTGGTCAAGAAAATGCGTGCCGGCGGACTGGACCTGCTCAACGTCAGCGTCAACTTCGTGATCCCCGACGTGCAGATTCCCTGGGGCACGCCCGCGTTTCTCGCGCCCATCGCCCAGCGCGTGAGCCGCGAAGCCGGCCTGCCGGTCGCTTCGAGCTGGGGCATAGACGACCCGCAGGTCGCCGAGCGCGCGGTCGCCGAGCAGCAGATGTCGCTGGTGATGATTGGCCGCGCGATGCTGGCCAACCCCCACTATCCGTATGTGCTGGCCCAGGCGCTGCAGCAGCCGCGCCCCGACTGGACGCTGCCCGCGCAATACGCGCATTGGCTCGAGCGCTACCGCGGCGCGGGAAAAAAAGCCGTTCAGTGACGGCTGCGGCCCGGGCGGCGCATGCCGCTTGCGGGCTGTCTCAGACCTTGCGGAACACCAGGTCCCAGACGCCGTGGCCCAGCTTGATGCCGCGGTTCTCGAACTTGGTCAGCGGGCGGTAGTCGGGCTGGGGCGCGTAGCCTTCGGCGGTGTTGGCCAGCGTGGGCTCGGCCGACAGCACTTCGAGCATCTGCACGGCATAGGGCTCCCAGTCGGTCGCGCAGTGCAGGTAGCCGCCGGGCTTGAGGCGCGACGCCAGCTTGGCGATCAGCGGCGACTGCACCAGGCGGCGCTTGTTGTGCTTCTTCTTGTGCCAGGGATCGGGAAAGAAGATGTGCACGCCGTCGATGCTGGCTTCGGGCAGCATGTTGTCTATCACTTCGACGGCGTCATGCCGCAGGATGCGGATGTTCTTGATGTCCTGCTCGCTGATGCGCTTGAGCAGCGCGCCCACGCCGGGTTCGTGCACTTCGCAGCACAGGAAGTTGTCGTCGGGGCGCACGCGCGCGATATGCGCCGTGGCCTCGCCCATGCCGAAGCCGATCTCCAGGATCAGCGGCGCCGAGCGGCCGTAGGCAGCGGCGGCGTCCAGCGGCGCGGCCTGGTAGTTCAGCAGGAACTGCGGGCCGACTTCGGCGAAGGCCTTGGCCTGGCCGGTCGTGGTACGTCCTGCGCGCAGCACATAGCTTTTGATGGTTTTGGGATAAGCCACGCCGGCGGGAGCGATGCCGGGCGTAGCGTCTTGGGGGGCGTCGGGGCCGGGAGCGGCCGCATTGGTTTGGTGTTCAGTCACAGGGCGTGATTGTAGTTAGCTCGCCAGGCCTGCACCCACAGGGCCAGTGCATCGGCCAGGGATTTGTGGGTGCAATCGGCCACGGGCAGGCCCAGCGCGGCAGCGGCGGCGGCCAGAGCGGCGCTGCAGGCTTCGCGTGTGGACACGTCGATGGAGCGCGCCCCATGCTGCTTGGAGAGCTTTTCGCCATCGGCGCGGCGCACCAGCGGCATGTGCAGATAAGCGGGCGTGGGCAGGCCCAGCGCCTGCTGCAGCAGCATCTGGCGCGGTGTGTTGTCGGTCAGGTCTTCGCCGCGCACGACATGGCTTACCTGCTGCAGGCCGTCATCGACGACCACGGCCAGCTGGTAGGCCCACAGGCCATCGGCGCGGCGCAGCACGAAATCGCCGACACTTTGAATGAGGTCCTGAGACTGCGCGCCGAGTCGGCGGTCCTGCCACAGCAGGCGGCCGTCTGCGGCGTTCCAGGTGGGCGCGCACTGGCCGTGGAACGCCAGCGCCAGGCGCGCCTGTTTGTCGGTCGCAAAGCGCCAGGCGCGCGCGGGCCGGCCGTTCAGGCCTGCGCGGCAGGTGCCGGGGTAGGGACGCTCCACATGCCGCTCGCGCTCCAGGCCCGACTGCTCCCAGGCGAGCGCGATGTCGCGGCGCGTGCAGGCGCAGGCATAGGCGAGCTGCCGGTCGAGCAATTGCTGCAAGGCCTGGGCGTAATGGTCGCCGCGCCGGGATTGCCAGACCGGCGGTGCGTCGGGCAGCAGGCCGCAGGCGGCGAGTTGCTGCAGTATCAATTCGTCGGCACCGGGCATGCAGCGCGGCGGGTCTATGTCCTCGATGCGCACCAGCCAGCGCCCGTTGTGGGCGCGTGCGTCCAGCCAGCTGCCCAGTGCAGCAACCAGCGAGCCCGCATGCAGCGGGCCCGTGGGAGAGGGCGCAAAGCGCCCGACATAAGACGAAGAAGTCCCGGTCATGCCACTTTCAACGCAAGCTCCAGGCCGGACACGAAGGCATCCTCGACGCGTGCACCCAGGCACCAGTCTCCGCAGACGCCCAGGTGGGTCTTGTCGTTCCAGAGGAAAGGATGGCCCAGCGTGCTCACGGTCTGGGCATGCGGCCAGAAGCGGCTGCTGACATGGCTGGGCGTGGCGTGTATGCCCGTGATTTCGGCAAAGGCCTTCTGCAACTTGGCCTGGATGCGCGGGCCGTCGTCGTTGCGGTGTTCCTGCGACCAGGCGGGGCTGGCCTGCACGGTCCAGCGCTCGGTCGTCGCGCGCCCGGGCTTGGACGATTCGCGCGCGAGCCAGGCAATGCGGTGGTGGGTGCTGCGCGCGGCGTTCCAATGGGGGCCCAGCGTGGTCAGGCCCGGCTGTTGCGCCTGGGCGAAAGTCAGGTGCAGCGTCCAGCAGGGTGCGATGTCGATTTCGCTGAGCGTCTGGCAATGCAGGTCGGCCAGGCCCGTGGGTTCGAGCAGCGCGCGCGCCAGCGGCGCAGGCAGGGCCAGCAGCACGGTGTCGAAGCCCGCGTGCACGGTCTGCTCGGTCGAATCAAGCGAATTTTCGGTCTGCAGCTGCCAGCGCGTGGGGTCGAGCCGGTCGCGCTCGAGCGCGGTGACGCGGCATTGCGTGAGCACGCGCCCGGCATCGACCAGCGGTTTGGCCCAGGCCGCGGGCAGGCTTTGCATGTGGGGTGTGGCGACCCAGTGCGATTCGCGCGGCGGCGGCACGGCCGTGGCCACGCGCCCGGCGCTGTCGAGCACGCGGATGGTGGTTGCGCTCCAGGGGCGGCACAGCTTAGGGTCCAGCGCCAGCACCTGTTCGAAGCGCGCATCGCGCACGGTGAAATATTGCGCACCGGAGTCGAAGCTGCCGTGCGATGTGGAATGCACCGCCATGCGGCCGCCGACATCGGCGCCCTGTTCGAAGACCTTGACCTGGTGGCCGGCCTGCACCAGCGTGCGCGCGCAGGCCAGGCCCGCGATGCCCGCGCCGATCACGGCGATGACTTGGGGTCGGTGGCGGGCGCGGCGCGGGTGCTGCGCGGCAGTGGGTGCGGGGGCAGGGGTGCGAAGCGTGCGCGGAGCAGTCATGTCAAGCCTTTCGGAAAACAGGGAGGCGAATTCTGCGGTCTCGCTGAGCCTCCACCGTGGACTGACTCTACACCCTTCGCGGGGGTGCGCAGGGCTCAAAGCACGTGATGGTTTTCCAGCAATGCGGCGCGCGTGGTCGGATGCGACAGCTTTTCGAGCCACCACTGGAGCGCGCGACCGGGGCTCGCATGGCCCGAAGTGGTCCAGGCGTAATGGGCGCGCAGCGTGCGCGCCGGACGCACCACGGAGCGCACCACCAGCCGTCCGCTGGCCGCGTGTTCGTGCAGCATGCCCTGGGGCAGGAAGCCGTAGCCCAGGCCGCGCAGCATGGCGTCCACTTTGGCGCCCATGCTGTCCACGGTCAGCACCTGCTGGCCATCGAGCACGCCTACGCTGGTGGTGTCGCGCAGCGCGGAGTCGGCCACGGCCACCACGCGGTGCTGCAGCAGCGTGTCGTCGCTGATGGGCTCGGGCAGCTGGGCGAGCGCATGGTGGGGGGCGACGGCCAGACAGAAGACCAGCTCGCCGAGTTCCTGCAGCTGTATGCCCGCGACATTGCTCGCGTTGACGGCCACGCCTATGGCCAGGTCGGCGCGCCCCGAACTCAGCACTTCGAGCGTTCCGCTCAGGATGCCTTCGCGCAGCTTGAGCCGCGTGGGCGGCGCGAGCGCATAGAACGCTTCGACGAGATCGAACAGCGGGCCGCGCGCCAGCGCGCCGTCGGTGACTATCGTCAGCTGGGGTTCCCAGCCCGTGGCCACGCGGCGCACGCGGTGGGCAACGCTGTCGATGTCCTGCAGCAGGCGCGCGCCTTCGCGCAGCAGCGCCAGGCCGGCTTCGGTGGGCTGGGCCTGGCGCGAGCGCCGATCGAACAGCAGCACATCGAGCGCATCCTCGATGTGGCGCACGCGATAGGTCAGCGCGCTGGGCACCAGGCCCAGCGAACGCGCGGCGGCGGCAAAGCTGCCGGTATCGGCAATCACCTGCAGCATCGCCAGGCTGTCGGGAGTCAGTGCGTCGCGGGGGCTGGACATGGAAAGGCGTGGCTGTTCAAAGGATTTGAATGATGCCATCAATTTGGCTGCACCAGCGCAGTGTTCGGCGCGGCTATGCCGCAGATTGCCGCGTGCGGCAGGCGGTGGATCAGTGGAACAAAGCTGACAAGCGCGGCCGCAACGTCTGGTGACAATGAGGTCCATCCGACACGGGCGACCGCTGGTGTCCGATCCCGCGCCACGCAGCGGAATCCTCCGCTTCGACGCAGTGTTCTCGGAGGTATCTCTATGTGGACTTCGCTGCAAAATCCGCTGGCCCTCTTGGGCCGTATCCTGCTGGCCCTGCTGTTCATTCCCGCGGGTGTGGGCAAGCTCACGGGCTTTGCCGGCACCGTGGCCTATACCGCGTCCGCGGGAGTTCCCGTGCCGCAGGTCGCGGTGGCGCTGGCGCTGCTGGTGGAAATCGTCGGCGGCCTGGCCTTGCTGCTGGGCTGGCAGACGCGCTGGGCGGCGCTCGCGCTGGCGCTGTTCACGCTGGTCGCGAGCTTCTTCTTTCACAAGTTCTGGGCCTTGCCGGCGGAGCAGGCGGGAATGCAGCAGTTGCTGTTCTACAAGAACATCGCGGTGGCGGGCTGACTGTTCGCGTTCGCGGCATTTGGCGCGGGCGCGATGAGCGTTGACGCGCGCCGACCGCTGGCGCCGGTCGTGCGCTGAAGCGGCCCTGGCCGCCGGCGCTCAGCCCGCCGAAGGCGGCAGCTCGCTGGCCGGCACGGTGTCGAGCCCCGGGTCGAGCACGCGGCGTTCATCGAACACGAAGCAGCCGCCGCGGTAATGCGCGCCGTCGGTTTCCTCGAAGTATTTCAGGATGCCGCCTTCGAGCTGATAGACATGCTCCAGGCCCTGCTCGCGCATCAGGATCGCGGCCTTCTCGCAGCGTATTCCGCCGGTGCAATAGCTGACCACGGTCTTGCCTTCGAGCTCGGCCTGGTGCGACTGCAGCGCGGCGGGGAATTCGGTGAACTTGGCGATGCGCCAGTCGATCGCCGATTCAAACGCGCCCGCATCGACTTCGAAGTCGTTGCGCGTGTCGAGCGTGACCACGGGCCGGCCGGCGTCGTCATGGCCTTGCTCCAGCCACTGGCGCAGCCGCGCCGGGCTCACGGATGGCGCGCGCCCATGGGCGGGCTTGATGGCCGGGTGGTCCATGCGGATGATCTCGCGCTTGACCTTGACCAGCATCTTGCGAAACGGCACGTCGCCGGACCAGCTTTCCTTGGGCGCCAGATCAGCGAAACGTTCATCGGCGCGCAGCGCATCGACGAAGCCATGCACTTGCGCAGCCGGGCCGGCGAGAAAGAAATTGATGCCTTCTTCGGCCAGCAGGATGGTGCCCTTGAGTTCGGCGGCGAGCGCGCGTTCCAGCAAGGTCTCGCGCAGCGCGGGCGCGTCGGGGAGTGCCACGAACTTGTAGCAGGAAATATTGAGAATGTCGTTCACGGTCATGGGCCCGATACAGGCCGGTGCAATGGCGCGGCCTGTGTCAGGCCACCAGCATCGATTTTATCTTGTTGGCCAATTGTGCGACCGACAGCGCGGCCGCGCAGCCCGGAGTGGCTTGCAGCAGCAATTGCCGGCGCATCACCGAGTCGCGCACCGCCGGGTCGGCAGGAATGTCGCCCATGTGGATCAGCCGCAGCGGCTGGCCTTCGGCCGTGGTGACGAAACGGTTGAGCACCTGCTGCAGCTGGCCCGTGATTGCGCGGCCATCGCCGGCGCGTACCGCCTGGTTGATGATCAGGCGCATATGCTGGCGCTTTTGCTGGGTCGCAAGCACCTTGATCGCCGCATAGGCATCGGTCAGCGAAGTCGGCTCGGGCGTGGCGACAATCATCACTTCGTCGGCCATGGAGACGGAGAACAGCACAACGTCAGAGATGCCTGCGCCGGTATCGAGCAGCACCACGTCGAAGCGCGGCGCCATGGTCTCGACGACTTCGAGGAACTTGGCGCGGATGTCGGGCGTGAGGTGCGAGTATTCGACCATGCCCGAACCCGCGAGCAGCACCGAGAAACCGCCCGGGCCTGCGAGCAGTGCGTCTTCGAGCGCGGCCTTGCCGGTGAATACGTCGTGCAGCGTGATCTTGGGATAGAGGTTCAGCACCACGTCGAGATTGGCCAGGCCCAGGTCGGCGTCGAGCACCAGCACCTTGAGACCGTGGCGCGTGAGCGCGGCGGCCAGGTTGGCGGAGACGAAAGTCTTGCCGACCCCGCCCTTGCCGCTGGTGACGGCAATGATCTTGGCCCGATGCTGCGGGCGCGTGCGCACCGCTTCGCCCATCGGAGTGGTCGTGGGAATGGCGGGGTGGGAGGGCAGCACGGCGTCGCTCATCGCTCTGCTTTCAACGGCCTGCATCCGGCGCGTCCGTGGGGTTGGCACGGATCACGTTCGATTGATCTGCTTCATTCGGATGAAGATTCATGGGCAGGGAGCCAAACAACATGCTTTTTTCTTCTGCACTCACGGTGCTGTCGGGTTGCTCTTCGATGCAGATACGGTTTCGGCCAGCGGATTTTGCCTGATAGAGCTGATTGTCCGCGCGTTCTATCCACAGTTGTGTGGTGCTGCGGATCCATTGCAGCGCATACGCGCCGCCTATGCTCACGGAGACGCTCAGGTCCAGGGCCGGCGAGACGCGAATGATGGTGGACTCGACCGCTTCGCGGATGCGCTCGGCAATCGAGCTGCCGAAAGCCGACTGGCACGAGGGCAGCACGATGGCGAATTCCTCGCCGCCATAGCGCGCCAGGGTGTCCATGGGGCGTACGCAGCCGAGCAAAGTGCGGGCCACGGATTGCAGCACCATGTCGCCCACGATATGACCGTGGGTGTCGTTGATCTTCTTGAAATGGTCGATGTCGAGCATCAGCAGGAGTGCCGCTTCACCCGAGCGCGCCATGCGGTCGATTTCGCGCTCGAGTACGGAGCGGAAATGGCGGCGGTTGGCCAGGCCCGTCAGTGGATCGCGCAGTGAGAGGTCGCACAGACCGTCGATCACTGCCTGAAGGTAGCGGGTGGGAGTCTCGTTGGGCAGCACCAGACCCGGCGCACCAGACTGGGTTACCAGGCTGTGGGCCGTAGACAAGCGCAGATCGCGCAAGAAGACAGATTGATAGGTCGCGGAACCGGTCACAAATTGCAAATCAGTGTTACGAGAGTGTATCAGCCCGTTGTCTGCGTGGCACGAAGGTTTTGCAACGCCGCCAACGCATCGGCGTCGGTGCGGTACAGGGCCAGGTCGGTGCCGGGCTCGAGCGCACCAGCGCGTCGCAGGCTATTTTCCACCGGAAGTTTGAGTCCACTGACGTGCAGTGTGCCACCACGCAGGCACAGCAGACCACGGATTCGCTTGAAAGTCTCGATTCCCGTAATGTCGATGCGGTTGATGGGCTGGGCCAGCAGGCACAGATGCAGCAGTTCCGGGTGCGCGCCCAGGTGATCGACGATGCGCTGCTCGAGCGCGCGCGCCGACGCGAAATCGAGCTCGGCATCCATGCGCAGCACCAGCACGCCCTGGGCCAGCGAGGGCAGTTGCCAGAGGTGGCGGTCGCGCAGGCTGCCGTCGCCGTGCAGGCCGGCCTCGATGATGCGTGGGTGCAGGCGCTGGTAGAGGAAGTGGCACAGGCCCATGACGATGCCGGCAAGCACGCCCCAGTACAGCCGCGGCGCCGTGGCCAGCGTGAGCGCGCAGGTGGCCAGGCCTATGCAGGCTTCGGTGCGCGAAATGCGCCACAGGCGGAACATGGTCTGCGGCTTGATGAGGTTCAGAACGGCCGTGACGACGATGGCCGCCAGCGCCGACTGCGGCACATGGTAGAGCGCCGGCGTGAGCCACAGCAGCACGATGAACACGAAGGCGATGGCAAACACCGTGGCCCAGCCGGTGCGCGCGCCGGCCATGAGATTCACGGCCGAGCGCGAAAACGAGGCGCTGGTCGCGAAACTGCCGCACAGACCGGCGCTGATCTTGGCCATGCCCTGGGCCAGCAGATCCTGGTTCTCGTTCCAGCGCGTGCCCGCGTTCTGGTGCTCGGCCTGGGCGCTGGACGCGGTTTCGAGAAAGCTCACCAGCGAAATCACCAATACCGGCATGATCAGCGCCGCAAACTCGCTGGCTTCCAGCCATTGGGGCCAGTGCAGCGACGGCAGCCCTGCAGGCAGCGTGCCGACGACATCGCCGCCGCTGTCGGCGAAGCCCATGGCCCAGCTGAGCACGCCGGCCAGGCCGGCAACGACCATGGCTGCGGGGAAGCCCGCGCGCCAGCGCTTGAGCACCAGCAGCAGCGCCACGCTGATCAGGCCTATGGCTGCGGCGCGCAGATCGAAATGGTGCAGCGAAGGGCTGTAGAAAAATGCATTCCAGGTGGTGCGCAAGCCCAGCAGCGCAGGCAACTGGGACGCCAGGATCAGAATGCCCGCGGCCTGGGTGAAGCCGTTGAGCACCGGCGAGGTCACGAGGTTGAGCAGCCAGCCCGCGCGCAGCGCGCCGAGTGCGCATTGCAGCAGTCCCGACAGCAGCGCGATCCAGACCGCGAGATTGACCCAGTGGGCGCTGCCCGGCTCGGCCATTCCCAGCAGCGATGCGCCGATGAGCAAACTGGTCAGCGCGGTCGGCCCCACGCCCAGGCGCGGCGACGCACTCCAGAGCACGGCAATCAGCGCGGGAATCAGCGACGCATAGATGCCGGTCACCAGCGGCATTCCCGCGAGCGCGGCATAGGCCACGCCCTGGGGCAGCAGCATCAGACCGACAGTCATGCCGGCCCAGAATTCTCCAAGCAGCAGGGAAGAGGTGGGACGGGGCCAGGCGAGAAACGGAAACCAGCGAGCAAGATGAGGCATGGGCAGCATTGTGCTGCAGCGCGATGGCTGGTGCAGGGTAGGGCGGCTGTCCTACGCGGGCGTCGGCTTCCTCCCACGGTGGCCGCTGCGCCGCGGCGTTACATTTTCCTCACGAACAACACGCAGGAGATGTCCTGCCACAAGGGGAAATCAACATGATTCAGCCACGTCAACGCATTCTTTCGATTCTCGCGGTCAGCGCTCTGGCACTGGGTCTGGCCGCCTGCGGCAAGAACGAGGACAAGACCGCAGGCCAGCAGCTGGACTCCGCGGTCTCCCGCACCGAACAAGCCGCTGGCGACGCGCAAAAGCGTGCCGAGGAGGCGGCCAAGAACGCAGGTGCGCGCATCGAGGAAGGTGCTGCCAAGATGGGCGACGCCACGACCAACGCTGCCGGCAATGCCATGGACGCAGTAGGCGATGCCGCCACCACGGCTGAAATCAAGGCCGCGCTGGTCAAGGACTCCGAACTGAGCGCGCTGCAGATCAACGTCGACACCAAGGGCGGCGCGGTCACGCTCAACGGCACGGCGCCCAGCGATTCCGCGAAGGCGCGTGCCGAAGAGATTGCCAAGGGCGTCAAGGGCGTGGTGGCGGTGAACAACATGCTGACCATCCAGCCCAAGTAACTCCGGGGACGTGGACACGGCCAGGCCCTGTCCCGGTTCTCGTGCATTCGGGCCCTGCCCCTGGACGCCACCGCTGAGCCGGTGGCGTTCTTGCGTCCGGCAGGAGGCTGCGGGGCGCTACCATTGGCCCATGAAACAAGCCGCCTACGATCTGACGACCGAACTGGTCCACCATGCCTATCAGCCACCGGCCGATTTCGTGTCCTTGCTGCCCGCCGTGCACAAGGCCTCGACGGTGGTGTTTCCCAACGTCGCGGCGATGCGCGAGCGTCGCTGGCTGGACAAGAGCAGCTACACCTATGGCCTGCACGGCACGCCGACGACCTACCTGCTCGAGGAGCGCCTGTGCACGCTCGAAGGCGGCAGGCAGTGCCTGCTGGTGCCCAGCGGATTGGCGGCGATAGGCTGCGTGTCGCTGTCGCTGCTCAAGGCGGGTGACGAAGTGCTGATTCCCGACAACGCCTATGGACCGAACAAGTCGCTGGCAGAGGCGGAGCTGGTGCAATGGGGCATCACGCACCAATACTACGACCCCATGGATCTTGCGGATCTGGCCGCGCGCATCTCCGAGCGCACGCGCCTGGTGTGGATCGAGGTGCCGGGTTCGGTGAGCATGGAGTTTGCCGACCTTGCCGCGATGGTCGCGCTGTGCCGCGAGCGCGGCGTGATTTCGGCGCTCGACAACACCTGGGGCGCGGGCCTGGCGTTCAAGCCTTTCGATCTTGACGGCGACGGCAGCCACCGGTTGGGCGTCGACGTGTCGGTGCAGGCGCTGACCAAGTACCCCAGCGGCGGCGGCGACGTGCTGATGGGCAGCGTGATGACCGTCAACCAGGCCTTGCACCTGCGCCTCAAGCTCACGCACATGCGGCTGGGCTTGGGCGTGTCGGGCAATGACAGCGAAACGGTGTTGCGCTCGCTGCCCAGCATTGCGCTGCGTTACCGCGCCCACGACCTGAGCGCGCGCGAACTCGCGCGCTGGCTGCAGCAGCAGCCCGCGGTCGTCCAGGTTCTGCATCCGGCGCTGCCCGGCTCGCCTGGCCATGCGCATTGGGCCAGGCTCTGCGGCGCGGCCAACGCCGGCCAGGGCGCGGCCGCGGGCTTGTTCAGCGTGGTCATTGATCCGCGCTACACCCAGGACCAGGTCGATGTCCTGTGCGACAGCCTGCGGCTTTTCAAGCTGGGCTACAGTTGGGGCGGCCCGACCAGTCTGGTCGTGCCCTACGAGATCGAAACCATGCGCCAGCGGTCCGTGACGCAGCTGCAGCCGGGCACCGTGGTGCGTTTCAATATCGGTCTCGAGGCGGTCGAGGACTTGCGCGCCGATCTGGCGCAGGCGCTGGCCAAGGCCTTCGGCTGAGTGGCGATGGCCTTCTTGGTGATTGTCTGGATGGCAGGCGCAGGCGGCCGCGCTAAGGTGGTGCCAGCAAGCGCCTTTGCCCGCCGGGCCGGGCGCGCATGCTGGAGGAGGCATCGCCATGGAAATTTCACCGGTACCGGTTCCTGCAGCGGCTTCGGAGGTCGAGCTCAGGCCCTTGCGCTGGGGCGACCCTTTTCGCTGGCTTGCGCTGGGCTGGCGCGACCTGCGCGCCGTGCCCGGCATTGCCTTGTTCTATGGCAGCTGCTTCTGGGCCATGGCGCTGCTCATAGGCTGGCTGTTCCGCTCGCGTCCTGAATATGTGATGTCGCTGGCCAGCGGTTGTCTGCTGCTGGGCCCGTTTCTGGCGATGGGGCTGTATGACGCGAGCCGGCGCCTGGAGGCCGGGCAGCGGCCTGCGCTCGGGTCTTCGATCACCGCCTGGGATACGCACATTCCCAGCATGGCGATGCTGGTGTTGGTGCTGGTCGTGCTCGAGTTGCTGTGGGGCCGTGCGTCCATGGTGGTGTTCGCGGTGTTCTTCAACACCGGCATGCCCACCAGCGCAGGCGTGGTCCAGGCCGTGTTCAATTTCGAAAACTGGGAGTTTCTGGCCGTGTACCTGCTGGTGGGAGGGGCATTCGCGGCGATCGCCTTTGCCAGCATGGTGGTGGCGCTGCCCATGATTCTCGACCGCGACACCGATGCGCTCACGGCCTGCATTACCAGCGTGCGCGTGGCCGCGGGCCATCCGGGCGTGCTGCTGCTGTGGGGCCTGCTGATCACGCTGCTGGTGGGCTCAAGTCTCTGGTGGACCTGGGGTGCGGGCCTGGTGCTGGTAGGGCCATTGCTGGGCTGCGCGAGCTGGCATGCCTACCGACATGCGGTGGCTCCGGTCCTCTCGGCGCCGACCCAAGGCTGAACCCGAGCCCGATGGCTGGTACAGTAGGCGCAGCTTCAAATCAACGAAAGAGAACATTGGCAACACCCAACTACGGATACGAAAAACGGCAACGCGAGCTCGCCAAAAAGCAAAAGAAGCAGGATAAAGAGCGCGCCAAGGAACAACGCAAGAGCGATGTGCCCGAGCATTCGGGCGCGACCTATGTCGCTCCCGGCAATGATCCTGCGCCTGCCGCCGATGTGCCGGCGCCCAGCGCTGGCAACTGATACGCGCAGCCCGCGCTCAGCGCAGCAAGGGCTGCAGCAGCGGCCAGACATTCTCCAGCATGCGCGGATGCGCCTTGGCTGTGGGATGGATGCGGTCGGCCTGGAACCAGCTGCTCGCGTCGGGTGCGTCGGCAATGCCTGCGAGCAGGAACGGCAACCAGGCCGCCTTGTTCTGCTTGGCAACCTCGGGGAAGACCGCGGCGAAATCGCGGCCGTAGGCGCTGCCATAGTTGGGCGGCACCTGCATTCCCAGCAGCAGCACCTTGGCGCCGGCCGCCTGGCTGGCGCGCGTCATGGCCTGCAGGTTGTCGCGCGTTCCCTGAAGCGGCAGCCCGCGCAGCGCATCGTTGCCGCCCAGCTCGATCACCACCACCGTCGGCGCATGCTGCTTGAGCAGGCTGGCCAGCCGGGCACGGCCGCCTGCGGTGGTGTCGCCGCTGACACTTGCATTGATCACACGCGCTTGCGGCATGCTTTTCGCTAGTCTTTCCTGCAGCAGTGCCACCCAGCCCTGGCCGCGGGCCAGGCCATATTCGGCGCTCAGCGAATCGCCCACCACCAGCACCACCGGGGCCTGTGGGGCGGACGCTGACGGCGCCGCGCTGGACATGCCGCATGCCATGGCGGCCACTGCCGCCAGAAGCCGGCGTCGCGTGCGGTCGGATGGTTTCAATTTCATGGTATCCATTTCAGTTTGATATGCCCGCACCTCTTGTACCCCCTCTGCTCGAAATCGAACATCTTTCCAAGTCGGTCACGGATTCCACGGGGTCACTCGACATTCTGCGGGATATTCATGCGAGCTTCGCGCGCGCCGAGAGTGTGGCCATCGTGGGCGCGTCGGGCTCCGGGAAGAGCACGCTGCTGTCGATTCTGGCAGGCCTCGATACCCCGACCTCGGGTACGGTCCGCCTCGAAGGCCAGGATCTGTTCGCGTTGAACGAGGATGACCGCGCGGCGCTGCGTGCGCAAAAGCTCGGCTTCGTGTTCCAGAGCTTCCAGCTGCTGGGCAACCTGACGGCGCTCGAAAACGTGATGCTGCCGCTGGAACTTGCGGGCCATGGCCAGGCGCGCCAGCTCGCCAGGGAGATGCTCGAGCGCGTGGGGCTGGGCCAGCGCCAGGGTCATTACCCGCGGCTGCTGTCGGGCGGCGAGCAGCAGCGCGTGGCGCTGGCGCGCGCCTTTGTCGTGCAGCCGGCCGTGCTGCTCGCTGATGAGCCCACGGGCAGCCTCGACTTTGCGACCGGCGAAACCATCATGCAGCTGATGTTCGATCTGAACCGTGAACGCGGCACCACGCTGGTGCTGGTCACACATGACCGTGCCATCGCCGCGCGCTGCGACCGATGCCTGACCGTCGAGGCCGGGCGGCTGCTGGCGTAATTCGGGCTGGCGCGGGGCAGGGTAGGCATGGCAATGCGTGGGGCCGTTGCGAAGTATGTAACATCGACATGCAAAACCGCTGTGTCTGACTTGGAGCCGGGCAAAAAACAGCTATGCTCAACAAGCTATCGGATTCATAGCTTTTCTAATCGTTTGACGTTGTGAGCCCTCGGAATTTCCGCGGCGCGCTTATGTCCCCATGACCCTTCACCTTCCAGGCCTGTCGAAAAAGCACCGCATTTTTGTGCCGGGATTGGCGGTGTTCGTCTTGGGAGCGTCACTGAGTGCCTGGCTGGGAATTGCCTTGATGCGTGCGCCGCATGATGCGGGGGCGCTGAGCGTGATCACGCAGGGCGTGGGGCTGTCGACCAGGGCGCCGGATCTGCGAGCCGCGCCTCCTGCGGCCGCGTCCGCCCCCAAGGATCCCGTGGTGCTGCGGACTGCGGCTACGCCCGTGCGTCATCTGTTGCCCTGGGTGGTGATTCTGGGCGGCGGGCTGACGTCTTTGCTGCTCGGCGTCGCGACCGTCTGGCGCATGCGCCGGCGCCGCCGGATCTGGGCGCAGGAACGAGCGCTGGCGACCGCGCGCCACAGCGACCAGCGCATCCAGGCGCTGTTCAACCAGGCCGCGGTCGGTGTGGTCCAGCTCGATGCCGAGACCGGCGCGTTCGAGCAGGTCAACGAGCGTTACGCCAGCATTCTGGGGCTGCCCATCGAAGCCTTGCAGGACCGCAAGTTCGGAGAGTTCATCCATCCCGGCGACCGTGCCCAGCATTTGTCGCTGATGCAGCGACTGGGGCGCGGCGAGATACAGGAATACCAGGTGGAACTGCGGCTGCTGCGCAGCAACGCCTCCATCATCTGGGTCGAGGAAACCGCGTCGGCCATAGGCCGGGGCGTGCGCGGCCGGCTGCTCAACCTGGGCGTGGTGCAGGACGTGACCGAGCGCCGCCGCTTGGAGCAGCACCACCGCGAGAACGAGGAGCGCCTGCGCGCGGTGCTGCAGCGCCTGCCCGTGGGCCTGGCCATCGTCAACGATGCCGATGAGATCGTCTACCGCAACGACCGCTTCGTGTTCACCTGTGGCTATACCGAGCAGGACGCGGTGACGGTCGACGAGTGGTGGGGCCTGGCCTATCCCGATCCTGTGCAGCGCGCCAAGGCCTGCGAGCAGCTGCGCACGGCCAAGGCGCGCGCGCGCGCGCTCGACGGCAACATCGTGCACTCCGAATACCACATCGTGTGCCGCGACGGCACGATGCGCACCGTGGAAATCGGCGGCGTGGCGATGGACGGCCAGTACCTGATCACGCTCGAGGATCTGAGCCAGCGCAAGGCCGCCGAGGAAGAGATACGCTACCTCGCGTTCTATGATTTGCTGACCCAGCTGCCCAATCGGCGGCTGCTGCTCGACCGGCTGCAGCAGGCGCTGGGCGCGGGCGCGCGCCGCCAGCGCTCGGGCGCGCTGCTGATGCTCGACGTCGACAACTTCAAGACTTTGAACGAAACCCGCGGCCACGACCAGGGCGATGCGCTGCTGCGCCAGGTCGCGACACGGCTGCGCGAGACCGTCGATGTCACGCATACCGTGGGGCGCCAGGGCGGCGATGAATTCGTCGTGGTGCTCGAAGACCTGGGCGAGGACCCGGTGCAGGCCGCGGCCATGGCCCAGGAAGTCGGCCACGCCATCTTGCAGGCCTTGCGCCAGCCCTATGTGCTCGACGACGGCGAGGAATGCCATGCCACTGTGAGCATGGGCGCGACGATCTTCCAGGGCCTGAGCGACACCGTCGACGAGCTGCTGCGCCGCGCCGATCTGGCCATGTACCAGGCGAAGAAGGCCGGCCGCGACACGCTGCAGTTTTTCGACCCGCGCATGCAGCAGGCGGTGCGCGAGCGCGCGACGCTGGAGCAGGACCTGCGCACCGGCTTGGCGCAGCAGCAATTCGAGCTGTTCTACCAGCCCCAGGTCGAGGACGGACGCATCATAGGTGCCGAAGGCCTGCTGCGCTGGCGCCATCCGGGACAAGGTTTCATTTCTCCCGCGAACTTCATTCCGCTCGCCGAGGAAAGCGGCCTGATCGTGCCGCTGGGCGAATGGGTGCTCAACACCGCCTGCGCCCAGCTCGCGCAATGGTCGCGCGATCCGGCGATGGAGTCTCTGGTGGTGGCGGTCAATGTCAGCCCGCGCCAGTTCTACCAGGCGCAGTTCGTCGACCAGGTGCTCGCGGCGCTGGCGATCAACGGCGCGCCGCCCTCGCGCCTCAAGCTTGAGCTCACCGAAGGCCTGCTGCTGACCGACATCGACGACACCATCGACAAGATGGTGCAGCTCAAGCAGCATGGCGTTGGCTTCTCGCTCGATGACTTCGGCACCGGCTACTCGTCGCTGGCCTATCTCAAGCGCCTGCCGCTGGACCAGCTCAAGATCGACCAGAGTTTCGTGCGCGACGTACTCACCGATCCGAACGACGCGGCCATTGCCAAGACGATTGTCGCGCTGGGCACCAGCCTGGGCCTGCGCGTCATTGCCGAAGGCGTGGAGACCGAGGCCCAGCGGCTGTTCCTGCACGATCATGGCTGCCATGCCTGGCAGGGCTATCTGTTGAGCCCGCCCGTGCCCATGGCCAAGTTCGAGGCGCTGGTGCGCACCTGGCCCGCGCAGCAGGCCGTACCTGCCGTGATCCCTGTGCAGCCCGGCTGAGAAGCCGGGCAGCGCTGGCATACTGCGGCGTGCCTGAAATCAAGACCTTCTTCCTTTTCGCCGCCACCGCCGTCGCCGAGATCGTCGGCTGCTATCTGCCGTGGCTGTGGCTGCGCCAGGGCCACAGCGCCTGGCTGCTGCTGCCCGCGGCCGCGAGCCTGGCGGTGTTTGTCTGGCTGCTGACCCTGCATCCCGAGGCTTCGGGCCGCGTCTATGCGGCCTATGGCGGCGTCTACGTGGCCGCGGCGCTGGTCTGGCTGTGGCTGGTCGACGGCATTCAGCCCACGCGCTGGGACCTGGCGGGCGCGGCCGTGGCGCTGGCCGGCATGGCGATCATCGCCTTCGCGCCGCGCGCGGGCTGAATCGCCGGGCGCGCGCGGTATCATGCGGGCCTGTTCCACGAAGATGTTGCTAGACGCCCGTGCGCCTTAATTCGATCAAGCTTTCCGGCTTCAAGTCATTTGCCGAACCCACCAATTTCCTGCTGCCCGGGCAACTGGTCGGCGTGGTCGGCCCGAACGGCTGCGGCAAATCGAACATCATGGATGCGGTGCGCTGGGTGCTGGGCGAAAGCAAGGCCAGCGAGCTGCGCGGCGAGTCCATGCAGGACGTGATCTTCAACGGCA
>NZ_JAVWWA010000097.1:8173-20892 GCF_036666375.1 Comamonas sp. | reverse complement strand
GGGCGGGTCGCAGGTCATCGCGCGGGAGCCGCGGCTGTGGCCCAAGTCGCTGGTGGGGGCGCGGCCTGGATCATGGGCGCATCCATCGCGCAACCGATCTCGCAAATGAAGCGGAGAAGTACCGGTGGCAGAGGCGAGCGATGTCGTTGACAGCCCGTATATGAGCGCGCAAATCAGCTCACCCTGCGACCAGCCAGGCCACTTTCCCCCGCGCATGCCATGAGGCGCCGGCGCCCTTGGTCGCTTGGCCATGGGGTTCTGGAATGAACGCCGGCCATGCTCTATTCATCGAAGATAGGGGGCGTGCTGCGCATTCCGATCAGGCACAGGCGCGACGCGCGCTGGCGCTCTTTGGCAGATGCCTTGCAACATCTGTTTCAGATTTCCATTGCCTACAGTGGAGCAGTGGCACCTCGATGCAAGACCTTATTTGCACGGAAAAACAGCAAAACAACCTGCATAAAAGCATTTAATTTTGTTAGAATTTCGTGCAAATGAGTGATTGCACCCTCCAACTACATGCGCACGGCGCCTGGCACGATGTGGCCAGCGTGCGCCTGCATGGTGCGGACAACGACGGCTGGAAAGCCAAGTCCTATGCGGGCTACGCGGTGGACTGGGCGTTCGAGCACATCGGGGAAAATGACGCGCATGCGTTGTGCGCGCGCTGGCCCGTGGGCCTGGAGCCGCTGCAGCTGCCGCATTGGCCGGTGTTCCTCATCGATCTGCTGCCCCAGGGTTTCGGTCGCCAGGAATTGTTGCGGCGCATAGGTCAGTCACCCATGGCGGGCGAGGTCGCCGATTGGCCTTTGCTGCTGGCCGGCTCAGGCAATCCCATTGGCAACCTGCGCGTCAAGGAAGCAGCCGCATGGCTCGCTGCCCATGCCGGCGGCTATCGCGGCTTTACCGATGACGAGGTCGCGCAGCGCGGCGACGAGTTTTCTGAATATCTGGCCGCCCATGGCTTGTTCGTTGCGGGCTCCTCGGGGGTGCAAGGCGAATGGCCCAAAGTGTTGCTGACACGTGCGCATGATGGCCTGCTGTATCTGGACCATACGCTGGCGGATGAACAGGCGAGCAAGCATTACATCGTGAAATTCGGCCGCGGCACCGATCCCGCAATGGCCAGCATCCTGCGCCACGAGGCGGTGTACATGAAGTTGGCCCAGCAACTGGGGCTGCGCGTGCATGCGCCGCTGGTGCTGCGCGAGCGCGCGCTGTTCATTGAACGTTTCGATCGGCGGGTGCAGGGCGGCACCGTGGTGCGCCTGGCCCAGGAAAGCATTGCCACGCTCACCGGCATGCCTGGCTTCGAGGCCGTGCCTTCGCATGACCAGGTCTGCGAGAGCTTGCTGCGGTATTGCACCGATCCGCAGCATGAAGTGCTCGAGTACCTGCGGCGCGATGTCGCCAATCTTGCGCTGGGCAACAAGGACAACCACGCTCGCAACACGGCGCTGCAACGCGATTTCTCCGGCCGCATCGGATTGACGCCGCTGTTCGACTTTGCCCCCATGTACCTGCATCCCGACGGCATCGCGCGGCGCATTCGCTGGGACGGTAATGATGGCGGGCAGCCCGACTGGTCGCGTGTGCTGGACGCCGTCTGTGAAAGTGCCGACCGCGTGCGGCGCGCGCGTCGCAAGAAAGGCCCTGAGCTGCTGCAGCGCGCGGCACTGGCGCAAGGCCTGCGGGCGATGGTGCCCGCGCTGCAACGCATCGCCGCCGAAGGCGAGGCGATGGGCATGGAAGCAGAGGTGTTGAAGCACCTGCGCCCCGGCCTCATGGCGCGCGCGCAAGAACTGACGGCCTTGGCCTGAGCCGCATGGACAAGCGTTTCAATCCCCTCACGATTGTCGAGCAGCTGGAGTTGCGCCAGCAGGCCGTGGAGGATGTGCTGTCCCACCCCGAGTGGTCGTTGCCCGAGGCCGTGCGCCATTTGAGGAAGACGATGCGGCTGACCACGGCCGAGATGGCCAAGCTGTCTGGCGTGGCCTACCGCACGCTGCAGGATATCGAACAGGAACGCAGCGAAGGCAGCGTGGCGACGATGAATCGCATTTTCGGCGTGGTGGGTCTCAAGTTGGGCGTGGCACGCATTGCGCGTGACGCGCAGTAGGACGCCTGCGGGCTCAGACCCCATGGCGCTCCCCCAGGCACGACACGGGCCCTGGCGGGAGCCGACGCGGCCGTGGCGCGGCGAGCGCCTGGCCATCATCACGAGCGGGCGTGCTGGCGGCGGACGCCCTGGAGCTGGGCGGCAGCAGGCTTGCCACCCTGCGCGAAGAAACCATCGCCCTGCTGGGCAAGCAACTGCCCTTCACCTGGTCGCGCGGCAATCCCATCGACATCATCGGCGACGCCCCGGTGAGCCGCTACCAGCATGCGCGGCAAGTGCTGCTTGCCGCGCCCGAAGTCGATGGCGGGCTTTTCATGCACGCGCCTTCGGCCATTGTTGCGGCCAGCGAAATCGCCTTGTCCTGCCTGCCGAGCATGCAGACCGCGGACAAGCCGGTATTGACCTGCTGGCTCGGCGGCGCCACCGTGGCCGCGGCCAGCCAGGCCACGGCCCAGGCCGGAGTCGCTACGTACGGCACACCCGAGCGGGCGGTCGCGGCCTGGTTGCAGCTGGTCAACCACGCGCGCAACCAGCACGCATTGCAGCAGCTGCCGCACGCCGCCGTGGCGGACTTCATACCGGACCGGCTGCAGGTGCAGTTGCTGCTCGAGCAGGCCCGCGACGAAGGCCGCGAATGGCTGGACAGCGCCTCGGCACTGGCGTTGCTGCGCGCCTACGGCATCCCCACCGTGGCGACGGTCAGGGTCGCCGATGCGCAGCAGGCCGTCGCTGCCGCCGACGAGATGGGCTATCCGGTGGCACTGAAGATCGTGTCGCCGCAAATCATCCACAAGTCCGATGTCGGCGGCGTGATGCTGGGCCTGGCGAGCGCCGACGAGGTTAGGAATGCTGCCATCAAGATGACCGACCAACTCCAGCAGCAGCAGCCGCAGGCCGCACTGCAGGGGTTCACGGTGCAGGCCATGGCCCAGCGCAAGGGTTCGCATGAATTGATCGTAGGCGTCACAGACGACGCGGTGTTTGGCCCGGCGCTGCTGGCCACGCTGCAGAAAGTCTCGCAGTTGGCCTGTGACCAGTCCTGCTTGGCTGAGCTGGACATCAATCCGCTGCTGGTCGACGAACAGGGCGTATTGGCGCTCAATGCCCGCGTCAGGCTGTTGCGCAGCAGCGCAACGTCCTGCGGGTCCAGCCGGCTGGCGATCTGCCCCTACCCAGCAGAGCTGGAAGACAGCATATGCATCGACGGCAGCCAGTTGCTGCTGCGACCGATACGCCCCGAAGATGGCGAGCGGCTCAAGACCTTCTATGCCGCGGCATCGCCCAGCGATATGCGGCTGCGGCTTTTCATGTCGCGCCGTGAAGTGCCGCATTCCGAACTGGCGCGTTACAGCCAGATCGATTACGACCGCGAAATGGCTTTTGTCGCACTGGCCGGGCAGGCGATGGTGGCCGAGGTGCGCTCGGCGTGCGATCCCGACAATCTGCAGGCGGAATTCGCCATCCAGGTGGCTTCGCAATGGCACGGCAAGGGTCTGGGGCATGTGCTGCTGAGCAAGCTGATACGCAACCTGCGCGAGCGCGGCACCGCCGAGATCGTCGGACAATGCCTGCCGGACAACGCCGCCATGGCGGCGCTGGCCCGGCGCGCAGGATTCGAGGTGTCTTTCGATCCCATGAAAAAGATCATGGCGCTGCGCCTGGTGTTGCGGCGCTAGCCGCCCGGGCGCAGACCGGCGCAGGCAGTCGGGATCGCCGACCCAGGCCTCGGTCCCGGCGGCCGTCAGTTCTGCCACCAAAGCGCCAGCGCGGCCGCAGCCGCCATCGATACAAGGCCCAGCCCTATGCCCATGCCGTAGCGCCAGCCGCCCACGACGAATGCCAAGCCCGACTTGGCCAGCGTGCTGGCGGTGAGCACCGCGACGCAGCCCCACTGCGCCATGGCCAGGGAAAGGCTGCCCGAAGAATGCAATTGGGCCATGCTGGCGGCTGCCGCATGGGCCTCGGCCAAGGCCGCAATCCCGGCCGCGGCAAGCACGCCCGCGCTGCCGAAAAGCTGTTGCAGCCAGGACGCAAGCAGCGCCACCAGGGCCATGACGGCCGCGAGCAGCAAGGCCTGCGACAAGGTGAAAGCCTGTGCCGCTTGCGCCTGCACGGTCGCGTCCTGCGCCGGCGCACGCCACAGGCACAGCGCGGCTGCCGCTGCAAGGCAAAGCGCCGCGGCTGCCAGCGGCACCAGCATGGCCAGCAGCAAAGGCATGGACGCCGCGCCCAGCACGGCCGCAAGCAGGCCCAGCGACGCCAGCTGGGACAGCATGGCACAGGCGCAGGCGGCAGTCCAAGGCTGGCCGGCGCTCCTGGTGCTTTGGCCGAAGTGCACAACTGCTGCCGTGGAAGAAGCGAAACCCGAGAAAAATCCGGCCACCGGCTGGCCCCAGCGAGCGCCCAGCGCGCGCGTCAGCACATGGCCCAGCATGCCTACGGCCATGACCAGCACCACCAGCCGCCACAGTGTAGGCAGGCGCAGCACGCCCCAGGGATCGACGGGCTGCTGCGGCAAAAGCGGCATCACCACCAGGGCGGCCGCGGCCAGCAACAGGCCGTCGCGCAGCTCATGCTCGCGCAGCAGTTCACGGCTCCAGCGTTGCAGCACGCCCTTGGAGTGCACCAGCAGCGCGCACAGCACGCCCAGCGCCGCCGCCGTGGCGGCGCTTTGATGCGACAGTGCGCCCAGCGTCAGCGAAAACAGCAGGACCACTTCGCCGGTCAGGCCGGGGTCGCGCCGGGCCGAATGCCAGTAGGCGGCCACCGCCAGCGCCCCCACCAGCAGCATTGCCGCGACGAAAGCCTCGGTGCCCAGACTCCACGCCATGCAGCCGAGCAGGGCCGTCAGCGCATGGGTGCGCACACCGGCGCTGCTGCGCTGCGCCGGCTCCCGGCGTTCGCTGGCCACCCCGATCAGCAAGCCTACGCCCAGCGACACGATCCAGGGCGCTGTTCCACTCCAATGCTGCAGCATATGACGGTCCTGTGGAGAGTTGTCGGCACCCGGGCCTGCGCATTCCCGCTGTGGTCTGCGCTGCAGCTTGCGCAGCGGGGGATTTCCCGGGTCGTGATGCCTGTGCCACACCAATGCCAGGTTTTCAGTTTACGCCGGGCAGCGCCGCCTCTATCGGCGCACAGGCCGCGTTGCATTTGCCTGCAGGGCCAGGCGCAATGCCCGCGCTGACGCGCACATTCGCGACGCTGCTGGCAAGGCGAAGCGGACATGTCCGGCTTGGCCTGGGGCCGCAGCCGGGCGGCGTCACTGCGGCCGCGGCAAATACCATGGCCGTGAGCAATGGGCTCGCACCATAGAGGAGAACATATGTCCGTCAATCGCACCGATGCCAGCGTCAAAAAGGACGTCGAGGACGAAATCAAATGGGATCCTGCCGTCCGGGATGACAACATGATTGCCGTGACCGTCAGGGACGGGGTGGCGACGCTTACCGGCTTTGTCAAAAACTACATGGATTCCTACTATGCAGGAAGGCGGCCAAGCGTGTGACCGGTGTGACTGGCGTGGCCAACGACATCGAGGTGAGACTTCTGACGGAGCGCACCGACTATGAAATTGCCGAGGAAGCCGTCAAGGCGCTGCAGCGGGAGTTGCCGACGATTTCTGAAAGCATCAAGGTCGTCGTGAAAGATGGCTGGCTCAAGATCGAGGGCGAGTGCGACTGGAATTACCAGAAGGAATGCGCTGAACGGGCGCTGCGCTCCATCAACGGCATCAAGACCATTTCCAACCTGATCACCGTGAAGGAGCAGGCCACTCCGGTGGATATCAAGCAGAAGATAGAAGAAGCGCTGGTGCGCAATGCCCGGCTTGACGCAGACCGGATCACGGTCGAAGTCGCGGGCGGCAGGGTCACCTTGCGCGGCAAGGTCCGATCGCTGGCGGAGAAAACGCAGGCCCAGCGCTCGGCCTGGGCGGCGCCGGGCATCACCTGGGTCGAGAATGCGATTGCGGTAGCCCCCTGAGACCATCGACGCAAACCGCACAGCAGCCTGCCTCAGCCTGCAGTGTCGCGCGCGGGCCGTCGCGCTCACCAGATTCCCATCGCTGGCCATGGTCCGTCTGCACGTCGGCGCCCTTGTCCCGCTGCTGCGACCATGCCAGGCGCAGCGGCCGTATCGGCGCATTTCCGCCGCTGCTGGAAAGTCCGCAGCATGGCTGAAATGACAACGTTAGCCTTTCGCGCACTCATTCCAATAATTTCCATGTTTGCTTGAAAACAGCAAGTTATGCAATAGGTCAGACGCCAATTTTCAGCAACAATGACAACGTTATCATCCGATGGAGTTTTTCAACAGATGCGTATGCCGGCATGGCCGGGCGGCGTCTACCGATTCCATAACGCAGGAGACATGAATGAAGAAAACCCTTGCAGCGCTGTGCCTGGGCCTTGTCGCACTCGCGGCGCAGGCCCAAGGCTGGCCGGAAAAAACCGTCACGCTGGTGGTTCCGTTTCCTCCAGCCGGCTCGACCGATCAGGTCGCGCGTGCCGTGGGGCCGCTGCTCACCAATGCCTTGAAACAGTCATTCCTCGTCGACAACAAGCCCGGCGCCACGGGAACGATTGGCGCGACCTTCGTCAAGCGCGCGCCCGCGGATGGCTACACCTTTCTCGTGAGCTCGCTGGGTCCGCTGGCGATCACGCCCCATCTGATCAAAGGCATGCAATATGACCCGCTCAAGGATTTCGATCTGATCACGGTGGCCGTGCAATCGCCCAACGTGCTGATCGTGCCCGCGAATTCGCCCTACAAATCGGTGGCCGACGTGATCGCCTATCTGCGCGCGAATCCCGGCAAGATGACATTTGCTTCGGCGGGCCACGGCACCAGCGACCACCTGACTGCCGAGCTGTTCTGGCAGCAGACCGGCACCTCCGCCATCCATGTGCCGTACAAGGGCGGCGCGCCCGCCCATGCCGACATCATGGGCGGCCAGGTCGATGCCTCGTTCCAGAACATCAACGCGGTGGTGCAGTACATCAAGGGCGGCAAGATGCGCGCCCTGGCCATCACCAGCGCCGCGCGCTCCCCGGTGCTGCCCGACGTGCCCACGCTCGCCGAAGCCGGAGTGAAGAACGTGGAAGTCACCTCCTGGCAGGCCATCGTTGCCCCCAAGGGCCTGCCGCCCGCGGTGCGCGAGAAGGCGCATGCCGCGTTTGCTCAGGCCTTGAACGACCCCAAGGTCAGGGACCAGTTCGTCTCCATAGGCTTCGAGATGGTGGTCAACACGCCGGCCCAGTTCGCGCAGTTCCAGCGCCAGGAATACGCGAAGTGGAAGTCGGTGATCGAGACCGGAAAGATCACCATCGACTGAGGTCGGGCAGGGCTGAAACATCCCCATGCGCGGCGCAGCGCGCAGGCGGCGACGGGGCGGTGCGAACGGGCAGGGCGGCAGGAAAGAGACCTTAAAATCGCTGCAGCCACTGTGCCGCCCGTTCCCCGTCTACCCAAGGCATGATGACCGCATGACCCTATTGCCCGCCGCAACCATCAGTGCCCAGCCCGGTATCGCCTACCGCAAGGTCAAGAGCATTCTGATCTCCGAGATCGCGTCCGGAGCGCTGCAGCCTGGCGTGAAATTCCCCAATGAGACGGTGTTGGCGAAACGCTTCGGCGTGTCGGTCGGCACGCTGCGCCGGGCCGTCGAGGAGCTGGTCGCCGAGAACATCCTGGTGCGCCAGCATGGCCGCGGCACTTTCGTGCGCAGTCTCGACGAGGAACGCTTTCTGTTCCAGTTCTTCAAGCTCGCCGACCGGGACGGCAATTTCGAGTATCCCAAGGTCGAACTCGTGGCCTTCAGCCAAGGCGCGGCGAATTCACAGGAAGCCAAGGTGCTGGGCCTGCAACCCGGCGACGCGGTGTTCCGGCTTGAAAACGTGCTGTCGCTGCAGAACCTGGCGACGGTGCACGATCGCATCTCCATCGACGCGAAACTGTTCGAGGGCCTGACGCAGCAATGCCTGACTCAGCGCGCGGGCACGATCTACGAGCTCTACCAGCGCCGCTTCGGCGTGACGATCGCCTGCGCCGACGAACGTCTGCGCGCCGAAGACGCGGATGCGCGCAGTGCAGAACTGCTGGGCATCGCGCCGGGCACCTCGGTGCTGCGCATCGAGCGCGTGGCGTTCACCGTGCAGAACCGGCCCTGCGAATGGCGCATCTCCATCGTCAACTCCAGCCGCGTGGACTACGTGTCCCGCTCCGCGCACAACTGAAGCGCGCAGCGCGCGGCATTCTGGCAGCCGCCGCGCCGCGTTGCAGCGCTCAGAGCCCTGGTTGCCCCGGGCACGACAAGCCAAAACCTTTTCTGACTGACTGCGCATAGCAGGCGGACGCCGGCCCCGGTGCGCGCGCAAACGCCGCGTATTTCCCGACTGGGAAAACCCTGAATGCAAAGTCATACATATGACTTATATTTCTTTTCAGGCGATTCAGATTCGCTGACGCGAGTCGCCAGGCCATCCCCAGCCCCAGCGAAACCAAGGAGAAATCTCTTGATCCACTGCGTACTGCATGAAGAAAAGGACAGCGTCGCTGTCGTCGTCGTCGAAGGCATCACCGCCGGGCAAGACATGAATGCGCTCATCCTGGATGACGATCGCACGATCACCATCCAGGCCAATGCAGCCATCCCCATCGGCCACAAGGTGGCAGTGCGCGACATGGAGGTGGGCGACACGGTGATGAAGTACGGCACGGACATCGGCAAGGTCGTGGCACGCATCGCCACCGGCGACCACGCCCACGTGCACAACATCAAGACCAAGCGCTGGTAAGCCCAGCGCCCGCACCTGCGCCAAGCAACCCCGTCCACTCAAAGGCTCTACCTCATGTCCATCATCGATTCATCCACGACCTTCTGGGGCTATCGCCGTGAAAACGGCCGCGTCGGCGTGCGCAACCACGTCATCATCCTGCCGCTCGACGACCTGTCCAATGCCGCCGCCGAAGCGGTGGCGCACGCGGTCAAGGGCACGATGGCCATTCCCCATCCCTATGGCCGGCTGCAGTTCGGCGCAGACCTGGAGCTGCACTTTCGCACGCTGATCGGCGCCGGCTCGAACCCGAATGTCGCAGCTGTCGTGGTGATCGGCATCGAGGACAGCTGGACCAAGACCGTGGTCGACGGCATCGCCGCCACCGGCAAGCCCGTGGTCGGCTTCGGCATCGAAGGCCACGGCGACCACGAGACCATCATGCGCGCGTCGCAGGCCGCAAAGAAGATGGTCCAGCATGCGACCACGCTGCACCGCGTCGAATGCCCGATCTCGGATCTGTGGATCTCGACCAAATGCGGCGAGTCGGACACCACCTCGGGCTGCGGCGCCAATCCCACCGTGGGCAATGCGTTCGACAAGCTCTACGGCCTGGGAACGACCCTGGTGTTCGGCGAAACATCGGAGCTCACCGGCGGCGAGCATCTTGTCGCCGCGCGCTGCCGCACCGACCAGGTGCGCGCCGACTTCATGAAGATGTTCGACGGCTACCAGGAGATGATCAAGCGCCATGCGACCACCGATCTGTCGGATTCGCAGCCGACCAAGGGCAACATCGCCGGCGGCCTGACGACCATCGAGGAGAAGGCGCTGGGCAACATCCAGAAGATAGGCAAGAAGTGCATGGTCGACGGCGTGCTCGACAAGGCCGAGACTCCGGACAAGCCCGGGCTGTGGTTCATGGACTCCTCGTCGGCCGCGGCCGAGATGGTGACGCTGTGCGCGGCCTCGGGTTTCGCGGTGCATTTCTTTCCCACCGGCCAGGGCAATGTGATCGGCAACGCCATCGTTCCGGTGATCAAGATCTGCGCCAACCCGCGCACCGTGCGCCTGATGAGCGAGCACATCGACGTCGATTGCTCGGGCCTGCTGCAAAAGGAGCAGACCATGGACGCGGCCGGCGACCTGCTGCTGGAGATGATGCTGCAGACCATCAACGGCCGCTTCACCTCGGCAGAAGCACTGGGCCACCGCGAGTTCGTGATGACGCGGCTGTTCGAAAGCGCCTGAGCGCCAGCAGCTCGGCGGCGCGCCACAACGCCGCCGGCTGCGCCTGCCTGCGCCAGGCGGCGCGGCTTTCCCTCCTGCCGTGCGGCATGCACGGCAACGCATTCCCACGCCAAGAATCGACAGAGGAGTTCCGGATGACCACATGGTGTAATCGGCTTACGAGACGTAATGCCCTTCACGCGATCGCATCGGCCAGCGCCGTGTCGCTCGTCCCCTCCCTGGCCGCGGCCCAGGACGGCTATCCGTCCAAGCCGATACGCTACATCGTGCCGTTTCCGCCCGGCGGCCTGACCGACGTGATGGCGCGGCTCATCGCCCAGAGCACGGGCATGGCCATCAAGCAATCCGTGCTGGTCGACAACCGTGCGGGCGCGAGCGCCAACCTCGGTGCCGACCTCGCAGCCAAGTCCAGCCCCGACGGCTACACCTGGCTGGCGATCACGCTTGCGCATGCGGTCAACCAGTCGCTGTTTTCCAACCTGCCGTACAGCCTCGAGAAGAACCTGGCTCCGGTCGCGCATCTGGCAACCAGCCCGCTGGTGCTGGTGGTCAATGAAAACAATCCCGCAAGAAGCGTCGCCGACCTGCTGGCGCAGGCGCGCGCCAAACGGCTGAACTGCGGCTCCAGCGGCAACGGCACGCCGCCGCACCTGGGCATGGAGCTGCTGGCGCTCAACGCCAAGATCGAGGTCTCGCACATTCCCTACAAGGGCGGCGCGCCTTCGCTCAATGATCTGCTGGGCGCGCAGCTCGACTTCATCGTCTCCAATCTGCCCGAGTCCTCGACCTATGTGAAGGCCGGCAAGCTGCGCGCGCTGGCCGTGACTTCGGCAAGGCGCCATCCTCTGCTGCCCGACGTGCCCACGTTTGCGGAAGCCGGACTTCCGGGCGTGGAGCTCGAGAACTGGACGGGGTTGATGATGCCGGCCGGCACGCCCAAGGCCGTGATCGACCGGGTCTCGGCGGAAGCGATCAAGGCCGTCACCTCCAAGGAGATATCGGAGCGTGTCGGCGCCATGGGCTTCACCTCGACCGGGCTGGGGCCCACGGAGTTCGGCGAGCTGATCAAGAAGGATGTGGCCCGCTGGCGCGAAATCGTCAAGGCACGCAACATCCAGACCGGCTGATCCCACCGCCCGCCGCTGCCGCCCGCCGCTCCACTTCCTACGGAACACCACCATGTCACTGCAGAAAATCGTCATCACCGAGTTCATGGACCAGGCAGCCGTCGATGCGCTGCGCGCCGACTTCGAGGTGGTCTACGACCCCGGCCTGGTCGATGATGGCGCGCGGCTGCATCAGGCCGTGGCCACGGCCGACGCCGTGATCGTGCGCAACCGCACGCAGCTGCGCGGCGAACTGCTGGCCGCGTGCACCAGGGCGCGCGTGATCGGTCGTCTGGGCGTGGGCCTGGACAACATCGATGTCGAGGCGTGCAAGGCGCGCGGCATGGTGGTGATTCCCGCCACCGGCGCCAATGCGCTGGCCGTGGCCGAATATGTCATCGCCACGGCAATGCTGCTGCTGCGCGGCGTGTATCTTTCGAGCGCCCAGGTCGCCGGCGGGCAGTGGCCGCGCGCGGCGCTGTCCAACGGACGCGAGACCGCAGGCACCTGTCTGGGCCTGGTCGGCTTCGGCGGAATAGGGCGGCTGGCCGCCGGCCTGGCGCAGGCACTGGGCATGCGCGTGGTCGGCCATGACCCGATGGTGGCGCCGGACCATCCCGCCTGGCGGCAATACGGTGTCACGCCGCTGGGCCTGGACGCGCTGCTGGCCTGCGCCGACGTGGTGAGCCTGCATGTGCCGCTGACGGCGCAGACGGCCCACATGCTCTCGGCCGCGCGCATCGCGCAGATGAAGCCGGGCGCCATCGTCATCAACACCGCGCGCGGCGGCATTGCCGATGAGGCCGCGGTTGCCGCCGCCTTGAAGGAGGGCAGACTGGGAGGGGCGGCCTTCGACGTTTTCGAGCCCGAGCCGCTGACCGTGCCCAACGTCTGGCAGGGCTGCTCCAACGTCATACTCACCCCGCATGTGGCCGGCGTGACCGCGCAATCGAATGTGCGTGTTTCCACGCTGATCGCGGCCGCCGTGGCCCGCACCTTGAAAGACTGAACCATGCTCCATTCCCGCGCCGCCTTGACGGCACTGATCAATGACGTTCTGCAAAAGGCCGGCGCCAGCCCGGCGCAAAGCGCGCCCACGGCCCTGGCGCTGGTCGCAGCCGAGGCCAGCGGCCTGCCGTCGCACGGCCTGTCGCGCGTGCCCATGTACGTAGCCCATCTCAAGGCCGGTCGCGTCATGGGCAACGCCGTGCCTTTCATCGCCAACCAGCGCGCCAGCGCGGTGTTGATCGACGCTGCCAATGGTTTCGCCTTTCCCGCCTGCCGGCTGGCCGTGGACGAGGCCATCACGCGCGCGCGCGCCACGGGCATTGCGATTGCGGCCATCACCAACAGCCATCACTCGGGCATGTCGTCCTACCATCTGGATGCGGTGGCCGACGCGGGCATGGTCGGCATCGCCTGCAGCAATTCGCCCGCGGCCATGCCGGCCGCGGGCGGCAAGCGGCC
>NZ_JAVWWA010000097.1:0-8073 GCF_036666375.1 Comamonas sp. | reverse complement strand
GCGCAGCGGCGCCCGCCCCCTCAGCATCGACCTGTCGCTGTCCGAGGTGGCGCGCGGCAAGCTCATGGTCGCGGCCAAGAAAGGCGAGTCCATTCCGCTGGGCTGGGCGCTGGACGCCGAAGGCCAGCCGACCACCGACCCCCAAAAGGGCATGCAGGGCTCGATGCTGCCCATGGGCGGCGTCAAGGGCGCGATGCTGGCGCTGATCGTCGAATTGCTGGTCACCACGCTGACCGGCGCGCACTTCGGCGCCGAGGCCGACACCTTCTTCGAAGACGAAGGCAACCAGCCGCGCCTGGGCCAGGCCTTCATCGTGATCGATCCCGGCGCCCTGGCCGGCACGGCGGTGTACGCCGAGCGCATCGAGGCACTGATTGCGGCGATGCTGGTGGACGAAGGCGTGCGCCTGCCCGGACAGCGGCGCTTCGACCTGCTGGCCCGGGCCGAAGCGGCCGCAGGCATCGAAGTGCCGCAAGCCACCATCGACGCGATTGCCGCACTGGCTTGATGCCCGTCTATGCGTGCCGCGCGCGCAGCAGACGTCAGACCGGGCGCGCGGCCAGCACCGTGCCGCGGCATTCGCCAAAGCCTATGCGCGCCGCTCCGGGTTTTTCGCACCAGCCCTGAAAGATCACGCTGTCACCGTCCTGGAGGAAGCCGCGCTGCTCGCCATGGCCTATGTCCACGGGCCGCTGGCCGCCGTGCGTGAGCTCGATCAACGCCCCGGCCTCGCCGGCGCTCGGGCCCGAGATGGTGCCGCTGCCGATCAGGTCGCCCACCTGCAGGTTGCAGCCGCCTGCCGTGTGGTGGGCCAGCATCTGCGCGATGCTCCAATACTGGTGGCGAAAGCTGGTCTGCGTGATGCTGCGCCCGCGCAGTCCGGCGGCCGTGGCCTGCGCGCTTTGCAGCGTGACCTGGAGCTGGATGTCAAACGCACCCTGCCTGCGGTTGGCGGCGGATTCCAGATAGGCCAGGGGCTGGGGCTCGGTGGCGGGTCGGTTCCAGGGCAGGCGATATGGCGCAAGCGCTTCGAGCGTGACGATCCACGGCGACACCGTGGTGGCGAAGTTCTTGGCGTTGAACGGGCCCAGGGGCTGCATTTCCCACACCTGGATATCGCGCGCCGACCAGTCGTTGAGCAGGCTCAGGCCGAAGATATGCGCCTCGGCGGCGTCGAGCGCCACGGCATCGCCCGCAGGATTGCCCTGGCCTATCCAGGTGGCGATCTCGAGCTCGTAGTCCAGGCGGGCGCAAGGAGCGAACACCGGCGTCTGCTCGCCCGGCGCCAGCGACTGTCCCAACGGCCGGCGAAACTGCTGGCCACTGACGCCCACCGACGAGGCGCGGCCGTGGTAGGCCTGGGGCATCCAGCGGAAATTGGGCGTCGCGTCGCCATCGGGGTACATGATGCGCATGCAGTTGCGCGCATGGTGCAGCGATGTATAGAAGTCCGTGTAGTCGCCGATGCGCGCAGGCACGGCGTATTCCACCTGGGCCAGCGGAAGCAGGCAGTCGCGCAGCGCGGCCTGCTCGGCGGCGCTGGCCTGGTGCAGCAGGGCAAACAGCGCATGGCGCAGCGCGCTCCAGGCACTCGGGCCCAGCGCCATCAAGGCATTGAGGCTTTCCTGCGCGCCGGCCTGGGCCGCGGCTTGCGCGGGCGCTGCCAGCAGCCCGATTCGGGCCAGCGCCGCCAGGTCAAGCGCCTGATCGCCGATGGCGACGGCGCCGCGAAACGCCTGCTGCGTGCCCGCCGGGCGCAACACGGCGAACGGCAGATTCTGGATGGGAAAGTCGCAGTCGGGCGCATTGGCGGATGCCAGCCAGCTGCGCGCCTGGGCGTCGTGGGTATGGTTGAGCGTATGCATGGAAGATTTCTGGAAATGGCGCGCCGGCGGCGCCGGGCCGGTACAGCCGCCGGCACAGGTGTCAGGCGGGCAGCGCGGCAAACAGGCGCTCGTCGAAGATCGCCACCGCCCGGGTCCAGCCGGCGGAGGCACCGCGGATCTTGTGCGGAAAGCAGCTGATGAAGAAACCCGTCGCGGGCAGGGCTTCGAGGTTGTTGAGCTTTTCCAGGTGGCAGTAGCCGATGTCGCGCCCGGCTTTATGGCCTTCCCAGATCAACCCCGCATCCTGCGAGGCCGCGTACTTTTCGGCGGTGTAGACGAAAGGCGCATCCCAGCTCCAGGCGTCGGTGCCGGTCAGGCGCACGCCGCGCTCGAGCAGGTACATGGTGGCCTCGTAGCCCATGCCGCAGCCGGCGGCGACATAGTCATCGTGGCCATAGCGGCTGCCGGCGCGGGTGTTGACCACGACGATCTCCAGCGGCTGCAGCTGATGGTCTATGCGCCGGAGCTCGGCCGCGACGTCGGCCGCGGTCACCACATAGCCATCTTCCATGTGGCGGAAGTCCAGCTTGACGCCGGGCTGGAAGCACCAGTCCAGCGGCACCTGATCGATGGTGATGGCCGGCTTGCTGCCATCCAGCGTTTTGTCCATGGTGCTGTGAAAGTGATAGGGCGCGTCCAGATGCGTGCCGTTGTGCGTGGACAGGCTGACCTTTTCGACGGCCCAGCCTTCGCCGTCGGGCAGATCTTCCTTTTTCAGGCCGGGGAAGAACGAGGCGATCTGCTCGACGGTGTTCTCATGGCTGAAATACTGGATCTCGGGCTTGAACGCCGGCGGGTCGGAGACCACATCGTTTTCGAGATAGATGGACAGGTCGACAATCTTGCGTGTCATGGGAGACTCCTTCGTATGCAATGGGGCCAAGCGCGCTTCATTCCGCGCGGATGTGGTTGTCGCGCACGACCTTGGCCCAGCCCTGGGCGTCGTCCTTGAGGAACTGGCGGAAGTCCGCAGGCGTGCCGCCTGCGGGCACCAGTCCCAGATCCTTGAGCCGCGCCTGAAAGCCGGCGCTGGCGATGATGGTCTGCGCCACGGCGTTGACCTTGTTCACCACGTCGGGCGGCGTGCCCTTGGGCGCGAGCAGGCCATGCCAGGAGTCGCCGACAAAGCCCGGGAAGGTTTCGCCGACCGTGGGCACATCGGGCAAGGCCTCTATGCGCTTGGGGCCGGAGACGGCCAGCGCGTGCAGCTTGCCGGCCTTGATGTAGGGGATGGTGGTGGTGGACGGATCGAAGGCCGTGACCACGCGCGCGGCCATCAGGTCGGTCAGCGCGCTGTCCTTGTAGGGCACATGCACCATGGTGGCGCCCGCCATGTTCAGCATCCGGGCCATGGCCACATGCGTGCCCTGGCCTATGCCGTAGCTCGCATAGGTCAAGGTGTCGGGCTTGGCCCTGGCCGCGGCCATCAGCTGCGCCAGGGTCTTGTAGGGCGACTGCGGCGATGTCACCAGCACATACGGCACGGACAGCACGCGCACCACGGGCACGAAATCCTCGGGCTTGTAGGGCAGCGTCTTGTAGACATAGGGATTGATCGAGGTGGTGTTGTTCACGGTGTAGAGCAGCGCATAGCCGTCGCCGGGCGCGCTGGCCACGCTCTGCGCGCCGATGATGGTGCTGGCGCCGGCGCGATTCTCGACCACGATGGGCTGGCCCAGCGCCTTGGACATGGGCTCGCTCATCAGCCGCATGATCACATCGGGCGAGGAACCCGCGCCAAAGGGCACGACCACGCGTATCGGCTTGTTCGGATAGCTGGCGCCCTGCGCCATGGCAAGCAGCGGCAGGGCGCCGGCCAGCAGCACGAGGGCGTGGCGGCGCGAGGGGCAGTAAAAGGTCATGCTTGTCTCCGTTGTGGTTGGTTTTTTGTCTTGCGGCAGCCGGGCGGTCACTTCGGCGCGCGCCAGTGCACCATGGGCAGGCCCGCCACGGGCGAGCGGAAAAAGGGAATGCGCGTGCCCAGCAGACTGCCCAGATAGACTGTGCGCAGGTCGGGGCCGCCGAAGGTGATGCTGGCCATCCAGGGCGCGATGCTGCCGCGCGCGCGCTGCATGTCCTCGCTGGTCAAACTGCGGTCGTCGAAGCGCCGCATCAGATGGGCGCTGGCCGCGGCGTCGCCGTCATCGAGCAGCGTGCGCAGCTCGCCCTCGGGCGTGATCGCCACCAGCCGGTCGACCATGATCAGCGTGCACCAGAGGTTGCCATAGGCATCGAAGGCAATGCCGTCGGGCATGCCGCCCAGGTGCGCGGGGCCGAACAGCTGGCGGTCGGTGAGGCGGACCTGGGCCGGATCGGACTCGTCCAGGCGCAGCCGGGTGATGCAAGGCCCCGTGGTCTCGACCACGTACAGCCACTCTTCGCGCGCATCGAGCCGCACTTCGTTGGTGAAACTGAAGCCGTCGGCAACCACGCGCAACCGGCCGTTCTCGACCACGGCCACATAGCCGTCGCGCACGCCTGTGGCCAGCGCTTGGGTCCAGGGGTTGACGCGCGTCGAGACCGTCAGCCAGATGCGGTCGCGCGAATCGCGCAGCACGAAATTCACCTTGCCTATGGGCTGGCCGTCGATGCTGTCGTACAGCGTGCGCGTGCGGCCCTCGCGGTCCATGACTTCCAGCCGGTCGCTGCCGAAGTTGGAGATCAGGATGCTGCCGTCGGCGCAGAAAGCCAGTCCATTGGGCAGCGTGCCGGTGGTCAAACGGCTTTCCATCTGCGCGACGCTTGCGCTGCCGGCGGCGGAAAATCGCGTATCGGCGCTCTGGCCTATGAAGCGCTGCGTGCCGTCGGTGGCGATGTGCACCACGCCGCCGCGCGCGTCGGCGCTCCACAGCGAACCGTCGGCCTCGGCCAGGATGCATTCCGGGCGCTGCAGTTCATTGCCGACATAGCCGATCTGCGCGCGCTCCACACTGAATCCGTCCAGCGGATTGGCTTGCGTCATGGGGGTCTCCTCTATTTTTGTTGCTTATACGTATGTATAAACTAAGCGTGCAAACGCCGTCAACCGGGAATTCATCATCTAGGATGTGCACCATGAACACCGTATCCCGTCCGAAAGCCGCGCCGAAAGCCCGCTTGCGCGCGCCCCAGCGCCGTGCCGACAGCGAGGCCACGCGCCAGCGCATTCTGGATGCGGCCGAGCGTCTCTTTGCCGATGCCGGCTTTCATGCCACGTCGATCCGCGAAATCGCCACCCTGGCGCAATGCCAGTTCGCGCTCATCGGCTACCACTTCGGCTCCAAGGAAGAGCTGCTGGACCATGTGATCGCGCGCCGCTCGGATGTGCTGAACCGCGAGCGGATGAGGCGCCTGGACGAATTGCTGGCACTGCACGGCACGGCGCCCATTCCGCTGCGCGCGCTGATCACCAGCTTTGTGAGCACCTTGATGACGCGCGCCGACTCGGACGATGAAGGCTGGCGCAACTACACCCGGCTGATTGCGGTGGTGGCGGCGAACGCGCAGTGGAAGGACCTGACGGAAAAGCACTTCAATGCCGTGGCGCGCGAGTACCTGGCGCAGCTGCAGCGCAGCTTGCCCGGCGTGCCCAGCGAAAATCTGTACCGCGCCTTCACCTTCTCGGTGGGAACGATGCTGTCGGTGTGCGCGCGCTCGGACCGCATAGAGACGCTGTCGGGCGGCGCGTTCGATTCGCGCCAGGTGGCAGGCCTGAGCGATGCGCTGTGCGTTTTTCTCGAAGGCGGTTTCCTGGCCATCGCCCAGGCCTAGGGGCTGCTGCCGGCGCACAGGCCGCTGGCCTTGGGGCAGGACTTCAGGGATTTCCCGAATGGGCGCTGCCAAACAGGAAATAATAGCGGCATACCCTCAGATCCAGGTCCTATGAGTTTCGCGCAACATCCCAGTCCATCGTCCTTGCTTTCATCGACAGCCGGTGACCCGGCGCCCCTTTCTTCCACCAGCCAGGCCGTGCTTGATTGGCTGGCTTCGCAGCAGCAGGCCATGACCGACCTGCTGGCCCGTATCGTCAACATCGACAGCGGCAGCGGCCACGAAGCCGGCACGCGCCAGGTCGCGGCCGTGCTGCGCGCGCGGCTGGAATCGGCCGGCATTGCCGTGGACACCCTGCCCGAGCCGGGCTGGGGCGATTGCCTGCTGGCGCGCGTGGCCGGCAGCGACGCCGCGGCCACGGGCCACCTGCAGCTCATGGGCCACATGGATACCGTGTTCCCGCTGGGCACGGCCGCGGCCCGCCCCTGGCGCGTGGAAGACGGCAAGGCCTATGGTCCGGGCGTGGCCGACATGAAGTCGGGCCTGGTCATGAACGTCTTCGTCGCCGAGGCCCTGGCGCGTTTCGGCGGCAATGCCAGCCCCGTGCACCTGCTGTTCACCTGCGACGAGGAAGTGGGCTCGCCCGCCTGCCGCCATGTGATACGCAAGCATGTGCAGGGCGCACGCGCCGTGCTCAACGCCGAGCCCGGACGCATCAGCGGCAACGTGGTGAACGAGCGCAAGGGCTCGTACCGCATCGATTTCGAAGTGCAGGGCGTGGCCGCGCACGCGGGCATCAACCCCGCGCAAGGCGCGAGCGCCATCGATGCGCTGGCGCGCAAGATCCTGGCGCTGCATGCGCTCAACGGCTGCGAGCCCGGCATCACCGTGAACGTCGGCTTCGTGCAGGGCGGCATGGCCTCCAACGTGGTGGCACCGCTTGCGAGCGCGCACGCCGACCTGCGCTATACCGCCGACAACGACCTGCAAGGCGTGCTCGCGCGCATCCAGGCCATCATCGAGGAAGAGTCGCTGCCGCGCACCAGCGGCCGCATCATCGAGTCGCGCGGCGCGCTGCCGATGGCGCGCACACCCGACCACATCCTGGACTTGTACCAGCGCTCTGCCGCACAGGTCGGCTTTGCGGTGCAGGCCGAAAGCACGGGCGGCGCCGCGGACAGCGGCATCACTTCCGACATGGGCATCCCCAGCCTGTGCGCTCTCGGCCCCGTGGGCGGCTACGCCCACAGCGAGCGCGAGTTCTGCGACCTCTCCACTTTCGTGCCACGTGCCCAGGCACTGGCGCTGACCCTCATGGCGCTGCGCTGAACCGCCGCGCCTGCCGCTTTCCTGTTGTTGTTTGTTTTATGTCCGACCTTCACATGACCTCTTGCGCCACTTCACGCCGCCAGTTGCTGGCCACTGCCATGGGCCTGGCCGGCGCCGCCGCGCTGCCCGCTTTCGCCGCTGACAAATACCCGACCCGCGCCATCACGCTGGTCGTGCCTTTCCCGCCCGGCGGCTCGGTCGACATCATGGCCCGTCAGTACACCGAATCGCTGGGCCGCACCCTGGGCGTGCCCATCGTCGTGGAAAACAAGCCCGGCGCGGGTGGCTCGATTGGCGCGCAGTTCGTCGCGCGCGCCAAGCCCGATGGCTATACGCTGGTCGCCTCGTCGCAAAGCAGCCACCTGGCCAATCCGCTGGTGCAGTCCAACCTGGGCTACGACCCGATCAAGGACTTCGAGAACATCGCCATCCTGGGCCGCCAGCCCAATGTGCTGGTCGTGCACCCCAGCGTGCCGGTCAAGACCTTTGCCGAACTGGTGACCTATCTCAAGGAGCGCCCAGGACAGATCAACTTCGCCTCGGCGGGCGCGGGCAGCATGGGCCAGCTCAATGCCGAGTCGCTGCTGCTGTCGGTCAACGCCAAGGCCGTGCATGTGCCTTACCGCGGCGGCTCGCAATACGTCACGGCCGTGCTGGCCGGTGAAGTGCAGTTCGCGCTCGACAACCTGGTGGTGTTCCTGCAGCACATCCAGGCCGGCAAGCTGCGCGCCCTGGCCGTGGCTTCGGCGACGCGCGTGGCCCAGCTGCCCGATGTGCCCACGTTTGCCGAACTCGGCTTCCCGGCGCTGAACCAGGCCTCGTGGATAGGCATCGCCGCGCCCGCGGGCACGCCGGCCCCGATTGTCACGGCGCTGCACCAGGCGATACGCAAGGCGGCGGTCGAGCCCGCCATGATCGAGAGCCTCAAGTCGCGCGGCGTGATTCCGCCCGAAGAGATGACACCTGCGGCTTTCGAGAAAATGATGGCCGAACGCCTCGTGTCCTACGGCGAAGTCGTGCGCAAGGCCGGCATCAAGCCCGAGTAAGCCAGGCGCCGGGGGCCGCTCAGTCCAGCGTCACCCCGGCCTGTTTCACCACCTGCGCCCAG
>NZ_JAVWWA010000096.1:0-21519 GCF_036666375.1 Comamonas sp. | reverse complement strand
ATGCGCTTTGCCGAGGAGATCAGCGACCAGGTCTATTTCACCGAAGCCGGCAGCATCGTCGAGCACGGCCCCGTGGCCCAGATCTTCGGCGCGCCGCGCAGCGAGCGCACGCGCCAGTTCCTGCAGCGCGCCCTGGGCGAAGGCCAGCGCGCGCGCCCCGCGCCGCCCACCGCGGCGCTGCGCTTCAACCAATTGCGCTTCGCCCTGTAATTCCCACTCCAAGAGGACCCCATGAGCACCACTTCCTCCCTGTCCGAACAGCGCCGCGCCGCGGTTGCCGCCACGCTTGCCGATGTGCGCCAACTGGTTGCCGAAGGCGCTCCCGACCGCGCCGCGCTGGCCGCCATCACCGCGCGGCTCGAAGCGCTGGCCGCGCAGCGCGAACTGTTCACGCGCGCCGACTTCCCGCCGCCGGAAAGCGGCCAGGGCGTGGGCGCGTCGACGCGCTACCGCCTCAACGCCGACGACGGCGACGAAGGCCTGGCGCTGTACCTGAACTCCATCCTGCCGGGCAAGACCACGCAGCCGCACAACCACACCACCTGGGCGGTGATCGTCGCCGTCGAAGGCCAGGAAGTGAACCGCCTCTACGACCGTAGCGACGACCGCAGCAACCCCACGCAGGCCAAGATCCACCTGGCGCGCGAATTCACGGTGCAGCCCGGCGCGTCGATTGCGTTCCTGCCCGACGACGTGCACAGCATCCATGTCGTCGGCGACTCGCCCACGCTGCACTTTCACCTCTACGGCAAGCCGCTGGAACGCCTGACCGGCCGCATAGGCATCGATGCCGAGACCGGCGCGATCACCAACTACAACGCCACCCAGTTCCAGCCCAGCAAGGTCGCCGCATGAGCAACGACGCTTCCTCCTCACGCCTGGGCCGTTCCACCCGCCTGCTGCATGCGGGCGCACCCGATCTGCGCGGCGGCTCGGGCCCGGTCAACGTTCCCGTGGTGCGCACCAGCACCGTGCGCTTTGAAAGCAGCGCCGCCTATGCCGATCTGCACCACCGCCGCGCCGCGGGCGAGCGCCTGGCCACCTACGGCCGCCACGGCCTCGACACCCACCGCGCGCTGGAAGACGCGGTGACCGCGCTTGAAGGCGGCCAGCGCGCTTTCCTCACGCCTTCGGGCCTGTCGGCGATCACGCTGGTGCTGGTGGCGCTGCTGTCGCCCGGCGACCATGCGCTGGTCGCCGACAGCGTCTACTCGCCCGTGCGCCGCGTCGACGACTCGCTGCTGCAGCGCCTGGGCATCACGCTCGAGTACTTCTCGCCATCGCAGGACGATCTGGCGGCGAAGATCCGGCCCAGCACCAAGCTGGTCTATCTCGAGTCGCCGAGTTCGCTGCTCTACGAAGTGCTGGACCTGCCCGCGCTGGCCGCGGTGGCGCGCGCCCATGGCATTCCGGTCGCGACCGACAACACCTGGGGCGCGGGCTGGTTCTACCAGCCGCTGGCGCTGGGCGCGAACCTCTCCATTCACGCCGCGACCAAGTACATCTCGGGCCATTCGGACGTGATGCAGGGCATTGTCGTCACCGACTCCGCGGCGCTCTCCGCGAAGATTGCCACGGCGCATGAAGCGCTGGGCCTGACGGTGGGCGCCGACGACGCCTATCTCGCGCTGCGCGGCCTGCGCACGCTGCCCGTGCGCCTGGCCCAGCACCAACGCCATGCGACCCAGGTCGCCGAATGGCTGCAGGGCCAGTCCCAGGTCAGCCGCGTGTTCTATCCCGCGCTGGCCTCCGACCCCGGCCATGCGCTGTGGCAACGCGACTTCAGCGGCGCCAACGGCCTGGTGTCGTTTGCCTTTGAAGAAGGCGTGGACGCGCGCGCCGGCGAGCAATTCATCGACGCGCTGCGCTTCTTCGGCATTGGCGCGTCCTGGGGCGGCTACGAAAGCCTGGCGCTGGTGGCCTCGCCCGAGCGCCTGCGCGAGCACAGTGTCTGGACCGGCACCCAGCCCGTCGTGCGCCTGCATGTGGGCCTCGAAGATCCGCAGGATCTGATTGCGGATCTGCAGCAGGCGTTTGCGCGGGTGGCGCGCGGCGTGGAGCTGGCGGCGGCGTAAGCCCTTCAACAGGCAGGCAAGGTCGCAAAATCCCGTTCATCCTGAGCGCAGTAGTGAGGCAAAGCCCTCGCAAGGCGTTTGAAGGAAACAGTGTCAGGCATGGGCTAAGAATCCCGTTCGTCCTGAGCCTGCCTCGCCGGCCGCGTCGAAGGATGAATGGGCGCACTGGCCGAGGATGGAGACGCCCTTCGACAGGCTCAGGGCTAACGGCAACCAGCTATTCGTATTGAGCATCTTGTGAAGGGCTGCCCTCTCTCCAGCATCCCATTCCTCCCCAACAACAACGGCGCCCAAAGGCGCCGTTGTTGTCTGCCATGTCGCAGCAGCCGCCCCCGGCCGCTGCGTTCCCCCATCAGCCAGCCACAGGCAGCAAGCGGATTCCCGTCGTTCCCTCGCGCTCCAGCTGCGCCACCAGGCCCAGCTCCCAGTCCAGGTACTGCTGGAAGCCCGCGTTGCGCAGCTCCAGGTCATGGTGGGCATAAGGGCTGTACCAATGGTCGTCGTCGCCGGTCAGCACGCCTTCGGCGCCCTGCGCCAGCGGCAGGTCGGCGGCCACCCAGGCCGGCGTGCCGCCCGCGATCGCGCGCACATCGCGTCCGGTGCGCGCCGCGAGTTCGGCCGCGACGCTGCGTGCCAGCACGCCATCGGGCGAATGCAGCAGCACGGTCTGCGCCGCCGGCAGCTCGGCGACCAGCGCCTCGAGGCGATCGGGCACCGCGAAACGTGCGCCCGCAATGTGCTTTTTCTCGAAGGCCGCGCGGCGGTCGATGTCAAACACGCTGGCGGTCCCGGCCAACAGCTGCGCCTGGGCCTGCTGCGGCGACACCAGCGGGGCCGGTGCATGCAGCGCCAGCACGCGCACCGGCTCGGCGCCGATTTCCAGCGCGGCCAGGGCCGGCGGCGTGTACAGAAAGACTTCGTAGCCGCCCAGCTGGGCCAGCCAGGCGCCCGTGGTCAGCGCGCGCACGCCGTCCCAGTCGGCCAGCACGATGCGCGCGCCGCGCGCCGCCGCGTATTCGTCCGTGGCCTGCACCAGCTGGCCGCCCGGCGCCCAGCGCCAGCCCGGCAGATGGCCGGCTGCATATTCCTGCTCGGTGCGCACGTCGAAGCGGTAAAGCGTGCGCTCCTGCGCCTCGCCTTCGAAACGCGCGAGTTCCGCCGCGTCTATGCGCTGCACGCCCGCGCGCTGCGCCACGTCGGCCGCGCGTTCGCGCGCCTTGGCCAGCGTGGCGGGCGCGGGCTCGGGAAAGCTCGCGCCGCGGCCATGGGCCAGCGTGCGGCCGGTGAGCAGCCAGTCCATGGTGCCGTTGCGCAGCGAGGCCACGCGGTTGGGAATGCCGGCGTCGATCAGCGTCTGCGCGCCGACGATGCTGCGCGTGCGCCCGGCGCAGTTCACCACCACGAAAGTCTCGGGGTCGGGAGCGATCTCGCCTATGCGATACACCAGCTCGGCGCCCGGCAGGCTCAGCGCGAACGGGAGGCTGAACGCCGCGAACTCCTCGGGCGTGCGGCTGTCGACGACAACGATGTTGTCGCCGCGCTCCACACGCTGCTGCAGCTCGTCGGAAGTGATCCAGGGCGTGTGCTTCTCGTGTTCGATGACTTCGCCAAACGCCTTGCTGGGCACGTTGGTGCCGCTGAAGATTTCAAAGCCCGCGGCGGCCCAGCCGTCGGTGCCGCCTTCGAGCACCGACACATTGCGCCAGCCCAGGCGCGCGAGCTTGGCCGCGGCCTGGTGCGACAGCGACTCGTCGGCATCGACCAGCACGATGCGCGTGCCGCGGCGCGGCACCAGGCGGTCTATCACCAGCTCCAGCCGCCACAGCGGCGCCGACGCCGCGAACAGGATATGTCGGTGGGCAAACACGCCGGTCTCGCGCACGTCAAGCACGGCGATCTCCTCGCCGTCAAACAGCGCGGTCTTGAGCGCCTGGGGCGAGACCACGGGGTGGCGAATGGACTTGGGCGGGCCGAAGGTGCGGAAGCTGCCGCCTTCGAGGCTTTCAAACACCACGCGGCCGGGCAGGCGATCGATCGCCAGGCCGTAGAAATGCAGGTGCAGGCCGGGCTCGTCGCCGATCAGTTCGATGGTGTGCACGTCGGTGGGCGACAGCACGACGGACACGCCCGAGGACACATCGACGCTGCGCTCGGCGGTGAGGGTGTCGCGCGTCGCGTCCTGCGTCTTGTCGCGGCGGAAAAACACATTGCGCTCGTTGCCCGACACGCCGGCAATGATGGCCCAGGTCGTGTGGTCGTGCGGCGGCTGGGACTTGCCCGGCAGGCCGGTCGACAGGTACAGCGCGTAGCGGCCGGCCGCGTCCTCGCTCAGGCGATAGACCTGGGCCGGGTTCTGCGCCGACACCGGGAAATGCTCTGCGGCAAACAGTTCGCGCTGCGTGCCCAGGCGCTCGAGCAGCGTGGCGACGGCGCGCAGCTGCTCGGGCGTGGCGCGCTCCGGGTCGGGCACCAGGCGGCGCGCCTGGGCAATGAAGTCCGCCACGGCAGCGGTGCGGCGGCTGGCGATATCGCTGCCGCTGAAGTCGAGGGAAACATGGGTCTGTGTCATGGGGGTCTCCGGGAAATTGCCCCCACGGTACGCAGCCGCGCGCGCCTGGCCAACGAAGAAAACCGCAGATCGTTAGCTGAAAAGCTTCGTTCACGCGCCGCCGCCCGGCCCCTAGATTCGAGCCATTCCTTCTTTCCCGCCGAGCGAGCCGACCCATGACCACCAAACGTTTCTTCCTGCGCACCCTGGCGTCGGCCATCGCACTGTCCGCCGCCGGCGGCGGCGCGCTGTATGTGTCTTCGCTGCACGCGGCCACCGACAAGTCCAGCACTTTTCCCAACAAGCCGGTGCGCATCATCGTTCCGGTGGCGCCGGGTGGCAGCGCCGACAAGCTCACGCGCACGCTGGGCGAACGCCTGTCGGTGCTCTGGGGCCAGACGGTGATTGTCGAGAACGTCGCGGGCGCCAGCGGCACCATTGGCGCAGGCAAGGTCGCCAAGGCCGCGCCTGACGGCTACACGCTGCTGCAGCAGGGCGAAGGCCTGATGCTCAACAGCATACTTTTCCGCGACCTGCCCTACGACACCGCGCGCAGCTTCTCGCCCATCGTCAAGGCCGTGGTCAACCCGCAGGTGCTGGTCGTGAACCCGGGAACCGGCATCAACACCCTGGCCGACTACCTGGCGCGCGCCAAGGCCCAGCCCGAAAGCATCAGCCTGGCGCTGCCGGGCAATGGCGGCATCGCGCATGTGGCGCATGAAATCCTGGCCCAGGAGACCGGCGCCAAGGTCAACTACATTCCCTATCCCGGCGGCGGCCCGGCGGCCGTCGATGTGCTCGCCGGCCATGCCAACGCGACGCTGATCACGCTGGCCGCGGTCACCGAATACGTGCGCGCCGGCAAGCTGCGCGCGCTGGCCGTGACCACCAGCTACCGCTCGCCCGCTCTGCCCAATGTGCCCACCGTGGCCGAAGCCGCGCAATTGCCGAACTTCTCGGTCGAAAGCTGGCAGGGCTACTTCGCGCCGGCCGGCACGCCGGCGGCCATCGTGCAGAAGATCAACCGCGACATCAACCAGGTGCTGCAGTTGCCCGAAGTGCGCGCCCAGCTGGAAAGCCAGGGATTCAAGGTCGCGGGCGGCTCTTCGGCCGATCTTGCAAAGAGCCTGCAGACCGAGCAGCCGCGCTACGCCCAGGCCATCAAGACCGCGGGCCTGGCGATTCGCTAAAGCCCCACTAGGCCGCGCCGCGGTTCACGCCAGCCGCACATTGGCCAGCAATTGCTGCAGATCGGCCAGCGCCACCGGCTTGAGCAGGTGCGCATCGAAGGCCGCCAGATCGGGCCGGTCGGCGCGTTCGTCCTCCACGCCATAGCCGGTCACCGCGGCGGCGAACATCGCCTTGCCGCCGGGCAGCGCACGCAGTGCGCGCAGCACGGCAGGACCGTCCATCTCGGGCATGGCGATGTCCAGGAACACCGCGCCGGGCTTGTCCTGGACCGCGGCTTCCAGCGCGCTGCGGCCGTCATAGGCGGTGCGCACGCGGTAGCCGAGCAGGCGCAGGATTTCGGCCAGGCTGTCGGCCGCGTCGCGGTTGTCGTCGACCACGAGCACGCGCGCCGCCTGAATACCGCGATCGTCACAGCTCTCACCCTCGGCCCCGGCCGTGCGGATCTGCGCGCCCGGCAGCTCGAAACTGAAAGTACTGCCCTGGCCCGCGCCCGCGCTGGTCGCCCGGATAGAGCCGCCATGCATTTCGATCAGCGAGCGCGCCAGCGACAGGCCTATGCCCAAGCCCGACTGGCGCGACGCGGCCAGGCCATCGCCCTGCGAGAACAGCTCGAAGATGCTTTCCATCGCGGCCGGCGAAATGCCTTCGCCATTGTCCGCGACGTCCACATGCAGCCGCCCCTGCGCGACGCGCGCCGACAGCGTGATCGCTCCGCCCGCAGGCGTGAACTTCGAGGCATTGCTCAGCAGGTTCTGCAGCACCTGCACCAGCCGCATCGCATCGGCATTGACCCAGACATCCTCGGCCGGAACGACCAGCCTGAAGGCATGCGTGCGCGCATCCATGCCGGGCCGCGCGGCCTCGACGGCGCGCGCCACGATCTGGTTGAACGACACCCGCTCGGGCTTGATGCGTATCTTGCCGCTGGTCAGGCGCCCGGCGTCCAGCAGATCGTCGACCAGCCGCGTGAGCTGTGTGAGTTGGCGGTCAATCATGTCGCGGCTGTTGCGCACCGTCGCGCTGGGCGCGGGCTCGAGCTGCAGGATGGACACCGCGTTGCGTATCGGCGCCAGCGGATTGCGCAGCTCGTGCGCGAGCATCGCGAGGAATTCATTCATCTGGCGCGACGAATGCTCGAGATCGCTCAACCGGCGGCGTTCGGTCATGTCGCGCGTCACCTTGGCAAATCCCAGATGGTCGCCGTCGGCACCGCGTATGGGCGCAATGACGATGTTGGCCCAGAACGCCGAGCCGTCCTTGCGCACGCGCCAGCCCTCTTCCTCGGTGCGGCCCTGCAGCAGCGCGTCGTGCAGCTCCTTGGCCGGCAGCCCCGCAGCCACGTCCTCGCTGCGAAAGAACATGCTGTAGTGCTTGCCTATGACCTCCTGCGCGGTATAGCCCTTGATGAGTTGCGCGCCGCTGTTCCAGCTCTGGATCTTGCCCAGCGGGTCCAGCATGTAGATTGCATAGTCGCGCACGCCCTCGATCAGCAGCCGGAAGCGCTCCTCGCTCTGGCGCAGCGCCTCCTCCTGCAGGCGCCGCTCGGTCAGGTCGCGCGTGACCTTGCCGAAACCGGTCAAGCTGCCGTCGGGATCGCGCAGCGCGGTGATCACCACGTTCGCCCAGAACATGTTGCCGTCCTTGCGCACGCGCCAGCCTTCCTCTTCGTAGGTGCCGTGCTGCGCCGCAAGCCGCAGTTCATGGTCGGGCCACATTTTCTGCTTTGCGGGCTCGGGGTAGAAGATCGAGAAATGCCGGCCTATGACCTCGTCGGCGCAATACCCCTTGAGCCGGACTGCACCCGCGTTCCAGGACAGCACGATTCCCGCAGGGTCGAGCATGAAGATCGCGTAGTCCTGAACGGATTCGACCAGCAGACGGAAACGATCCGCGCTCGCGGCAGCGTGGTTTTCTTGCTTGTCCATGGGTTTACCGAGTATGTTTGCCGGCGCCAAACAGGCACAATGGCGGATCACGCACGTGAAGGAATATTGTGGACCAGTTGACAGTCTACGTCGTCGACGACTCGAGGGATGCCGCGGACTCGCTTGCCACGCTGCTGGGTCTCATGGGCCATCATGCCCGGCCTTTTTATGGCGGCGAAGATGCCCTGGCGCGGGCGCAAACCGACAGGCCGCATTGCGTCATGCTCGACATCACCATGGCCGGCATGGACGGCCTCGAACTCGCGCGCCAGTTCCGCGAACAATTCGGCGACGACGTGATCCTGGTCGCGGTCACCGGATCCCCCCCCGACGACCCGCGCGTGCGCGAGACCTTCGTCACCGTGGACCACTATTTCCAGAAGCCGGTGACGCTGGAACAGATACAGAAGCTGTTCCCGGCCTGATCGTCCTCTCGCCGGTCTCGGCCTCCACCGGCGGCATTGCAGAGCGCAGCGTGACATCCAGTCGATTGTAAGGAATTGTAATCCCTGCGGCGTCCAGTGCCATGAGCATGCGCGCCAGCAGATCGCTGCGCAGCACGACCCAGCCGTCCTGGTCATGGGTCCAGACACGCACCGAGAAGTTGAGCCCGCTGTCGCCATAGCCCGTCATCGCGACCACGGGCGCCGGTGTCTCGGCGACGCCCGGTGTCTGGGCAGCCGCGGCCTGCAGCAAGGCGACAACCCGGCCGACATCGCTGCCATAGGCCACGCTGACCGGCACTTCCACGCGCCGGTTGCGGTCATACATCGTCCAGTTGCTCAGATTGCCGTTGAGCAGCTGCCCGTTCGGCACGACCACGTCCGCGCCTTCGAACGTGCGGATCACGGTGGCGCGCAAACCTATGCCGCGCACCGTGCCCGAAATGCCGGCCACGTCCACCACATCGCCGGGCTGTATGGGCCGCTCGAACATCAGCACCAGGCCCGAGACAAAGTTGTTGACCACGTTCTGCAGTCCGAAGCCTATGCCCACGCCCAGCGCGCCGAACACCAGCGTCAGCTGGCTGACCTTGAAGCCCGCGGCCGACAGCGCAATCAGCAGCCCCACCAGCAGCACGCCGTAATAGCTCAGCGAGGCAATGCTGTTGCCCGCGCCGCGCGGCAGGCCCGCACGGCCCGGAAGCTCGTCGCGCAGCAGGCGGCGCACGGCACGCGCGGCCCACAGCGCGAGCCAGGCGGAGAACGCGAACGTCAGCACATCGCCCAGGTGAATGGACACTTCCCCCGCGCTGATGCCGAGCGCCAGCACGTTGGTGCTCGCGTCATGCAAGGGGCGCAGCACGCGGAACCGGTCCATGCTGTAGATCAGCCAGCCGATGCCCGCGGCCAGCAGCAGCAGTCGCGTGCAGGCGGTCTGCACCAGCGCGCCATGCTCGCGCACCAGCCGCCGGTGGACCAGCTCGGGCTGGCCGAACAAGGCGCGCAGCAGGCCCAGGCAGGCGTTCACGCCCGCATACAGCAGCAGCGCCATGTAGCCGCTGTCGATCACGCCGCTGGTCAGCGTTTCGGCCAGCGACACATTGCCCACGACGTTGGCGATGGCCGCAACCGCCAGCAGGCCCAGCACGGCCCAGGCCACGGTGCGCACGGTCTCGCGCAGGCGCAGGCCGGCCCCTGCTGGCACCGGCGACTGGCGCGCGCTGCGGCGCAGCAGCCAGACCGTCAGCCCCAGCGCCAGCGCGTTGAGCCCCAGCAGGTACAGGCGGTACCAGCCCTTGTCGACGGGCACGGCCACGCCCACGCGGTCCAGCACGTACAGCACCACGGCCACATAGGGCCAGGCACCGAGCGCGCGCAGCGCGCCCGCGGGCAGCAGGCGCAGCGCAGGCACCAGCGCCAGCAGCAGCACAAACTCCTGCACCAGCAGCGGCGCATCGGCTTCGAAGGCCAGCACCGCCAGCAAAGACAGCAGCAGCCAGGCCGACAGCGGGCGGCGCAGTGCCAGCGTGGCGGCCGACGCTGCGCTGCGCGCGGCATCGGCCGCCGGCAGCGCATGCCGGCTGCGCACCACCAGCCAGACGATGACGGGCAGCAGCAGCAACTGCACTGCCTGCAGCGCGCGCTGATTTCCGGTGTCCGCGGCGTTGTAGTCGATGGCGAACTGCCGCTCTATCTCCAGCCCGCGATCCATCTGCAGCTGCGGAGACGGCGCTGCCGCATCCGCCCGCTCCAATCCCTGCCACAGCGCCGGCGCGTCCTTGCGCAGCAGCCCGCGGTCGATCTCGGCGATGGCGGCGGCCACATCGTTGCCGCCGGCATCGATGCGCGCCTTGAGTTCGCTGGCTTGCTGCAGCAGTGCGAACTGGCGCGACAGCGCCGCGCCCAGCGCGGCCTCGGCGGCATCGATGCCACTGAGCATGCCCTCCACGCGCTCGGCCAGCACCGCCGGCAGGCCTTCCAGCAGGCCCTGGGCGCGCGTCGCCGACCAGGCCGCGCGGCGCTGTGCCAGATAGAGCGCGCTGTCGCCATAAGGCGCAAACGCCCGGCGCGCCTCGGCTTCCCAGCGCTCATGACGGCGGATGTCGAACTGCCAGTGCCGCGCCAGGCTTTCCAGGCGCATGACGGGCAGCTCGCGCAAGGCAACGCCGGCGGCGTTGTGCAGTTTGGCATCGACCGGCGCGGCGATCTCGCCGAGCTGCTTTTGCAGATGCAGCAGCGGGTCGGGCGCGGCCAGCAGGCGCTTGGCCTGCTCGACGCGCTGCTGATCGTCATCGGCGCGCGCCAGGATGTCCTGCAGCGCGATCGGCTGGACCGCGGCGGGCGGCGCCGGGGCGCCCGCCTGCTGGGCCTGGGCCAGCGTGCACGCCAGTGCCATGAAGGCGGCCAGGGCAAAGGCGTAAAGCGAAAGAGCGTAACGTTGCATTCCGCTATGGTCGGAGCAATGCAGGGTTCTTGGCAAGCCCTGTTGCCATCACGCTGCCGCCAGCGTTGCCTGGCACTCAATCGACGACGATCTTCTGCTCCTTGATCAAGGCCGACAGCAGCTTGCCTTCGTTGACCAGCAGCGCCTTGAACTCGGGCGTAGCCAGCGCCACCGGCTCGGCGCCGAGATCGGCATAGCGTGCCTTGGTGACCGGCAGCGCCAGCGCCTTGGCGAGTTCGCGGTTCATGCGCGCGATGACTTCGGCCGGCGTGCCGTTGGGCGCCCACATGCCAAACCAGATATCGAGGTCCGCGCCCGCAAAGCCCTGCTCGGCGATGGTGGGCACCTCGGGAAAGAACGGCGAGCGCTTGGAGCTGACCACGCCCAGCAGCTTGACCTTGTGGCTGCGGATATGCGGAAACGCGATGCCGGGATCGCAGACGAAGTCGGCCTGGCCCGAGACCACGTCAAGCAGCGCCGGCGCCGCGCCGCGGTAGGGCACATGCGTGACGTAAGTGCCCGTGGCCAGCTTGAAAAGCTCGCAGGCCAGGTGCGGCGGCGTGCCCGTGCCGGCCGACGCATAGGACAGCTTGCCGGGCTGCGCCCTGGCGAGCGCAACCAGTCCGCGCGCGTCCTTGACATCCATCTGCGGCTTGGCCACGAGGTACATCTGCGTGCGGCCCACGCCGCCCACGGGCGTGAGGTCGCGCGACGGCAGCAGGCTGGACTTGAACAGCGAGGGATTGGCGGTCTCCACCGAAGTCGGCGCGATCAGGAAAGCGTAGCCGTCGGGCGCGGCGCGCACCACTTCGGCGGCCGCGATGTTGCCGCTCGCACCGGGCTTGTTCTCGATGATCACCGCCTGGCCCAGCGACTCGCCCATGGACTGCGCCAGAATGCGCGCCATCACGTCGGTGCTGCCGCCCGGCGCAAAGCCCACGACGATGCGTATTGTCTTGGTCGGCCAGGGCGCGGCGCTCTGCGCCTGCAGCGCCCCCGCAGCGCACAGAGACAGGGCGGCCAGCGCGCAGCGGCGCAGCGCGGTTTTTCTCAGGGGAAAGCTCATCGTTGTCTCCGTCATGGTGGTGGGAATTGGCCGGGGGGGTTCAGGCCGGATCGGCCAGCAGCATCTCGCGCAGCTTGAATTTCTGAATCTTTCCGGAGGGCGTAGACGGAATCGCGTCGCGCACGATCAGCCGTTCGGGGATGTACTGGATCGCGACCTTCTGCGCCTTGAGGAAGTCCTGGATGGCGCGCAGATCGATGCTCTGGCCGGGCTTGGGCACGACCACCGCGCAGGCGCGCTCGCCCAGGCGTTCGTCGGGGTAGGCGACGATGGCCGCCATGGCGATCGCCGGGTGGCGGTACAGCAGCGACTCGATTTCCACCACCGGAATGTTCTCGCCGCCGCGGATGATCACGTCCTTGCTGCGGCCCGTGATGCGCAGATAGCCGCGGGCGTCGAGATAGCCCAGGTCGCCGGTGTCCAGCCAGTCCTCGGCATCGGTGGCGTTGAGGTGCGGGCGGCGCAGATAGCCGCCGAAATTGGAGCAGGCGCGCAGCAGCAGCCGGCCGGCCTCGCCCACGGCAAGGTCCTGGCCGTCGACGTCGACCACCTTGATCTCCACGCCGGGCAGCGGGCAGCCGTCGGTGTTGAACGAGCGCTCGTCGCTGTCATCGAGCCGCGTGAGCGTCACCGCGCCGTTCTCGGTCATGCCCCAGGCCGAGACCACCTTGGCGCCGAGTGCGGCGCGCGCCTGCTCCACCAGCGGCCCGGGAATCGGCGCGCCCGCGCACAGGAAGGTGCGCAGCGTGGGCAGGCCCTCGCCGGTCTCGGCCACGGTACGCGCCAGGTCGGTGAGAAACGGCGTAGACGCCATGGTGAACGTCGCGCCCTCCTGGCGCACCAGCGCGATCGCCTGCCTGGGCTCCCAGATGTCCTGCAGCACCACGCTGGCGCGCAGCATGATGGGCATCATCAGCCCGTACATGAAGCCTGTCTGATGCGCCATCGGCGAGGCCATCAGCACCACGTCGTCCGCGCCCAGCTGCAGGCGCCGGGCGTAGGGAATGATGTTGGCCATCACGCTGTTGGCCGAATGCATCACGCCCTTGGGCTCGCCTGTCGTTCCCGAGGTGTAGATCAGCTGGGTCACATCGTCGGGCCCGGGCCGGCTGCGCGTGAGGATCTCGCGTGCATCGGGCGCGTTCTCCCATTCGGGCCCGCTGAGCAGCGCCTCGAAGCTGTTGGCGCCTGCGCCGCCGACCAGCACGACATGCTCCAGGCCGGGAAGCTGCGGCTGCAGGCCGGCCGCCATGGCCTCGAAGTCGAAGCCGCGAAACGTCCTGGGCGCGATCAGCACCTTGGCCTCACCGTGCTGCAGCATGAAAGACAGCTCGCGCTCGCGAAAGATATGCATCAGCGGATTCATCACCGCACCTATGCGCGAGCAGGCGAGATACGTCAGCGTGAACTGCCACCAGTTGGGCAGCTGGCAGGCGACGACATCGTTGCGGCCCACGCCCAGCCGCGACAGCCCGACGGCAATGCGGTCGGCCATGCGCGCCATCTCGCGGTAGGTGAAGCGCTGCAGCGCCCCGCTCTCGACCTGCAGCGCCGTGAGCGCCAGCTTGTCGGGGCAGACCGCGACGCAGGCATCGAGATCGTCGTTGATGGTGCGGTCATGCCACAGGCCCTGGGCCACCATGCGCGCGCGGCGCGCGGGCAGGAGTACGGCGTCGAATTCCATGTTTTGTCTCCTTGTTGTGCGCTGCGTTCAGGCCGGAACGGCCTGGCGTCCGGCGCGGGTGCGCGCGACGATGGTCTTCATGATCTGGGCCGTGCCGTCGCCTATCTGAAAGCCCAGCACATCGCGCAGCCGCTGCTCCATCGGCCCGCGGTCGTAACCGCCGTGGCCGAACATCAGCAGGCACTGGTGGATGGCGTCGTAGGCCAGCTTGGGCGCCCACCACTTGCACATCGCGGCCTCGGCGGTGTGCGGCAGCTGCCGGTCCTTGAGCCACAGCGTCTGCAGGCACAGCAGGCGCGCGGCCTCCACCTGGGTGTCGAAATCGGCCAGCGGGTGCGACACGCCCTGGAACGCCGACAGCGGCTTGCCGAAGGCCTCGCGCTGCGCCACGTACTCCCAGGTTTCGTCCAGCGCCACGCGCGCCACGGCCAGCACCTGCAGACCGATCAGCGCGCGCGAGAAGTCAAAGCCCTGCATCACCTGCACGAAGCCCTGGTTCTCGTCGCCCAGCCTATGGTCGACGGGAATGCGCACGTTCTCGAAGAACAGCGAGCCGCGGCCAATGGCGCGCTGGCCATGGCAGTCGAAGCGGTTGCGCGTGACGCCGGGCGCGTCCATGGGCACCAGCAGCGCGGTGACGCCATGCGCGCCCGAGTCCACCGTGCCCGTGCGCCCGAACACCACCGCGGCATCGGCCTGGTCGGCAGCCGAGATCGAAGTCTTCTCGCCGTTGAGCACGTATTCGCTGCCGACGCGCTCGACGCGCAGGCGCAGATTGGCCGCGTCTGAGCCGCCGCGCGGCTCGGTCAGCGCGATCGCGAACAGCGCCTGCCCGCGCGTCAGCTTCGCGAGCCAGGGCCCGGCGACTTCGGGCCGGCCGTGTTCGGCGAGGATCTGGCCGTTGAGCGAGGCCAGCAGGTTGATATAGCTCAGGCTCAGGTCGGCGCGCGCGATTTCCTCGTGGATCACGCCGGCCGCCAGGCATCCCAGGCCCTGGCCGCCGACGGCTTCGGGCAGCTCGGGCGCGATGAAGCCCATCTCGCCCATCTCGCCCATCAGCGCGCGGTCAAGCACCCGGGTCTGGTCGCGCTCCAGAAAGCCCGGCGCCACGCGGCCCGCGGCAAAGCGGCGCGCATGTTCGGCCAGCGTGCGCAGGTCTTCGTCGATATAGGGGTTCATGCTGTGTCCTCCGCGCGCGGGCTACTTGGCGTACTTGCGGAAGTCGGGCTTGCGCTTTTCGGTCAGCGCATTGACGCCTTCGCGCGACTCCTCGGTGTCGTAGTACAGCTTGAGCGCATACATGCCCAGGCCCGCGATGCCGCTCTGGTGCGCGGTGTCGGCGTTGAAGCTGCGCTTGGCAATGGCAATTGCCGTGGGGCTGCGCTCGCAGATCTCCTCGGCCCACTTCTGCACTTCGGCGTCAAGCTGCTCGTGCGGCACCACCACGTTGGCCAGGCCCATGGCCACGGCCTCGGCGCCGCTGTAGCGGCGGTTCAGATACCAGATCTCGCGCGCCTTCTTCTCGCCCACCACGCGCGCCAGGAACGCCGTGCCGTAGCCCGGATCGACCGAGCCCATCTTCGGTCCGACCTGGCCGAAGATGGCCTTCTCGGATGCAATCGTCAGATCGCAGATGGTGCACAGCACGTTGCCGCCGCCAATCGCATAGCCCTGCACGCGCGCGATCACCGGTTTGGGCACGTCGCGGATCGCGGTGTGCAGTTCCTCCATCGGCAGGCCTATGGTGCCGCGGCCGTCGTAGTTGCCGTTGTGCGCCGACTGGTCGCCGCCCGTGCAGAACGCCTTCTCGCCCGCACCGGCCAGCACGATCGCGCCCACTTCCTTGTCGTAGCCGGCCTTGTTCAGCGCGCGGATGATCTCGTCGCAGGTCTGGCCGCGAAACGCGTTCATCTTCTCGGGCCGGTTGATGGTGATCCAGGCCACGCCGTTGCGCACCTCGTACAGGATGTCTTCGAAGTTCATGGTGTCTCTCCAGTTCGGGGTTGCAACGAAATCAGCCGTTCATGGTCAGGCCGCCGGACACGCTCAGCACCTGGCCGGTGATGAAGGCCGCGTCGTCGCTGGCGAAGAACACGATGGCGCCGGGCAGGTCCGCGGGCTGGCCTATGCGGCCCAGCGGAATCGAGCGCGTGAACGCCTCCATCAGCTTCTCGGGGTTGCCCGCGCCTTCCTTGTAGTCGGCAAACAGCGCGGTGTCGGTGGGGCCTGGGCAGACCACGTTGACCGTGATGCCGTGGCGCGCATGCTCGCGCGCAATCGTCTTGGAGAAGGCCACCAGCCCGCCCTTGCAGGCCGCATAGACCGCCTCGCCCGACGACCCGACGCGCGCCGCGTCGGAGGCGATGTTGACGATGCGTCCCGCCTTGCGCGCCGCCATGCCGGGCAGCACCGCGTGGTGCAGGTGCAGCGCGCCGACCAGATTGATGGCGATCAGCTTGTCCCACTGCGCGGGCTCGGTCCTGGTGAACGGCTTGAACACGTCCCAGCCCGCGTTGTTGACCAGCACGTCGATCGGCCCCAGCGCCGCTTCGGTCGCGGCCACGGCGGCGTCGACGCTGGCGCGGTCCGTGATGTCGCACAGCAGCGCCAGCGCCGTCGCGCCCTCTGCACGGATCTGCGCCGCGACCTGCTCGGCGGCCGCCAGATTCAGATCGAAGACCGCGACGCGCGCGCCTTCCAGGCCGAAGCGCCGCGATGTCGCGCCGCCTATGCCGCCGCCCCCGCCCGTCACCACGACGGTCTTGTTTTCAAATCGCTGCATTGCATCTCCTATGGGTTGCCAGGGTTGCCGGGTTGACCGATGATTCCGCACAAGCCAAATCAAATTAGGTCAATATGTTTACGCAAATTCTAAATACTGGCGTTTGCCGCCGCAAGCGCATTCTTATGGGTGATCGCCGTGGTTAACCCTAGCAAAGAACCCCTCTCCACCAAGCTGGAACTTGCCAACAGGTTGTTCTTTCGCCTCTATCAATGCGCAAACATGTTGCATAAAACCGGCTCCCGCGCAGTGGAGGCGGAAGGGCTGACGACGCAGCAATGGGCGGTGCTGGGCGCGCTGTCGCGCGAGAAGGCGCAGGGCGGGATGAGCATTGGCGACCTGGCCAAATACCTGATGGTGAGCCGCCAGAACCTGTCCGGCCTGATCAGCCGCATGGAGCGCGACGGCCATGTCGCCGTGACCCCCGATGGCCGCGACCGGCGCTCACGCCTGGTCTCGATGACGGCGTCGGGCCAGCATGTCTGGCATGTGCTGGCCCAGCCGAAAATCATGGCGTACTACGAGGACGTGCTCGGCGACTTCTCGATCAACGACGTCACGCACACGCTGCATTACCTGCTGAAGATGGTGGACAACATGCAGCGCCTCGATGCCCAGTGGGTAGGAGGCGGGAACGAGGCGCAGGAAGAGACCTGAGGCGCGGCCATTGGCGTTGATGGCCGCGCTGCGGTGCCGGGCCGCCCGCCCTGGCACCGCGAAATCGTCAGAAGCGGTATTTGACGTTCAACGCCACGCTGCGCGGCGTGCCGTAGTTGCCCGAGTTCCACCAGTCCGACACCGAGGCAATGTACTTCTTGTCAAACAGGTTGTTGACGTTGAGCGTCGCCGACAGCTGCGGCGAGAACTCGTAGCGCGCCATCAGGCTGGCGACGGCAAAGGACTTCTGTTCCCAGTACAGCGCGCGTCCGAGCTGCCAGGGGGTGACCGTGGAGTAGGTCTTGCTGCGCCAGTTGACGCCGCCGCCCAGCGTGAGGCGGCTCCACTCGCCGGGCAGGCGGTAGGTGGTCCACAGCTTGACCATGTTGCGCGCAAAGGTCGTATTGGTCAGCGTGCCATCGGCTTTCTTGCTCTCGCTGTAGGTCCAGGAAGCGGAGACATTCCAGTCACGCGCCAGCGCTCCGAAGACCTCCAGATCCAGCCCCTGGGTCTTGACGCCCTTGACCGCGCGCGAAGCCCCGGTGTTCTCGGTACCGGGAACGAAGTAGCCGGGATCGCTTTCGGCGGCATTGTCCTGGCGGATCTGATAGAGCGCCAGCGCGGTGTTCAGCCGCCCGCCTAGCCAGGCACTCTTGAGGCCCATTTCATAGTTCGCGCCTTCGGTGGGATCGAGCACCGCGCCGTTGCGGTCGCGCGCCGATTGCGGCTGATAGATGGTGGTGTAGCTGGCGTAGACCGCGTGGTCCTGGTTGATGTCGTAGACCGCACCCGCATACGGCGTGAACACGCCGTCTTCCGAGGTCCGGGTCAGATAGCTGCCGCCCGTCCAGGTTTCATTCAGCTGGTAGTCGTGCGAGAGAATGCGCGTGCCCGCGATCAGCTTGAGCTTGTCGCTCACCTGGAAGCGCGCCGCGCCGTAGAGGCTGGCCTGGCGCATGTCGTACTGCGAGTTCACATTGGCCGGACCGAAGATGCCCGCGCCGGACCTGTCCCAGGTGAACAGATTGGCGGCGCTGCCGCGCAGGCCGCTGATGTCGGGATGTGACAGCATCAGCTGGTCGTAGTCCTCATAGGCCGCGCCCAGCACCAGTTCGTGCTGGCGCCCCAGCAGCGGGAAGGAACCGCTCAGATTCACATCCACGTTGCTGTGCTCTATGTCGCCCACGCGCCGGGCGGATCCTAGGGTCACGCCGTTGCCTGCGGTGTCATAGAAGGTGCTGTCGGAGTTCAGTGCTGTGCGCTCTTCCCGATGCGACGAGCGCGCGTGGCTGGCCGAAAGCTTGAGCTTCCAGTCGCCGCCCAGCTGCTGCTCCAGCGTGGCAAAAGCCTTGGTCGACTCCAGGTCCAGCCGGTTGTCGCGGCTCGCGCCGGTGAACGACACCGGCAGATCGGTGCGCGTGCCGTCCTTGAACCACAGCGGAAAGCCGACATACGAACCCTGGCCCCTGACCTTGGTGCGCTCGTGTTCCAGCCCGGCCGTCACGCGCGTGCTGCTGGTCAGGTCGGCCTCGATGACGCCGTAGATCTGGGCCTTCCTGCGGCCGTAATTGTCGATATGGCTTTCGCCGTCCTGGCCGGCCGCAACCAGTCGCCCGCGCAGGCTGCCGGCGGCGTTGAGCGGGCCCGAGAGATCGATCACGCCGCGCTTGTCGCCCCAGGAGCCCAGGCCCGCCTCGGCCGAGCCCTGGAATTCGGCCGTGGGCTTCTTGCGCACCATGTTGATCGTGCCCGATGGGTGGCCCACGCCGGTGACCAGGCCCGAGGCGCCGCGCAGCACCTCGATGCGGTCGTAGAACGCCATGTCGGCCACGGTGGACGAAGGCACGGCCCCGCCGCCCAGCACCTCGACAAAAGTGTTCACGCCATCGAACTGGTAGTTCTTGAATGCATAGCCGCGCGCGCTGGCGCCGCCCAGCTCGGTGCCCAGCGTATTGGTCTGCACCCCCGGCACCTGCGCCAGCGTCTGCTGTATCGTCGTCAGGCCCTGGTCTTCCATGCGCTGGCTGGTGATCACGCTCACCGACTGCGGCGTCTCGCGCTGCGTCAGCCCCAGCGGCGTGGCCGTGGTGCTGGGGCCGGCCGGAATATAGCTGCCCGTGCCTTCGGTCGCGCCGCCGCGCATGGACTGGGCCGTCACGGTCACGGCCGCCATGGTTGCCGCCGCGTTCGCGCCCGGCTGCGGCCGCAGCGTGAACGTCCCGGGCTGGGTGCTCACCGCCACCAGGCCCGTGCCCGACAGCAGCCGCGCCAGCGCATCGCGCGGCGACAGGCTGCCGCTCACGGCCGCGGCCTGACGCCCTTCGACCAGCGCGTCGTCAAACAGCACCTGCAGCTGCGTCTGGCGGCCAAACGCCCGCAGCGCGCTGAGCAGCGGCTGGGCCGTCAGATCAAACGACAGCCGCGCCTCCTGGGCCGCAGCCACCTGCGCCCTCACCGCCGTGGGCGCAGCAGCCATCACGGCCATGGACACCATCAGCGCCAGCATGTTCGGCCGCAATGCGGCGGCGTCCGCGCGCTCCTTCTTCCCACTCCACTCCCTCGACTGACCTTGGTGCATGACCTGCATCTCCTGAATTCCTGCCTGTTGACGGCGGCAGACCGGCGCGCAAAGGCCGGTTCTTCCGCTGGTGTAGGGCCGTTGGCTGGGAATCAGAAAGCAGCAGGCTTCATTTCCGTGGCTGGCAGCGCATGGAGCACGGAAAACTCCGCACCCCTGTCATGTAGAAGCACCAAAGGCCTCATTCATGGAACCCGCCAATGTGAAACTATATGTATCTCAGCGTCGACTGATCAGCCAACCACCTTCGGCGCGTCGCTGAACCCGCAGCTCCGCTACGCTGGGCAAGGCCAGCAGAAATTGCTCCGGATCCCTGAGCGCCAGGAAACCTGAGATGGGCAGCGACTGCAGCGCCGCGCCCTGCACCTCGACGGGCTGATCAAGATGACGCGACAGCTCCTGCGCCACCTGCGCCAGCGGCTGGCGCTTGAAATAGATCTGGCCGCTGGTCCATTCCGCAATGGTGTCCACAGGGACGGCCGACTCGCGTCGGCGTCCGCTGGCGGTGTCAACGGCAAGCCCGGTTCCCGGCCCCATGGCAAGCACCGCGGCACCCGCATCCGCGCTCGAGCGCACTTCGACCCGGCCCTCCTGCACCTGGACCACGAACTCGGGCGGTCCGCTGCGCACATTGAACGCCGTGCCGACAACGCGCACCTGGTGGCTGGCGCTGGCAACGGTGAACGGCCTGGCCGCGGCCGGCGCCACCTGGAAAAAAGCTTCGCCCCTGGCCAGCACGGTCTCGCGCCGGCGCGGGAAGTAGCGCACCTGCAGATGGCTGTTGGCATTGAGCGCCACCTTGGAGCCGTCGGGCAGCACCAGGCTGCGCAGCTCGCCCGGTCCGGTGGCGACATCGACCGCATAGGCCGAGGTGTTGTCCCAGCGATGCCATCCATAGCCGACCACGGCCGCCAGGGCCAGCGCACAGGCCGACGCCAGCGCCGGGCCGCGCAGCCAGCCCGGCCGTACGCGCCGGCGCTGCGGCGGCGCCGCGGCAGCGGGCGCAGCAGCAGCGCCCCCGTACGCAGCCGGGAACATGGCCTTGAGCTGCGCGGCCTCGCGCCATGCCCGGCCGACACGCTCCAGCGCCTCGCCATGGCTTGCATGCTCGGCCAGCCAGGCGTCGAGCGCGCGCTCGTCGGCGCTGGACCAGCCCGGCTGCTGGCGCCGCACATGCCAGTCGCCCGCGCAATGGTTCAGTGCCAGCAACTGCTCCGGCGTCAGCGCCTGCAGCAGGGATGGACTCGGACTGGCGCTCATGGTGTCTCGCCCTGCGCGCGTGAACCGGCGCGTTCCGCGTCATCTTCTTCGGCCAGCGAGGCCTGCATGGCCTGCAGGCGCTGCATCTGCTCGGCACTGGCGTACAGCACACGCGTCTCGCAGTAGGCCAGGGCGCGCGCCAGATGCTTCACGGTCATGCGCAGGGAAATGCCCATCTGATCCGCGGTGTCCTGCACCGTACAGCCCTCGATGCGGTGCAGCACAAAGGCCTGGCGCTGGCGCTGGGGCAGTTCCTGCACCGCCTGGTGCAGTCGCGTGAGCCGTTGGCGCTGCGCGGCGCTGTCATCGCCGTGCGCCGCCTGGAGTTCATCCTCGCAGTCTTCATGGGCCACGGCTTGCAAGCCCTGCGACTGCGCGCTCTTGTGCCAGTCGCGCGCGGCCACGCTGCGCAGCGTCTGGCGCAGATAGGGCTGCTCCTCCTCGGGGCGCAGCACCTTGCCCGTGGCCGCAACGCGCACAAACACTTCCTGCGCCGCGTCCTCGACTTCCGCCGAGGTGCCGAAGTGGCGGCGCAGCATGCGCATCACCGGAATGCGCCAGCGCAGATAAAGGCTGGCAAGCTGGCCGCCCGCCGCATCGGCCGGCTCCACCAGCGCGCTGTCCTTTGAATGCAGGTCGCGCTGCATCAGCTTGCAGGCCTGGCGCGCAGGCACGCAGCTGCGGCCCCAGGGCTGCAAGGCTGGCGCTTGGATGGAAAGGAAAGGCGGTAAGGCACGGCGTGCATGGAATGGCCGCCGCTGCGAAGTGGCAATGCGCGCCACAGCCGCCCATGGGCGTATGCGCGTGCGCCCGTCGAGCGGCAACATTAAATCGTATGCGATTGTACTGAGAATAGTTCTCATCCAT
>NZ_JAVWWA010000095.1:6567-21750 GCF_036666375.1 Comamonas sp. | reverse complement strand
CGGTGTACAGCGGGATCACATGGTCGCCGGGCTTGACGCTGGTCACGCCTTCGCCGACTTCGACGACGATGCCCGCGCCTTCATGGCCCAGCACCGCGGGGAAGATGCCTTCGGGGTCATCGCCCGACAAAGTGAACGCGTCGGTGTGGCACACGCCCGTGTGGGTGATGCGCACCAGGACTTCGCCCTTGCGCGGCGGCTCGACGTCGATCTCGACGATCTGCAATGGTTGACCCGCGGCAAAGGCGACGGCGGCGCGTGATTTCATGATGTGGTTCCTTGGTTGTCTTCCTGAAGGATGACGGGTTGGTTGAACAGCGCGGGGCGCGGCTTCGCGCCCCGGGGTCCGGATTGCGCATTTTCCCATCTGCAGCGGTCGGTTGGCGCGCAGAAACGGGGACGATCGCGCCAAATGCCCTTTCAGCCCGGCCAGGGGCCCGACTATACTTTTGCAGTTACGCGAATGGATCACTTCACCGATGACTGAACCCGGCTCCGATGGCGCATCCAGCGCAACCCCGCTCGACTACGATTTCACCGCCCAGATCGGTCACCTGTTGCGGCGTGCCTACCAGCGCCACACGGCCATCTTTTCCGAGATCATTCCCGATTCCAAGCTCACGGCCACGCAGTTCGTCGTGCTGCACGCGGTCAATGAGCGCGGCTCCTGTTCGGTCAACGAAATCGTGCGCGCCACGGCCATAGACCAGGGAACGATGCGCGGCATCATCGAGCGTCTCAAGACGCGCAAGCTGATTCGCATCGCCGCCGACAAGACCGACAAGCGCAAGCTCGTGGTCCAGCTGACCGGGGACGGCGAACAGCTGATCGCCGAAGTCGTGCCCTATGCCAAGCAGGTCACCGAATTGACCTATGGCGACTTCAACGCCGCAGAACGCGTGGCCCTGGCCTTCCTGCTGCGCCGCATGATAGACGTCGGCATGCCAACAGGCGCCGGCACGGCCACCTGAGTCGCGCGGCCCGGCGCGCATGCCAGGCCGGCCAGCTTCTGGCGGCCAATCCTTTGAATTCAATGATTTGCTGCGCCCCGGCAAGGGCCGCAGGCCTTGGCGCGCGCGTTGCGCTGGCAGCAATTTTCCTTTGCCTAGGGATTTATTGAGTGTATGCGCTTGATAAATTGAGCTCTAAGACCAGTCTATCGGTTGGGGAAATGCCGGTTTCCGTCAGCGAGATTGCCATGCTGTCAGTGTTTTTCCGTAAAAGATTCGCATCTTTTCGCCCTTTAGGCGGGTTTTGCATTTTCGCGCTGTACTTTCCTTAATCGAGTGTCTACACTTCATTTCCAGGTTGAACCCCGGCAATCTTGCCGTCACAGGAGCATGAAGATGAAGGACACCACCCGTATTGCCGTCGTTGGCGCTGGTCTGGGCGGCACGGCCGCCGCGGCCTTGCTGCAGCGCGCAGGTTTCAATGTGAAGCTCTACGAGCAGGCGCCGGGCTTCTCGCGGCTGGGCGCGGGCATCCATGTCGGGCCCAACGTGATGAAGATCATGCGCAAGATAGGCATAGAGGACGCGCTCAACGCCATGGGCTGCCACCCCGACTACTGGTACAGCCGCGACGGCCTGACCAGCGAAGTCATCGCCCAGATCCCGCTGGGCGACTACGCACTCAGGCATTACGGCGCGAGCTATCTCACGGTGCACCGCGGCGATTTCCACGAACTGCTGACGAATGCGGTCACGGGCGGCGTGCTCGAATTCAACAAGCGGCTCACGTCCATCGATGACCGGGGCGATGTCGTGGAGCTGAAGTTCGCCGACGGCACGAGCGCCCAGGCCGATATCGTGATCGGCGCCGACGGCATCAACTCGCGCATCCGCGAAACGCTGCTGGGCGCCGAGCCGCCCAAGTACACGGGCTATATCGCCCACCGCGCGGTGTTTCCCATAGAGCGCGTCAAGGGTTTCACGCACGACCGCTGCTGCAAGTGGTGGACCGACGACCGCCACATGATGGTCTACTTCGACACCGGCAAGCTCGACGAGATCTACTACGTGACCGGCGTGCCCGAGCCCACCTGGGACATGGGCAAGAGCTGGCTGCCCAGCAGCCGCGACGAGATGCGCGCCGCTTTCGACGGCTGGCACCCGGGCGTGCAGTCGCTGATCGAGGGCACGGTGGAAGTCACCAAGTGGCCGCTGCTCGAGCGCGACCCGCTGCCGCTGTGGAGCCGCGGCCGGCTGGTGCTGCTGGGCGATGCCTGCCACCCGATGAAGCCGCACATGGCCCAGGGCGCGGCCATGGCCATAGAGGACGCAGCCATGCTCACGCGCTGCCTGCTTGAAGTCGGCACCGGCGATCTGCAGACCGCGTTCGCGCTCTATGAAGCCAACCGCGCCGAGCGCGCCAGCAAGGTGCAGCGGGTCTCGCACAACAACACCTGGCTGCGCGGCAACGAGAACCCCGACTGGTGCTTTGGCTACGATGCGTTCCAGGTGCCGCTGGCCGAGCCACGCAAGACCAGCGCGTGAAAGCCGCCTGGCCGGCCGGCGCGGTCCTGTGACAGCGCTGGCGCCCGGCCGCATAATTTGCAGCATTGCGTCGGTGCCAGCGCGCGCCGCCCTTCAATCCAGACCAGCGACACGATGGACAAGCAAAAAATTGAGTTCTACCCTGGCCCGGCCGGCGGCTGGGGTGCGCTGCGCAGCGTGAAGAACACGCTGCTGCGCAACGACATCGCGCTCAAGGGCGCGCGCACGCTGCTGTCGGCCAACCAGCCCGACGGCTTCGACTGCCCGGGCTGCGCCTGGCCCGACCGCAACCATGCGTCGAGCTTTGAATTCTGCGAGAACGGCGCCAAGGCCGTGGCAGCAGAAGCCACGGCGCGGCGCGCCGGCCCCGACTTCTTTGCGCGCCACACGGTGAGCGAGATGATGGCGCAAAGCGACTTCTGGCTCGAGGACCAGGGGCGGCTCACGCACCCCATGCGCTATGACGCGCAGACCGACCGCTATCTGCCCATCGATTGGGACGCGGCCTTTGCCTTGATTGCCGCGCAGCTGCAGGCGCTGCCCGACCCCAACCAGGCGATCTTCTACACCTCGGGTCGCGCCAGCAACGAAGCGGCCTTCCTTTACCAGCTGTTCGTGCGCGAGTACGGCACCAACAATTTTCCCGACTGCTCGAACATGTGCCACGAGGCCAGCGGCAACGGCATGCGCGCGCAGATCGGCGTGGGCAAGGGCACGGTGACGCTCGAAGACTTCGAGCATGCAGACGCGATCTTCATCTTCGGCCAGAACCCCGGCACCAACCACCCGCGCATGCTCGGCGAGCTGCGCGCGGCGCACAAGCGCGGCGCGCGCATCGTCAGCTTCAACCCGCTGCACGAGCGCGGCCTGGAGCGTTTCCAGGACCCGCAAAGCAAGCTCGAGATGGCGACCATGAGCGCCACGCCCATCAGCACGCATTACTTCCAGGTGCGGCTGGGCGGCGATCTGGCCGCGGTCAAGGGCATGATGAAGCATGTGCTCGAGCAGGAAGCCGCGCGCGGCGGCGTTCTCGACCTGGCCTTCATTGCCGAGCACACCACGGGCTTCGAGGCCCTGGCCGCCGACCTGCAGGCCGAAAGCTGGCAGGTGCTGGCGCGCGAGTCGGGCCTGAGCGAAGCGCAGCTGCGCGCCGCGGGCGAGGTCTACATCGGCGCGAAAAGCGCCATCGTCTGCTGGGGCATGGGCATCACCCAGCACACGCATTCGGTGGCCACCATACAGATGCTGGTCAACCTGCTGCTGCTGCGCGGCAACCTGGGACGCGAAGGCGCGGGCGCCTGCCCGGTGCGCGGCCACAGCAACGTGCAGGGCGACCGCAGCATGGGCATCTGGGAAAAGCCGCCGGCCGCGCTGCTCGACCGGCTGCAGCAGGTGTTCGGCTTCGCGCCGCCGCGCGCCGATGGCGTCGACACCGTGGAAGCGATAAGGCTGATGCTCGACGGCGGCGGCCGCGTGTTCTTCGCGCTGGGCGGCAACTTCGCCGCGGCCGCGCCCGACACCGATGCCACCTGGCGCGGGCTGCGCCAGTGCGATCTCACGGTGCATGTGACGACCAAGCTCAACCGCAGCCATCTGGTGCACGGACGCGAGGCGCTGATACTGCCCTGCCTGGGGCGCACCGAAGTCGACCTGCAGGCCGGCGGCGTGCAAAGCGTGTCGGTGGAGGATTCGATGAGCATGGTGCACCTGTCGGCGGGCATCAACGCGCCCGCGTCCGAGCTGCTGCTGTCCGAACCCGCAATCGTCGCGCGCCTGGCCGCGGCCACGCTCACGCAAAGCCGCATTCCCTGGCTGTGGCTGGTCGAGGACTATGCGCGCGTGCGCGATCTGATTGCCCAGGTGTTTGACGATTTCCAGGATTTCAACGCCCGCGTCGCCACGCCCGGCGGCTTTCGGCTGCGCAACACGGCCAGCGAGCGCGTGTGGAACACGCCCGCCGGCAAGGCGACGTTTTTCGCCCATGCCGTGCCCTGCGACACGCCCGTGCACCGCGCGAGCGCGCGCCGGCCCGATCAGCGCGTGTTCTCGCTGATGACCATGCGCTCGCACGACCAGTACAACACCACCGTCTACGGCATGGACGACCGCTACCGCGGCGTGTTCGGCCAGCGCCGCGTGGTGTTCATCCACGCCGACGACATCCGCGCGCTGGGCATGCAGGACGGCGACTGGGTCGACATGTTCACGGTCTGGGACGACGACCAGCTGCGGCGTGCCGACGGCTTTCGCCTGGTGGCCTACGACATTCCGCGCGGCAATATCGGCGCCTACTATCCCGAGACCAATCCGCTGGTGCCGCTCACCTCCACCGCCATCGGCGCGGGCACGCCGACCTCCAAGTCGGTGCCCGTGGTGCTCATGGCGCATGCCGCGGCGCGCAGCTGAGACCGCGCGCTGCAGGGAGAAGCCCGTAGTTGCTACAGTGTGAGCTGGCCTGGCGAAATGCCTCGCCATCCCTGCAGCGATTCGGAGACTTCCATGCAAATCAAGGAACTGGCGCGCGCCACCGGCGTTGACGTGGAGACCATACGCTTCTACGAGAAGCAGGGCCTGTGGCCCGAGCCCGCGCGGCTGGACAACGGCTACCGCGATTACGCGCCGCTGCATCTGGAGCGGCTGGCGTTCATACGCCATTGCCGCGCGCTCGACATTCCGCTGCCCGATGTGCGGCGCCTGCTCACGGCGATGGACGCGCCCCGGGACGCCTGCGTGGATGTGGACCAGCTGGTCGATGCCCAGCTCAGCCGCGTGCGCGCGCGGCTGCAGAGCATGCAGGCGCTGGAGCAGCAACTGCTGCAGCTGCGCCGCGCCTGCAATGGCGACCATGCGCACCAGGGCTGCGGCATTCTCAAGGAGCTGGTCGGTGCGGCGCATGGCGAGGCCTGCGCCTGCCATTGACGCGCGCTTCAGGCATGGCGTGCCGCGCAGGCCTGCAAGGCCGTGCTGGCCTGGCTGCGCGCCTGCTCGACCAGGTAGTCGAGAAACACGCGCGTGCGCTGCGGAATGAACTTGCGGCTGGGCAGAACGGCATACATCACCAGCCGTCCCGTGATCCAGGGGGCGAGCACGCGCACCAGATCGCCGCGCGTGAGGTAAGGCGCGACGGTGTCCAGCGTCACCGAGGTGATGCCCGCGCCATCGAGCGCGGCGCGCAGCAGCGTGTCGGTGTGGTTGGCGGCAATCACCGGCGTCACGGAGATCTCGCGCAGGTTGTCCGGGTCGGCCACGCACCACATGCGCCAGGCGCGCGGTCTGCCGTTCGACAGCTTCAGGCGCAGGCAGTCGTGCTGCGCGAGCTCCTCGGGCTGGCGCGGCGTGCCGCGGCGCTGCAGGTAGGTCGGTGAGGCGACCAGAATCGCTTCGGACTCGATCACCTTGCGAGCGATGATTTCGCCGTTGAAGCCTTCATCCGTGCCCATCAGCGTGATGTCGAACTCCTCGAACGGCGGCTCGCTGGTCGATTCGACTTCGACATCGAACTGGATCTTGGGGTAGCGCTGGCGGAAGTTGGCGAGCAAGGGCCCGAGCACATAGCTGGCCAGCACGGGGGGCGAGTGCACGCGCAGCAGGCCTTCGAGTTCGGTGCTCTGCGAGCGCGTCACGGCGTCGGCCTCGTCTATGTCCTGCAGGATATTGCGCACCCGGCTCAGATAGTTCTGGCCGGCCTCGGTCAGCGACAGGCGGCGCGTGGAGCGCTGCAGCAGCCGTGTTCCCAGATGGTCTTCGAGATCGGCGACCAGGCGCGTGACCACGGGCGCGGACATGTCGAGCGCGCGTGCCGCCGCGGCGAAGCCGCCTTCATTGACCACGCGCTCAAACACCCGCATAGAAAGCAGACGGTCCATGTCCAGGCCTTGGAGTAGCAAAGCTCGATTATTTCAGTTTTAGAAACACACGTATTCTTTTTGTGCTGTTTATCTTTGATGCGGGAAATTTTAAAGTTCATCCCATGGACCGGACAACAGTCCTCCAATCAACGAATCGCAGAAAGCACATCATGAAAAGCACTTACCTCTCCATCCTCGCCGTCACCGTAGCCGCCTTCACCGCCGGTCAGGCCCTGGCCGCCGATGCCTCGACCGCGCTGACCCGCGATCAGGTCCAGGCCGAGCTGGCCCAGGCCGTGCGCACCGGCGACATCGTCATCGACAACGAGTCCGGGCTCAAGGCCAATGAAATCTTCCCCGGCCGCTACGCCGCCAAGGCCGCGGTGCAGGGCAAGACCCGCGCGCAAGTCCAGGCCGAACTCGCCGAGGCGATCCGCACCGGCGACGTTCCCGTCGATGGCGTGACCGGCCTGAAGATGAACCAGCTGGCTCCGGGCAACTATCCCGCGCCCGTCGCGGCCCAGGGCAAGAGCCGTGAAGAAGTGCAGGCCGAACTGACCCAAGCCATTCGCCGCGGTGCGCTTCCCGTGCACGGCAGCGTCTGAGTTCCGCCCTCAGGACATGCGGGCGACGGCAGGCTTGCCGATCGCCCGCGCATCGCGCCCCAGCCCCGCGACTGCAAGCGCCTCGATGGCGCTTGCAGTGTTTGCGCCGTAGTCCTTGAGCGGGTTGTACTCGGCGATTTCCAGGCCCACGAAGCCCGGGTCGTCACGGCAGCGGCGCAATGCCGCTGTCGCCTCGTCCAGTCCTATGCCGTGGCGTACCGGCGTGCCGGTGGCGGGCGCATCGCCGGGATCGAGGCCGTCGAGATCGAAGCTCAGGCCCCAGCCCGCGCAGCCGTCTGACACAATGGCCTGGGCTTGCGCGAAGCAGGCTTCAAAGCCGTTGTGCACCACTTCTTCCATATACATCACGCGCACTCCCAGCGCATCGAGCAGCCGGCGCTCGGCGCTTTCGTAGCTGCGCGCCCCTATGATCACCAGCTTGTCGGCCGCCACCTTTCCCGACCAGCCAAACAGATCGGTGAACGCCGCGCTGCCATGGCCCAGCAGGGCCGCCAGCGGCATGCCATGCGGCGCGTGCGACTCCGAGGATTCGGGCGTATGCGCGTCGAGATGCGCATCGACCCAGATCAGGCCCAGCCGGCCCTGCGGCGACAGCGCCTGCGCGACGCCGCTCCAGGTGCCTATCGCGCACGAGTGGTCGCCGCCGAGCACCAGCAACTGCGTGCCGATGCGCATCTGGCGCGTCACCGTATCGGCCAGCACGCGGTTGAAGCGGGCCACGGTGTCCATGCGGTCGCGCGCGAGAAACGGCTCGGCCGTGACCATGGACAGCGCCTGCAACGCGCAGCCGGCGTCGGCCAGGGCCAGCGCCAATCCGTGGTCCAGCAGCGCGCGCGCGCCGTATTTGCAGCCGCCGTCGACCGCGCCTTCGCCGATTTCCGCACCTATGATCTGCAGCCTTGAAGTCGAAGTGGTCATGTTGCTGCTCCTCAATGGGCGATTGCCGGCGACGCGGCCTTGCCCAGGGCATAGCCGTACAGGTCCTTGGGGTCCAGCAGCCGCGGAACGATTTCAAGCTGCCGGCCTATGTCCATGGCGCTTGCGCGCTGGTGCAGATAGCGCAGTGCCGACAGGTCCTCGAGCGCGAAGCCCACGGAGTCGAAGACCGTGATCTCGTCGGCGCGGATCCTGCCGTTTTCCAGGCCCTGGAGTATCTGCCACAGTTCGACCACCGGAAAGTCCGCAGGCAGCTGCTGCAGCTCGCCTTCGATGCGCGTCTGCGGCTCGAACTCCACCACCACCTTGGCCTGTTGCAGAATGCGCGCGTCGAGTTCGGTCTTGCCGGGGCAATCGCCGCCCACGGCGTTGAGGTGCATGCCGGCCACGATCATGTCTGGCGTCAGGATGGTGGCGCGGGATTTGTCGGCCGTGAGCGTGGTCACGATGTCGGCGCCGGCCAGCGCCTCGCGCACCGATTCGGTCGCGATGACCTGCAGCCGGCCGGAGCGGATATAGGGCGCGAGATTGGCCAGCAGCTTGTCGGTGGCTGAGCGGTCCACGTCGTAGGCGCGGATTTCGCGGATTCCCAGCGCATCCATGAAGGCGATCGCCTGGAATTCGCTTTGCGCGCCGTTGCCGATCAGCGCCATGCAGCGGCTGTCGGCGCGCGCCAGATGCCGCGCGGCCAGCACCGAAGTCGCGGCGGTGCGCAGCGCCGTGGTGATGGTCAGCTCGCTGAGCAGCAGCGGGTAGCCGGTCGCCACTTCCGCGAGCACGCCGAACGCCATCACGGTCGGCAACTGCTGCAGCGGATTGCGCGGGTGGCCGTTGACGTATTTGAACGCGAAGAACGTCTCGTCCGACGCCGGCATGAGTTCGATCACGCCGCCCGGCGAGTGGTTGGCGGTGCGCGCCGACTTCTGGAAGCTCTGCCAGCGCAGAAAGTCGTCGCGTATGAAATGGGTGATGTCCGCGAGCATGGTGGGCGTGCCGATCTCGGCCACCATGCGCTGAAGGTCTGCCACTCCCAGGTAGCGGGTCATATCGTGCTCCTCGCCAGCGCTGCGCGCGCCGGCCATGGAACTACTCTAGCCTTGCGGCCGCACCGCAAACGCGTAAATCCGCCGTTCCCGCCGCCGAAACGGCTGAAGGCACAGCAGCGCTCAGCCCATTCGGTCCGCAATGGTGAAAAGAGGAAAACCGGCGAATTCCTTGACCGTCTTCAGCTCGGTGCTGGACACGATTTTTTCTATGCCCAAAGCGGGCTGGTCCAGCCAGGCATCGGTCAACGCCTGGTAATGCGCGAGGTCCCGGCAGCAAAAGCGCACCAGATAGTCAAAGCGCCCGCTGACCAAGTGGCAGGCGATGACTTCGGGACAGGCGGCCACATGCCGCTCGAACAGGCGCACGGTCGTCTGGCGCTGGTCCTTGAGCGCCACTTCGGCGAACACCGCGACATGCGCGCCGAGCACCGCGCGGTCGAGTTCGGCGTGGTAGCCGCGCAGATGGCCATGCGCCTCGAGCGCGCGTATGCGTGCCAGCGCGGCCCGGGGAGACAGGTTCACGACTTCCGAAACGGCCTTGGCGCTGCTGCGACCGTGCTTTTGCAGGTGCTCCAGGATTCTGTAGTCAATCGCGTCAGGCTGCATTTTCAACCTCCGTGCGGGCGGTGGGCCCGGTGCCCAGCTTAGCAGCCCGAAGTGCGTTGCTGTCGGGCGTCGCAAGCCGCAGGCAGATGTTGGCTGATTCACCGAATAAAGAAAAAAGCTATCGTAGATAATTTCTTACAATGGAAAAACTATCAATCATTTAAGCTTTCGTTGACGGACCCGAGAAACCACCACGATCCACCCCGCAACCAAGCTCCGATGCGCAAACGCCCCAGCCCTTGCATTTTCCTGTACGCCTTGCTGTGCAGCAGCGGCGCTGTGGCGCAGTTGCCGCCCGCATCGCCCTCTGTAGCGCCCGATGCCCGCCTCGATCAGCTCCAGCAGCAACGCCAGCAGGAGCGTGACAGAGCCTTGCGCCAGCGCATCGTCCCCGATGGCGATGTGCTCCAGGAGCAGTCCAAGGCGCAGGCACTGGAAATACCCGATGGCGAGGCGCCGTGCTTTGCCCTGCATGAAATCCGTATCACCGGCGCGCAGTCCGGCGATGTGCCCTGGCTGCGGGAGGCCGCGGGCCTGGACTTGCGGCGCAGGCCCTGCATCGGCGCCAAAGGCGTGGAAGTCATTCTGGCGCGCATGCAGCACGCGCTTGTGGCGCGCGGTCTCATCACCTCGCGCGTGCTGGTCGTACCGCAGAACCTGCAAAACGGCGTGCTGGAGATTGCGTTCATTCCGGGTGTGCTGCGCGATGTGCGCTTCCATCCCGACAGCGCTGGCGACGCTTCCATACTGGACGCCCTGCCGCCCCGGCGCGGACAGATGCTGCAGTTGCGCGATATCGAACAGGGCCTGGAGAACCTCAAGCGCGTGCCCACGGCCGATGCCGACATCCAGATCGTGCCCGCCGAAGGCCAGGACGTGGCGCCGGGGCAAAGCGATCTGCTGATCAGCTACCGCCAGACGAATCCTTTTCGGCTGAATCTGTCCCTGGACGATGGCGGCACGAAAGCGACCGGCAAGCTGCAGGCCGGGGCCACACTGTCCTGGGACAACCCGCTGCTGCGCAACGACTTGGTCTATCTGAGCCTGGGCCGCGGCCTGCGCAACCGGGACCGCCGCGGCTCGGAAAACGTCTCGGTGCATTACTCCGTGCCGCTGGACTACTGGCTGCTGGGCCTGACGGCTTCGTCCAATCGCTACCACCAGTCCGTGGCCGGCGCGTATGAAGAATACGTGTACAGCGGTGAATCCAGCCAGCTCGATGCCAGCCTCAGCCGAGTCGTCCACCGCAATGCCTGGTCACGCACCACGGCCGGCGTGCGCGCCTTCCACCGGGCATCGTCCAATTTCATCGACGACACCGAAATCGATGTCCAGCGCCGGCGCACCGGGGGCTACGAGTTGAATGTTGCGCAGCGCAGTCACCTGGGCGCGGCGCTGTTCGAGGGCAAGCTGGCGTTCAAGCGCGGCACGGGTGCGTTTGGCGCGCTGCGGGCGCCCGAAGAGCTCTGGGACGAAGGCACTTCGCGCATGAAGATCTACCTGCTGGACCTGGGGCTGAGCCGGCCGTTTGCGCTGGGCGGCGCCCGCCTGCGCTTTTCCACGGCCTGGCATGGCCAGTGGAACGCGACGGCGCTGACGCCGCAGGACCGCATCGGCATCGGCGGGCGCTACACCGTGCGCGGCTTCGACGGCGAAAGCACGCTGCTGGCCGAGCGCGGGCGCTACTGGCGCAATGAAATCGCGATGGCGCTCAATCCCGCGGCCGAAGCCTTTCTTGCGCTGGACACCGGCCGGGTCGGCGGCCCCTCGGCTACGTACCTGGTAGGCCGCTCGCTGACGGGCGCGGCCATCGGCTTGCGCGGCGCCGGCAAAGGCATTGCCTACGAAGTGCTGCTGGCCAGGCCGCTCAGAAAGCCCGAGCACTTTCGCACGTCGGACACCAATCTGGCCTTCAACCTGAATTACAGCTTCTGAGCACCCGCGATGAATAAACACCTTTTCCGGGTCATCTTCAACAAGGCGCGCGGCATGCGCATGGTGGTGCAGGAAACGGCCTCCAGCGGCGGCGGCCAGGGCAGCGATGCCGCTACCCGCGCGGGCAGAAGGGGGCGCGGCTTTGCACTGGCTCCCATGGCAGCGGCCATGGCGCTGTGGCTGGGCAGCCCGGCCGGCCTGGCGCAAATCCGTCCCGACCGCGCCGCCCCGGGGGGGCAGCGGCCCGTGGTGCTGAACTCCGCCAATGGCACGCCCACGGTCAACATCCAGGCGCCGTCGGCCGCCGGTGTGAGCCGCAACAGCTATAGCCAGTTCGATATCGGCGCCAAGGGCGCAATTCTCAACAACAGCCGCACGGCAGTGCAAAGCCGCATCGGTGGCTGGATCCAGGGCAATGGCTCGCTGGCCCGGGGCAGCGCCCGGGTCATCGTCAATGAAGTCAACGCCTCCGCGGCATCGCAATTGATGGGCGCGCTGGAAGTCGCGGGGCAGCGTGCTGACGTCATCGTCGCCAACCCCTCGGGGCTGGTGGTCGACGGCCTGTACTTGATCAACGCCGCCGGCGTGAGCTTGACCACCGGGAGGCCGCTGTACGGTGGCGGTGGCAGCGTCGAGGGCTTCAGCGTGCAAAACGGCTTGATCCAGACCCAGGGCCTGGGCCTGGACGCGACCGAGGCCGACTACGCACATATCCTGGCGCGCGCCGTTTCGCTCAATGCCGGCGTCTGGGCGCAGGACCTGCGCGTGGTCATGGGAGCCAATGAAATTGCCGTCGATGGCCAGCTGCGCGGCGCGCGCTCGGGCGCGGCGGACAGACCGCAGTTCGCGCTCGACGTGGCGCAGTTGGGCGGCATGTATGCGGGCCGGATCTTCATTGTCGGCACCGAAGCCGGCTTGGGCGTGCGCAATGCAGGCGCGCTGTCTTCGACGCGCGCCACGCTGACGCTGTCCGCCGATGGCCAGCTGCAAAACACCGGCGCCATCGCCGGAAATGGCACGGGGTCCGACCTGGATCTCTCGGCGCAAGGCATCGCCAACAGCGGCACGCTGACCAGCCAGCAGGATCTGCGGCTGGCAGATGGCGGCGGCATCACGACCAACTCCGGCACCACGCAGGCACAGCGCCAACTGATTGGGAAGTTCGGGCATCTGGGCAATCAGCCGATGGGCGTGATCAGCGCTCAGCGGCTGGAGATCACTGCTGCCACGCTGAGCAATGCGGGTGTGATGACTCAGACCGGAATGCAGGTCCTGGACATCTCCAGCACTACCCTGTCCAGCAGCGGCGACCAGGCCGTGGTGGGCGCGCGCGCCGCGCCGGCCTTGCCCGCAGCCGTGGGGCAAGGCCCTGCCGGCACGGTGCCCGGGCACATGCCCGCTGAGCCCATGCCGGCGCCCAGCACGGCACAGGAGGGCAGCCAGATCCAGAGCATGCCGGCAGCGCCCCTGGTGCTGGCCGCGGGGCGGGTCGAAGTGGCGCACCACATGGGCAACACTGGCGCGCTGCTGGCCAATGGCGCCACCGATCTGCGCACCACGCAGGCGCTCGCCAACAGCGGCAGCATGCAACTGCGCCAGTTGCACAGCGAAGGCTTGCTCGACAACAGCCAGGGCACGCTGCACGCGCAGCAACTGGGCGGAACGCACCACACGATCGTGAATCGCGCGGGTGCCTTGTATGTCGCAGGCGACTTGCGTCTGGTGGCCGAGCGCATCGACAACACCGGCGGCACGGTGGGCAGCGCGCAGGCGTTGACCGCCCGGGTGCAGGGCCGCATCGCCAACGACGGCGGCACGCTCAGCGCCGCCAGAGACCTGTCGCTGACGGCGCGGGAGTTGCATAACAACGACCAGGCGCGCATCGTCAGCAATACCGGCAGCGTGCAGCTGGAAATATCGCAAACGCTCAACAACCGCCAAGGGCAGATCACGACGGCGTGCGCTGACACCACGGCCAACATCAAGATCCAGGCCGCCAACATGGACAGCACCCAGGGCGCAGTGCTCCACAACGGCAGCGGCCAACTGGACATCCGCGTCAGTGAGGCCCTGGGCAGCGACCAGGCACAGCTGCTGAGCAATGGCAGTGCCGATGTCACGGCGGGCCGCCTGAGCAACGATGGCGGGGCCATTCTGGCGCTGCAGGAATTGGCGATCAGCGCGCGCGCGGGCCTGAGCAACGTGACCGGCAGGCTCGTAGCGAGCAAGGGAAAGCTGCAACTGCAAGCCGGCGGCCCGGTCGATAACCGCGGCGGCCATATGCTGGCGCGTGGCGATCTCCAGGCCATGGTGGGGGACATCGACAACACCGATGGCACGATGGCCACCACCGGCGCGCTGCAGCTGCATTCGGACGCGCAATTGTTGAATGCCCGAGGCCAGCTGCAGGCCCAGGGCGCCATGGACATCCAAGCCGTGCTGTTGCTCGACAACCGATCCGGCAAGCTGAGTTCCAGCGCCGATGGCATGCATCTCGACGCGCTGACCATTGACAACCGGCAAGGGCGGATCCATTCGGCCCAGGATGCCAGCCTGCGCACACTGCAGCTGGACAATCGCCAGGGCAAGATTGCGCAGCAGTCGGCGGGCCTGCTCAGCATCGACGCCGCAAACGAGTTGAATAACGCAGGCGGCAGCCTGGTAAGCCATGGCGGGCTGCAACTGGCGGCGGGCGAAACGTTCAACACCGGCGGTGAAATCGTCAGCCAGCGCGACGTAAGTCTGCAGGTCGCGCGGCTGGACTCCACGCAGGGCTTGGTTCAGGCGGGCGGGAAGCTGGACCTGCGCAGCGTCGCCGATATCAACAACCACGGGGGCCGGATCCTGGCCCGGGGCGCGCTGAACGTCACGGCCGCGGCGGCGCTCATTAATACTGAAGGTCGGCTGCAAAGCCTGGGCGTGGCGGCCGTGACCAGCGGGGCTTTGGACAACAGCGCTGGCACCGTCAGCAGCATGCAGGCGATGCTGCTGGACACAGGCGTTCTCACCAACGCAGGCGGAACGCTGGCCGCCAGCCAGGCGCTGGAGTTGCACAGCAGCGCACTGGACAACACCCAGGGCAGGATTGGCGCGTCATCGATAGCCATAGCCACGCGTGAAGGCTTGCTGATCAATGACAACGGCAAGATCGTTGCATCGCAAGGCAATGTCAATCTGCAAACCGGGGCGCTGCACAGCGACGGGGGCGTGGTGCAGGCGGCCGAGCATCTGGATATCGACACCCATGACCAGGCGCTGAGCAATACCGGCACGCTGCTGGCACTGGGCCATGCCACGATTGACGCTGCGCATGTCAACAACACCACCGGCACGATCAGTGCCGCTAAAGCTTTGACGCTGACCAGCAGTTCGCTGGACAACACCGCCGGAACGATGGGCGCGCAATCGATAGCCATTGACACCCACGACGGCGCACTGACCAACGACAACGGCAGGATCATTGCATCGCAAGGCAATGTGAATCTCCAGACCGGGGCGCTGCACAGTGATCTCGGGGTAGTGCAGGCAGCTCAGCATCTGGATATCGACACTCATGGCCAGGCGCTGACCAATACCGGCACGCTGCTGGCACTAGGCCATGCCACGATTGACGCTGCGCACGTCAACAACACCACTGGCACGATCAGTGCCGCTGAAGCTTTGACGCTGACCAGCAGTTCGCTGGACAACA
>NZ_JAVWWA010000095.1:0-6467 GCF_036666375.1 Comamonas sp. | reverse complement strand
AGACCGGGGCGCTGCACAGTGATCTCGGGGTAGTGCAGGCAGCTCAGCATCTGGACATCGACACCCATGGCCAGGCGCTGACCAATACCGGCACGCTGCTGGCACTAGGCCATGCCACGATTGACGCTGCGCACGTCAACAACACCACTGGCACGATCAGTGCCGCTGAAGCTTTGACGCTGACCAGCAGTTCGCTGGATAACACCTTCGGCGATATCGGGGCCGCATCGATTGCCATCAACACCCCCAAGGGTGCACTGACCAACGACGGCGGCAACATCATTGCGTCCAAAGGCAACCTGAATCTGAAAAGCGCAGCGCTGCGAAATGAAAAAGGCCGGCTGCAAGCGGCCCGAGATCTGTACCTCGACAGTCAAGGCCAGAGGCTCACAAACACCGGAAAATTGCTGGCGTTCGGTCAGGCCGTTATCAATGCTGGGGACGTCATCAATACCACCGGCACCATCAGCGCTGCCAAAGCATTGACGCTGACCAGCACGTCGCTGGACAACACTGCGGGCGCGATCGGTGCTGCAGCGATCGTTCTCGATGTTCAAGAAGGCCCGCTCACGAACGGCGAAAAGGGCAAGATCATTGCCTCGGAGGGGGGGCTGAGTGTACAAGGCCGTGCGCTGTACAACGGGGATGGTCGACTGCAGGCCGCGCAGGACCTGACGATCGATACCCATGGCCAGGCGTTTACCAGCACCGGCACGCTGCTGTCCCTGGGCAAGGCCACCATTGATGCCGGCATCGTCGACAACACCGGCGGCACTATCAGCGCCGCTGATGCTTTGACGCTCACCAGCACGTCGCTGGACAACACTTCGGGCCAGATCTGTGCTGCATCGATTGCCATCAATACACAGCGCGGCACGCTGATCAACAAGGCCAGCGGCAAGATCATCGCGTCGAACGGTGAGCTGAATGTACAAAGTGGCGCGCTGAACAATGACCAGGGTCTGTTGCAGGCGGCGCAAGCCCTCACGGTCAACACCCACGGGCACGGCATTGCCAACACCAACACCGGTACCTTGAGAGGCTTTCAAGCCAATATCGATGCCGGTCCGGTAAACAATGCCGGCGGCGGTATTGCCGCCGCAACCACCTTGGACCTCAAGTCCAGCGCGCTGGACAACCGTGCAGGCCGAATCAATGCGGCCTCCGCTGCCATCGACACCCGCAAGGGCATGCTGCACAACGACGCCGGACACATCGTGACATCCACCGGCACGCTGGATGTGAAAAGCGGCGTCTTCCACAACGGCAGCGGCATGGTTCATGCGGCCCAGGACCTGGAAATCCGCACCCATGACGAAGCGTTGAATAACAGTGGAACCATGCGGGCGCAGGGCAATGCACGCATTCGTGCCGGCACTTTGGACAACACTGGAGGTCACCTCCTGGCAGGTGGCCCCGACACGGCGGATGCCGAACTCACTGTGACCGCCACGGGCCATGTGAACAACAGCGCCGGGCATATGCTGGCCCGCGGCAACTTGACGCTCACCGCTCCAGCTCTGAACAATAGCCAGGGTGAAATCGGTGCTGGCGGCAAGCTCGATGCCCGCATTGCCGCAGCCGTGATCAACTCCGGTGGCCAGCTCGTGGGCGATGCCGAAGCAGTGTTGAACAGCGCCAACCTGCAAAACGACGAGCAGGCGGTGATCAGCAGCAGCGCCGGCCCGGTCAATATCACGACGGGCGCTTTGAGCAACTATCGCAGCTCTATCACGGCACGGCATGCGACCAGCATCACCAGCCAAGGCCTGGACAATACGCAGGGCACGATCAGCGGCGATTCTCTGACCATCGACACCCAGGGCCAGCAACTGATTAACGCAGATGCCAAGCTGCTTGCCTCGGGGAGCTCGCTGCGCATTGACAGCGGCCACCTCGACAACCGGCGTGGGCGTATCTCCGCCCAGCAAGACGCGGTACTGACCGCCCAGGGCATCCACAATGGCGCCGGCGGCATCTCGGCTCCCACACTGCAAGTCCGCAGCCAGGATACGTCCGGGAACTGGGCTTTGGTGGATAACCAGAGCGGCAGCATGATGGCGGATCAGCACCTGCAGATCGACAGCGGTGCGTTGAACAACACTGCGGGCGCCATCAAGACCACGCGCGCAGACAGTCGGCTGATGCTTGACGGCCACGGCGCGGACATCACCAACCATCAGTCGGGTGAAGACGGCGGCATTGTGAGCGCGGGCGCGCTGGAGGTCAATGCGCATCAAGGCATGGTTCGCAACAGCCGGGGCGGCATTATGGGTGCCGCGGGCGACGCCGAGATCAACGCCGAGCGGATTGAAAACCAGGGCGGCGTGATGGCATCCCACAGCCGGCTGCAAATCACCAGCAATGCGAACACAGGCACCGGCATTGACAACAGCGAGGGCGGACTGCTGCAGTCCCTGGGCGATGTGAAGCTTTACGCAGGTGACGCCGCCATCATGAACACGCGCGGCAGTATCCGCGCGAACAACGGTGTGTTGGTGCAAAGCCGTGGCCATGTGGAAAACGCCTTGGGCAACATCAAGGCGGGCAAGCAGCTGTCCATATTGGACGCGCATGTGGCTTCAGGCGCGCCGCTTTCAAGCGCTCAACAAACCTTGCACAACCGCGGCGGAACGCTGTCTTCCGGCAAAGATCTGGCTATACGGACGAAGGAATTTTCGGGAGCGAGCGGTCTGCAGTCGCAAGGAGACATGCAGTTGGAGATTGCCGCAGATCACACGAATCAAGGGGATATGGATATTGGTGGTCACCTTGGAATTACACTGGGTGGCAATCTCTCCAATCAAGGGGTGATAAGGGGAGGCAAGGGTGTTGCCGTCTCCGCTAGTAATATAGATAACCAGAGTGGCGCGGAAATAAGTTCTGCGGGCCTGATGAAGGTAAATGCGCGCCAAGTGTTGACGAACAGAGGAGTTTTCACGGGTGGTGATGCTCAGATAAATGCAAGGGTTTTGGATAATCCCGGCGAAGGCCTCATTGTTGGCGATCATCTTTCCATTGCCGCTGATAGAATCGATAACCGTGCTGAAGGTGAAAAATCCGGATCAATAATGGCGCGCAAATTGCTGGAAATAGGTGCAGCCGTGGTTAAAAATCAGCATGGTGCATCCATTCGAAGTGATGGAGATATAAGAATAGGTTCCAGTCTCGATGAAAATCGTGTTGCATCTGGGGCAAGTTCAGTCAGTAACCATGGTGCACTAATCGATGCACGCGGGAGTGTTGATTTTTTTTCGGGGGCGGTGCATAACACCAATGCCGGAGTGAAGGTAGTCAAAGATGAGTTTGTGGGAAGCTATCCCGCAGGAAATCTTGTGCAGGTGGAGGGTCGGATGCCTGAGAGCGATGATCAGTACCAAGTGCACCCTCATGGGATATTGATACCTTTTTATTCTACTAAACAAAGAATTGGTGAACTTGGCTTTCCGGAAGGGATGTCCGCGGGAGGAATGTTTAAAATAACCCATCCCGGTCGATTCCTGAAAAATATACCTCTCGCGTGTACGCCGGTGAAGGTTGAAAACAACTATGATGACTCGTGTCACTTGAAGTATGTATATGAGTCGGCAAATTCCATGCGCTTTGCGGAATATGGAATTGAAAAACCGGAAAATTACAATCCAATAGAGCCGTTACCGGGAAATTTTGGCGCCACTTTGAGTGGGAAAGAAGTTTATTGGGGCCCCTCCTCCAATATGGCCGGTTTCGAGGCGGCATTGATTGTCTATGAAAAATCAGTTCAGGCGGCTAAAGATCTGAATAACGTAATTCTTGAAAAAATCAAGAATAATAATAAAGTTGAAGGATTTTGGAGGGATTATAAGAAAATAGTGAACGTGCGCAGCGAGATTTTTAGAGATAGGGTTGAGTCTTCCAAGCCTGCAAAAATCAATGCAGGGCGTAATATCACTGCAGCCGGCGAATTTTATAACGTTGATTCAATCGTGGTGGCGAATGGGGTGGTGTTCATTCCCCATCAGAAAAACCATTCAACAAAAGGCGTGGAAACCACAAAAACCATAGGTTCGCCGATTTCCTATCATTGGAAGTCCAAGAGGGGCGGGAAGGTCAAGCAAGGATCAAAAAAACACTACGAAGTGGCAACCCCTGGTCAGCCTACCGAGCAGCTTAGTCGCATCACCTTTGATTTGCCGACAGGCATATATCAGCAGGGGCACATCGGAGGTGCGACAACTAGTTACGCCATTCCGACAAAAAATGCGGGAAAAAATACGGCATTTGGTCGCGTTGAAGCCAGCCCAGTAGTGCGGATCTCGCAAGGCAGCGAATCGGCTGCCGCTGAGCAAGGTTCTGCGGCCACGAAAATGGGCTCGCTTGTCCTGAATGGACTGCCATGGGCCGATGTCGACCAGCATTTCCACTCCCCAGGCGTGAACGTGCAGCCAGCACAAACCGCACATCCCGTACCGGTGGAGCAGCCTCCACAGATCGGGCAGTCGGCATCGCCATTACGACCCCAATCGGCAAGTGATTTGCCAATTGGTACCTGCGGCATGACCTCAGTTGCAGCGGCAAACATCATCCATAGCGGTTTCACTGGAACCGCTCGCATGGATGTGAATGGTCAAGAGTTGAGCGGAGTTACCTTCCTCGACGTGCAGCCCCACAGCGTGCATGTTGCTGCTGAGAATGTAGTGCCAACGCCAGCCACGCAAGCCGCTGGCGGCGCAATGCCTAGCTCCATCGGTGTCCCGGTTGCCGACGGAATGTTGCTTCCACCTGCTCAGGGAATTGACGCGACAGCGCATCAAATGCCGAACATTGCCATGGCAGCTCCTGCTTTCCCTGAAATGAGCGCGCGTGCACCGGCGGAGGTAAGCGAGCCTGCTGTAACAGCTGCCGCTGGCACCGCGCTGGAGGTTCGAACGACAGCACTGCCGCAGTATCTGCCCGTCGACAGCCTGTACATCATCAACGCCCACCACCCTGACAAGCCGTTGATCGAAACCCATCCTGCGGTCACCAACAGGAAGAGCTGGATGTCATCAGATTTCATGCTTGATGCTTTGAGCATGGACCCCGCGCTGCTGCAAAAGCGCCTGGGTGACGGCTACTATGAGCAGCAACTGATACAACAGCAGGTGGGTCAGCTTACCGGACGACGTTATCTCGGTCATTACACCAACGACGACGAGCAGTACCACGCACTTCTGCAAAATGGCGTCACTGTTGCCCAGGATTACAAGCTGCGTCCGGGCATTGCCCTGAATGCCGAACAGGTGGCCCAACTGACCAGTGATCTGGTATGGCTGGTCCATGAAGACATCACGCTGTCGGACGGTACGGTACAGACAGTGCTGGTGCCCAAGGTATATGTCGTGGCCAAGGTTGGTGACCTGGAGACCTCGGGTGCGCTGATCAGCGGCGACACGGTCTACTCCCAAAGCCGGGAGAACTTCCACAACAGCGGCACCATTGCGGGCCGCCGCGCAGTAGTGATCGAAGCCCACGACATCAACAATATTGGCGGGCGCATCGTCGGCGAATCGGTGGCGCTGCTCGCCGAGCGCGATATCAACGTCGTGGGCGGAACCGTTTCCGCCGCGCTGTCACTTATGGCGAAAGCCGGCAACGACATGAACATGGCTACGACGACCAGCACCAACCGGGGCGGTGACGATGCCAATGGCTGCGCCAACACGAATGTGGATCGCATTGCAGCGCTGATCCTCGAGCCTGTTGATGCGGTCGATGTGCCGCCAGCGCAGCGGAGCTTGGTGCTTGAGGCGGGTAGAAATGCCAACCTCCAGGCGGCACTCATCGCCAACGCGGTCGAAGGCGCAAGCACCTACATCCACGCGGCCAAGGACGTTGTGCTGTCGACCGTCAATATCTCGAATGAGCAGCGCATCACCTGGGACCCACGAAATCTTCTGTCCTTCGGTCAAAGCGAGGAAATGGGTACGGAAATACGAACGTTGGGCCCTACGCGAATCGAAGCCGGCGAAAACTTCGATGCCCGAGCGGCGCAAGTGCACAGCTCGAACGCACTGGAGATCAAGGCGGTACAAGACGCCAAGATTGCCGCTGGTGAGGCATCGCAGTCAGTGGACAGCCGCTCTTATTCGAAGAGCAAAGGCCTGTTCAGCTCAAGCACGTCCACACGAATCAACCAGCGCGATTCCACCCAGTCGCTGGCCAGCAGCCTGAGCGGTGACACGGTTTCGATCACATCGCATCAAGACATCACCGTGCTGGGCAGCAATGTGGGTTCCCAGCACGGCACCATGTTCAAAGCAGAGCGCGACATCAACATCCTGGCGGATTCAGAAACGACCTCCGAAACGAATTTTCATAAAACCACCAAGAGCGGCCTGATCGGCGGAGGTGGGCCTGGCCTAACATTCGGCAGCCAACGGCAAAGCACCGACCGGACAGGAGCCAGCATCACTTTTGCCGCGTCGACAGTGGCCAGTATTGACGGC
>NZ_JAVWWA010000094.1:0-21806 GCF_036666375.1 Comamonas sp. | reverse complement strand
GAACAGATCGAGAAGGCGGGTGTCTGGCCAGGAGGACATGGTGTGCTCTATCAGGGGTGAAGCCGACATGATGCCGCGTTTTGCGTGGCGTGCAAACGACGGCCGCCGTGCCGCCCCGGGCACTCAGTCCCAGTTTTCCAGCACCACCTTGCCGCGCGCCTGGCCCGACTCGAGCAGCGCATGGGCGCGCTGCAGATTGTGGGCGTTGATGCTGCCGAAGCGCTCGGCCAAGGTGCTGCGTATCAGCCCGGAATCGACCAGCGCCGCGACTTCTTCCAGCAGCCGGTGCTGGCCAATCATGTCGGCGGTGCCGAACAGCGCGCGCGTGAACATCAGCTCCCAGTGCACCGATACCGACTTGCGCTTGAACGCGGTGATGTCCAGGGATTTCGGGTCATCGATCAGGCCGAACTTGCCCTGGGGCGCAATGGCTTCGACGATCTGCGCGAAGTGGGCTTCGGTCTGCGTGAGACTCACGATGTAGTCCACGCTGGCAAAGCCGGCGCGCCGCAGTTCCTCGGCGATGGGCCGGCTGTGGTCTATGACATGGTGGGCACCGAGTTCCTTGACCCAGGCCTGGGTCTCGGGGCGTGAGGCCGTGCCTATGACCGTGAGGTTGGTCAGCCGCGCCGCGAGCTGCGTGAGGATAGAGCCCACGCCGCCTGCCGCGCCGATGACCAGCAGCGTCTTGCCGCCGGGCTGCTTGCCGGGCGCGACGCCCAGCCGATCAAACAGCATTTCCCAGGCGGTGATGGTCGTCAGCGGCAGGGCCGCGGCCTGCGCGAAATCAAGCGACTTGGGCGCATGGCCCACGATGCGTTCGTCGACCAGCTGCAGTTCGCTGTTGCTGCCGGGCCGCGCAATCGAGCCTGCGTACCAGACGCGGTCGCCGGGCTGGAACAGCGTGACTTGCGGACCCACGGCGCGCACGATGCCGCTCGCGTCCCAGCCCAGCACCTTGTATTCCTGGCCTTGCTCCGGCGCGGCGCTGTTGCGCACCTTGGTGTCGACCGGGTTGACCGACACGGCTTTCACTTCGACCAGCAGGTCGCGGCCCGTGGCCACGGGATCGGGCAGCGTGATGTCGAGCAGTGCGTCGGGCGCGGTGATGGCCTGGGGCGTGCGGTAGCCAATGGCTTTCATGGTGGTTCTTTCTTGATGGAGTGCAGTGCAAACGCTATCTTGCGGCGTTTGCGGGTGTGGAAAAACCGTCCTGGCCTTGAAGCCACTTTCAAAAAATAGTTGAAAATCCAAGGCTGTACCAGATGCTGATTTACTTTCAGGTATCAAGATTTTTTTGAAATGAATCCATGAAAGCGCTGGGCGATCTCGATATCTTCGTGCGCACTGCCGACAACGGCAGCCTGTCGGCGACGGCGCGCGCGCTCGATCTGACGCCCGCGGCGGCCAGCGCTGCGCTCAAGCGCCTCGAGGCCGAGCTGGGCGTGCAACTGTTCCTGCGCTCCACGCGCAGCCTGCGGCTCACGCCGCAGGGCGAGCGCTTTCTTGCGCAATGCCGGCCCGCGCTGGAGGCATTGCAGCAGGCGGGCGCGCAGCTCGCCGCGGGCGGGCAGGCCTTGAAAGGCCTGCTCAAGCTGTCGGCGCCTTCGGACCTGGGGCGCAATGTGCTGCTGCCCTGGCTCGATGCGTTTCAGTCGCAGTACCCCGGGGTGGATATCCGCCTGCAGCTGTCGGACCGCATGGCCAATGTCTACAGCGATCCCGTGGACGCGGCATTTCGCTATGGCAAGCCACCCGACTCCAGCCTTGTCGCCTTGCCGCTGGCACTGGACAACCGGCGCGTGCTGTGCGCAGCGCCGGCGTATCTCGCGCGGCATGGCGCACCGGCCGCACCGCAGGACCTGGCCGACCATGCCTGCCTGTGCTTCATGCTGGGCGATGAAGTCAACGACCGCTGGCGCTTCACGCGTGCCGGCACCGCGCCGCTCAGCGTGCGCGTGCGCAGCGCCAATGTCGCCAACGACGGCGATGCCGTGCGGCGCTGGGCGCTGCTGGGCAAGGGCATTGCCTACAAGTCGGGCCTGGATGTTGCCGACGACCTGGCCGCAGGCCGGCTCCAGGCGCTGTGCGTCGACTGGGCGACCGAAGCCGTGCCGCTGTTTCTCGTGGTGCCCGGCCGGCGCCAGCTGACGCCGCTGGTGCGCTGCCTGCATGACTTCATGGCGCCACGTTGCCAGGAACTGGTCCGCAAGATCGGGCCTGGCGCCGCCGGCCTTCTATGATGGCGGCATGCGCCCCGGCAACCTGGGGTGGTCTGCACACCGCAACCGGAGACACCTTCCCCATGACCATCGCTTCCGCCGTCATCCAGGCCTTCACGCCCACGGGCGTTCTGCGCGCTGCCATCAACCTGGGCAATCCCATACTGGCCCATGCCGATCCCGTGAGCGGCGCACCCGGCGGCGTCTCGGTCGATCTGGCGCAGGCGTTTGCCCGGCGCCTGGGTGTCGAGCTGCGGCTGGTGGTGTTTGACGCCGCCGGCAAATCGGTGGATGCGGTGGGCAACGAGCAGGCCGACATCGGTTTCTTCGCCATCGATCCGCTGCGCGGCGCGCATATCGCATTCACCGCGCCCTATGTGCTGATCGAAGGCAGCTATCTGGTGCGCGCCGACTCGCCGCTGCAGCGCAACGACGAAGTCGACGCCAGCGGGCTGCGCGTGGTGGTCGGCAAGGGCAGTGCCTACGACCTCTATCTTTCGCGCGAACTGAAGAACGCGCAGATCCTGCGCGCGCCGACCTCGCCCACCGTGGTGCAGACTTTTCTCGCGGAAAACGCCGATGTCGCCGCGGGTGTCAAGCAGCAGCTGGAAGCTGATATTCGCGACCGCGCCGATCTGCGCCTGCTGCCCGGGCGCTTCATGGTGATACAGCAGGCGATGGGCTGCCCCAAGTCGCGCGGCGAAGACGCGGCCCGGGTGCTGGGCGGCTTTGTCGAGGAAATGAAGGCCAGCGGCTTTGTGGCCCAGGCGCTGCAGCGCCATGGCATCCAGGGTGCGGGCGTGGCGCCGGCCGCAGACTGACGCGCAGCCGGCTTGCATGCTATTATTTTCAGGCCTGCGTGAGCTGCGCAGGCCTGGCCAAGGACGACCTTGGTGCTGATCACACAAGGGGACGGCCCTGTGCTTCCAAGGAAGTTTGCCATGGCCGTCTACCTGCCTGTCTCGCGCGCAACAGCGTCCCCGCGTTCCTGTTTTTCTGACCGGCCCGCCGGGGTCGGCGCTCGGTGGGGAGCCGCCGCATGAGCACCGAGTCGACATCCACGCGCCTGATTCCTCGCGCAACCTGGGCCTTGCTGGCCTGTGCCTGGCTGGTGGTCGGGCTGTTCATGGCTTTGGGCGCGCAGTGGCTGGCCGCGCCCCTGCGCCCCTCGATGGCCGCAGGCGTGTTCGCGCTGCTGTTTGCCACCATACTTGCGGCCTCGTTTGGCGTGGTCAGGCAGGCCGACCACCTGGCCCACCAGCTGGGCGAGCCCTACGGCACCTTGATCCTCACGCTGTCCATCGTTGCCATCGAAGTGATACTGATCGTTTCGGTGCTGCTGGGCCCCGGCGACTTCCCGACCATAGGCCGGGACTCGATCTTTGCGGTGATGATGATCATCATGAACCTGGTGATGGGAATGTGCCTGCTCACGGGCTGGGCCAGGCATGGCGACCAGGAGTACAACGCCCAGGGCGCGGCGTCCTATCTTTCCATGATTGCGCTGCTGACCGGCACGGCGCTGGTGCTGCCCAACTACACCAGTGGCGCGGGCGAGTTCACGCGCGTGCAGGCCGCGGGCATGGCGGTGCTGACGGCGCTGCTGTATGGCGTCTTCCTGTGGCTGCAGATGCGCAGCTGCAAGCGCTTTTTCATCCAGCCGCCCGCAGGTGAAATGGCAAGCCCAGCGGATGCTGCCGCGCCCATGCCCGCCGTGGCCACGCACGCGCCTGCGGGGCGCAAGACGCTGCTGCTGCGCTCGGCCCTGCTGCTGGCCATGGTGCTGCCCATCGTGCTGCTCGCGCATTATCTGGCCATCGTCACCGATTACGGCATTGCTGCAGCCGGCGCGCCGCCCGCGATAGGCGGGGTGCTGATTGCCATCATCGTGTTCACGCCGGAGTCGATCACCGCGGTACGCGCCGCGATGAACAATGAAATGCAGCGCGCCATCAACCTGTGCCTGGGCGCCTTTGTCTCCACCGTGGGCCTGACCGTGCCGGCGGTGCTGGCCATTGGCCTGCTCACCGGCAAGCCCGTGGTGATGGGGGTTTCGGCGACTGAAACGCTGCTGTTCGCCGTGACGCTGGTGCTGGCGCTGCTGAGCTTCAATGGCCAGCGCACCTCGCCGGTGCAGGGCTGGATGCATCTGATGCTTTTCGGGGTCTTTGGAATGCTGCTTTTCCAACCCTGAAGCACTCGCATGGTGCATTGATTGTTCAACAATGACAATTGAATCCTAGTACAAGTACCTAGTGATTGCAGTGCATGACGGCCTGGATTGCCACTAACATCGACCTCCTTGGCCCGGTTCTTGCAATCGGCATTGCCGTCACTTATTACTGTTCACCATGCTTGCATCCTCTTTTTCCCGGCGCGCGCTTCTGGCCGCGGCTGCCGCGGTGTCCGTCACTCCGCTGTGGGCCCAGTCCACCTATCCCAACAAGCCCATCCGCCTGGTGATTGGCTACGCGCCCGGCGGCTCGGTCGACATGGTCGGGCGGGTGATTGCCGACATCCTCACCAAGCACCTCGATGCGACCGTGGTGGTGGAAAACCAGGCCGGCGCCGCCGGCGTGGTCGCGGCCCAGCGCGTGGTCAGCAGCAAGCCCGACGGCTACACGCTGCTGGCGGGCTCGAGCAATGAACTCGCAGGCACCAAGGCGGTCAACACCGCGCAGAAATACGATCCGTCCAAGGACCTGACACCCATAGGCCTGGCCGCGCTGGCGCCCAACATGTGGGTCGCGGGCGCGCATGTGCCGGTGAAGAACCTCGACGAGTTCGTGGCCCTGGTCAAGAAGAACCCGGGCAAGTACAGCTACGGCAGCCCGGGAATCGGCTCGACGCCGCATTTCTCGGCCGAGCTGATCAAGAAGCTTGCCGGCCTGTACATCACCCATGTGCCTTATCGCGGCTCGGCCACGATGACCACCGACCTGGGCGGGGGCAATGTCGATTTCGCCATCATCTCGCCGCTGGCCGCCGGTCCATTCCTGCAGAACGGGCGCATGAAGGCGCTGGGCGTGACCACGGCCAACCGCCTGCCGGGCTTCAAGGATGTGCCGGCGCTGGGCGAGCACCCGGCGCTCAAGGGCTATTCGCTGGCCGGCTGGTTTGCATTTGCCGCGCCCAAGGACCTGCCGCCCGAGATCCTCGCCAAGCTGCAGACCGCGCTGCGCGCCGGCCTGGCCGACCCGGCGATCCGCCAGCGCCTCGAAGCTTCGGGCGCCATTCCCGCCAAGGGCGACGAGAACCTGGCCCAGCTGATCCGCACCGACATGGACAAGTACGCGGATCTGGCGGCCTACGCCAAGATCGTGGAGTAAGCGTTCCGCATTGACCAGGGCAGGAAGGCCCGTGAACTCGCGCAGGCGTTCGCTGCGGGCCGGCGCGGGGGCACGCAGTGCGTCTCCTCGCGACCTTCGGGGCGCTTGCGGGGTTAACCATCATTTGCCGCTGGCCAGGCACAGGGCAGACTGTTGGCGGAGTTTCTCCAGTCATGGCCAGGCGTTGCAGCGGGCCCGTCGCAGTCCCCAGGCGAACATGGGGCATTCACTTCCCATCCACACCGACACGCAATGGCATTGCATTCAGGAACACATGCCGACTTCCTGACAGGCTGGTGCTCGGCAACAGCGTGCAAGCGCTGTCGAACACATTTTCGTAATCAGCGCATGCGCGGATGTCGCTCTGATGCGTCTGGTGAACGACTACGGGCCGCACGCTACGGCTGCCTGGGGAGTGGTCAGCCAGTTGTCGGCGCGTTCAGTTTCCTGCCGCATCGATTGCCTTGGCGGCCGCCGTTTTTTCTGCGCAGGCCATCGGGCGCGGGCAGCCGGAAGGCAGATGCGTGGCGCCAAATGCCTGCTCGACCAGCGCGCTGTCCACCCGGTGGGTCAGATGCCGGTATGCACCGATGCGGTGGCCTGGGCCCATCCGCCGCGCCGCCGACGCGAAGTCCAGTTCCGCAATCTGCAGGAAAGATTGAGCGCGGCCCACCAGCGCGGGGATCACAGGCTTGAGCAAAATGCACAGCAACCGGAAGGCCTCCAGACAGGCTGTGCACACGGCCAGCAGCTGGGTCCCGCATTCGGGCTTTTTTGCGAGCTCCCAGGGCTTGTTCCTGTCGAAATAGGCGTTTACCTGGTCCGCCATGGCCATGGACTCGCGTATGCATCTGGCGTACTCACGGGCCTCGTAGCGGGCGCCGGCCTGCTCCACCAATGTCTGCAGATTTCCCAGCAGGGCCAGTCCCTCCTGATCCGGCAGGCCCAGGGTGGCGTCGAATTTTTTCAGAATGAAGCCACTGCAGCGGCTGGCGATATTGACGAATTTCCCCACGAGATCGGCATTGACCCGGGCCACGAAGTCCTGGGGATTGAAATCCGTGTCGTCGATTCCGCCATTGAGCTTTGCCGCCAGATAGTATCGAATCCAATCGGCATCCAAGCCGAGGTCCAGATATCTGAGCGGATCAAGGCCGTTGCCCTTACTCTTGCTCATCTTCTCTCCCCTCACCGTCAGATGGCCATGGGCGTTAATCTTGGATGGCAGGCGCAGACCGGAAAAATGCAGCATGGCCGGCCAGAACAATGCATGGAAGTAGCTGATGTCCTTGCCGATGAAATGAACCTGTTCCAGCAACGGGTCGCCGAGAAATTCGTCAAAGGTTTGAGCGGTGCGCGAAGGAACATGCCAATGGTTGCGTGCGCCGCCCTTGTCGAAATGGTTCTTCAGACTGGCGAGGTAACCCACGGGCGCATCCAGCCAGACATAGAAAAATTTTCCGATTTCGCCGGGAATCGGTATGCCGAAGTATGGGGCATCGCGGGATATATCCCAGTCCTGCAAGCCGTCGGCAAACCACTCGGAGACCTTTCTGGCGATTTCGGGTTGCAGCGTGGCATCGGCAGTCCACGAACGCAGGAATGCCTGAATCGCAGGGTCAGACAGGCGAAAGAAGAGATGCGTTGAATTTCTGAGCTCCGGCACCGCACCGCTCAGAATGGAGCGGGGCTGGCCCACATCGGTGGGTGCATAGACGGCCCCGCAGGCGTCGCACGAGTCGCCATGCTGTTCAGGCGCGCCGCAACGCGGACAGCTGCCTTTGACGTAGCGGTCGGGCAGGAACATGCCTTCTACGGGGTCGTAAAACTGTTCTATGTCCTTGCGTGCGATCAGATTGCGTGCTTGGAGCTTTCGATAGATATCCTGCGCCAATTGCTGGTTCTCGGTGCTGTGTGTCGAGTGCCAATTGTCAAAGCGAATATGGAATCCGGCCAGATAAGCGGCGCGCGAACGCGCAATGTCGGCGATGTACTGCTGCGGCGTGACGCCCGCCTTTTGCGCAGCGATCATGATGGGCGCGCCATGCGCGTCGTCGGCGCAGACGAATTGCACTGCATGGCCGGCCATGCGTTGCGCGCGCACCCAGGTGTCCGCCTGTATGTATTCGAGCAGGTGACCCAGATGAAGAGGGCCGTTGGCGTAGGGCAGAGCAGTCGTGACGAAAAGTTTGCGCGGGGCTAGGTTCAAAGGCATGGGCGTGAAGGCAATGGTGAGGGGCTGGGTCAGGGAAGGCAGGTCGAAGTGCGCAGCTCGGCGCGGGGTTGGTGGATGCCCAACAGGCGTGCGAATGCGTTGTCGAAGTTCAAGGAAGAATGGGGTAGTCCAAGCCTGTAATGACAGGCTTTTGCGTGATTGCCTTGAATGCAGCTTTCAGGCTCTGAGAAAACCCGCTCCCATGCGTTCGTTGCGCCGTCGAGGCTGCTGCCTGACAAAGATGACGAGGAGTGCGGGCTGCTGGAATACAAGTTCCGTCGATCAAGAAATTGCGTGCTACCAGATAGCAGGTAAGCATGGCGGAGTTCCCCTGGTCCATTACCTGCTGCTGAACCCGTTGAATCAGCTTGGCCTCATATTTCGGCGTGTACAACACCACGGATTCGTTGCCAGCAATACTATTGGGATCGCGCGTGGAATTGCACTGCAGCCCTGTGAGAAATTCGATGTCTTCTGCCAGTGATTCGATTTCCTGAAGCCGGTCGTGAAGCTGCCATATGCGATTGAAACGTCCCAAATCCTGATGTACTTGTCGCAGCACGCCAATATCCGCAAGATATTTCAATGCGGCAGGCAGCTGTGCCTGTGGCCGGTCGACCAGGAGTCGTTCGAGCTCTTGCAAAGTGATGGTGCTGCCCCAACCCATGCCGCGCATTGCCAGCGCCGCCTGGTAAATATCCGAGGAGTCGAGGCGGACAATGGCTTGACCTGATGCAAGGAAGAATTTCCCAGTATCCAGCTCCATGCATTGAAAAGGACGGATGAGATATTTCACTTGTTCAGTTATGTCGCTGGATTGGGCGGATGTCACGATGGATAATTTTCTATCGATCGGGATCGCTCTGGCGTTTTTGCAAACGGCTTAGTTGTTGCCGCCTGTGCCGCTGTCGGCGCAGCCTTGCATGCGAACCGCTTCGATATTCAGCTTTGACAGGCGTTTCAAAGCGATAAAAGATCCGAATGGGCAATCTTGCGTTTCTTTGTCGTTAAGCTCGCGTAATTCGCAGGAAGCTGCAGCAGCCGAATCTGTGTCGGACATGAGTTGTGGGCTGGACTCTTTCACTATTGCTCCTGTTTCGAAACCGAAGAAAATTCTTCGACCTTGAGTCTAAAAGTGTGATAGTTAAAAACAATCATAAGAATACATTGAATTTAAATATTAAATGTAATCTTTCGTTTCCGGCGCCGCAAAGGATCGACAGCGGCATTCGGCGGCCGGCGCTGGCCGTGATGTCGGCGAACAAGACGCATTGCCGGAATAGAAAAAAGTCCTGGAGCGTGCGCTCAGGACTTTGTGGCGGGCTGCGGTGCTTGCGACTGCCGAGGTCGGTGCCGGCTGGGAGCGGCAGTGAGATATGGCTCAGGTTGAGCCCGGTGCGCGGGCAATGGCTGGGAGTGCGCAGAGCCTTCAGCAGGAAATCCTGTTTGCAGGCCATCGTTGCGCTGTTCCGCGTCGGCCATTGTCGCTTGCCCGCCCGGCGCCGTCGGGCCGCAGGGCAGGCTTCTTCAGGCGCGGTCTCAGAACTGGTAGTTCGCGCTCACCAGGAAGCTGCGCGGCGCGCCCGGCATGGCGTTGGAGCGCCAGTATTCCTTGTCGAACAGATTCGACACCGCCAGGGTCACGGTCCACGGCGCCGCGCGCCAGCCGATCAGTGCATCCCAGCGCGTATAGCCGGGAACGACGGCGGTGTTGGCGGCATTCGTGTAGCGCTCGCTGGTATGCGTTGCGCCCAGCTCGCCATACCAGGCGCCGGCCGGCGCATAGCGTACGAACAGGCTGCCGTTGCGCCTGGCGGTATTGGGCAGTAACTTGCCCACGTTGGCCGGTGCGCTCACGTCGCTGGCGACCTTGGCATCCATGATGCCCACGCCGCCGCGCACATACCATGACGGCGCGACGCGGCCGGAGGCGCTGAATTCAATGCCGCGCGAACGCTCCTTGCCGCGTACCGCGAAAAGGTAGGGGTCAAGGTCGGGCTCGGGCCGGTAGCGGATGTTGTAGTGCTCCAGCTCATAGGCCGCAAGCTGGGTCGACAGCTTGCCGTCGAGCCAGTCGCTCTTGATGCCGACTTCGAACTGGCGCGAATGCTGGGGTTCTTCGTCCAGCACCGCCGTGGCGGCGGTATCGACGCTGAGCGTGCCGCGGCCGCCGTAGGGCGAGAAGCTCTTGTTCCACGATGCGTAGATGCTGTGCTCTTGCAGCGGCTGCCAGACCACGCCCACGCGCGGGCTCACGCTGCTGTCGCCGGTGTCGCGCTGAAAGCCATTGATGCGGTTGGTGCTCTCGAACGTGTAGTTGTCGTAGCGCGCCCCCAGCAGCACTTTCCACTGCGGCGCGAGATGGACCATGTCCTGCACGTAGAACGCGTGGCCCTTGCCCAGGTGCAGGTTGTGCTGCGTGGGCGCGCCCTGCGCCGGGCGCTGGGCATTGAGCACCGGGTTGAACGGATCGACGAAGCCGTTGCTGGCGGCGGTCGAGAACAGCCGCGGCGCGCGCTCTTCCTCGGTGTAATCCGCGCCCAGCAGCAGCTCGTGGCGCATGCCGGCGATGTCGATGCGGCCCGTCAGGTCCAGCGTGTTGGACGTCGTCTTGTTCGCGGTCTGCTGCCAGGCATAGCTCTGGCGCACCTGGCCGCGGTGGCTGCAGCTGGCGCCCGTCGACGTGCGGCCCTGGGCATTGCAGTAGGTGCCCAGGAAGTAGTGGTCGAAGTCCTGCGCGGCCTCGCGCCGGCTCGCGACCCAGCGCAGGCTCCAGGCCGGGTTGAAGTCGTAGCTCAGATCGGAGCGCAGCACGCGCAGCCGGTCCTCGACATAGTCGCCGGGCTGGGCGAAACCCTGGCGTATCGGCACGCCGGCCGGCAACTGGTCATAGGCCGGACTGCGGTCGGGAACGCGCCAGACGTTGTCATAGGTGTACTGGCCGATCCAGCGCAGGCCCTTGCGGTTATCCACCAGGATGCTGGGCGAAATCATCTCGTTCTTGTTGCGTATGCCGCTGCGAAAGCTGTGCGCCTGCTCGCGGTCGGCGGTGAGGCGCACGGCGACGTTGGGGTTGATGACCTGGTTGATGTCTATGGTGGCGCCGACGTTGTCCCAGGAGCCGCCGCGCAGCGTGACGCTGCTCTTGGCGTCGAAACGCGCCTGCTTGCTGACCAGGTTGACGACGCCGCCACCGGCGCTGCGGCCGTAGAGCACCGAAGCCGGGCCCTTGAGGATCTCGATGCGCTCGACGTTGGCGGTGCTGCGGCGCACCTGGCCGCTCTCGCGCACGCCGTCGCGGTAGATGTCGCCGGCATCGGCCTGGAAGCCGCGGATCATCACGCCCTCGCCGCGCATGTCGTAGCTGGTGTTGACGCCGGGCACGCCGTCGAGCATGGTCGCGAGATCATTGATGCCGTAGCTCTTGTACTTGTTGACTTCCAGCGTATCGATGGTCTGCGGGATGTCCCTGGGCGCCATGTAGGTCTTGGTGGCCGTGGTCACGCCTTCGGGGCGCACGTCGTCGGCGTCGTACTGGCTCGCGTTGACCTGCACCGTGGGCAGCGTCAGGACCTGCGCCGCGTTGTCCGCCTGCTGCGCGCCCGCGGCCGCACAGGCCAGCCCCGCCAATGCGGCCAGTGCGCGCAAACGCATGGGACACATGGCCCCGGTTCCCTCATTTTTGTTCGTCATCAATCAATTCGCTCGAAGGTAGCGAGCCGCTTATGTAAAGGGCTCATGTCTGAAAGTATTGGATTGTAATGACAACGAGAAGCATTCGCATTCAAATAAAATGACGCAGCGATGTATTGATGCCACGCAGCATCCGGAGCCATGGGAGCATGCAAGCCTGCAGCTTGGCTGCGCAGCCCAAGCCGGGGCGGCAGGCCGGCAAAAAAGCGTCATCGCGCATTTGCGCGCAACGCCGCGCGCATCTCAAGAGGAAGTCCCGTTCGCGGCAGTCATAAATCCGGTGCCAAACGGTCTGCTCAGGGTTTTCGCCGGGCATGCGCGGCGCGCGCCGGCGTGCGGAATCACGACAATGGCAGCATTGAACCCTGGCCTTTGTGGAATACCTGCATGCGAATCTTGTTGGCGGAAGACGAATCGGCGCTGGCCGACTGGCTGGTGCGCGCCCTGGCGCAAGGCGGGTTCCAGGTGGACTGGGTGGCTGACGGCCGGCTGGTGCGCCGGGCCCTGCGCGCCACGCGCTATGACGCACTGATTCTCGATCTGGGCCTGCCCGGGCTCGCGGGCGAGGAGGTGCTGCTGAGCCTGCGCGAAGAGGACGACCCGCTGCCCATCCTGGTCCTCACGGCGCGCGACACGCTGGCCCAGCGCGTGGCCACGCTGCGCGCCGGCGCCGATGATTTCCTGGCCAAGCCTTTCGAAGTCGAGGAGCTGGAAGCGCGGCTGCAGGCGTTGATACGCCGCGCCAAGGGCCGCGAGCCCACGCGCTTTCACTGCGGACAACTGGTCTACGAAGCCTCGACGCGGCGTTTCGAGTCCGGCCCGCAAGCCCTGGTGCTGACGCCGCGCGAACATGCGCTGCTGGCCACGCTGATCCAGGCCAGGGGCGCCCCGCTGGGTCGGCGCGAGCTGCTCGAGCGCGTGTTCGCTGGGGACAGCGAAGTCTCGCCCGAAGCCGTCGAGGTGCTGGTCCACCGGCTGCGCAAGCGGCTGGCGGGCACGGGCACGCAGATCGCCACGCTGCGCGGCCTGGGTTACGTGCTCGAGGCGGCGCCGTGAATCTCGACGCCCTGCACCGCGTGAGCCTGCGCCGCATGCTGATCGTGCTGCTGCTCGCTGGCGTGATGGTCGGCAGCCTGCTGCAGGTCTGGCTCACCTGGCATACCGCGCGCTCGGCGGTGAACGCCGCGTTCGATCGCTCGCTGTTCGGCGCGGTCAAGGCGATCGATGCCAATGTGTCCACCGAGAGCGGCGGGCTGGCGGTCGAACTGCCCTATGTGCTGTTCGAGTTCTTCGAGCTGACGGCCAACGGCTCGGTCTATTACCGTGTCGCGACGCAGGACGGTCTGGTCGAGATCGGCAGCCCCGACCTTCCCATGCCCGACGCGCCGCTGCAGGACCGGCAGCCGCATTTCGCCACGGTGGAGTACGCGGGCGCACAGATGCGCATCGCGACCTATCAGCGCTCCTTGCCGCAATCGGTGGGTGGCAGCAGCGATACGCGGCTGGTGATACAGGTTGCCGAGCCGTTTGCCTCGCGCGACCAGTTCAGCCGGCGTTTCATCGCCGGGGCGCTGGCGCGCGATGCCCTGCTCGCAGCCCTGGCGGCAGCGGCGGTGGCCGCGGCCGTGGCCTGGGCGCTGCGGCCGCTGCGCCAGCTGCGCCAGGAAGTCGCCGCGCGCGCGCCCGAGGATCTTTCGCCCATGGACACCAGCCGCGTGCCGCGGGACGTATTGCCGCTGGTCGAAGCGATGAACCAGCATATCCTGCGCAACCGCGAACTGCTGGACAGCCAGCGCCGGTTTGTCGATGACGCCTCGCACCAGCTGCGCACGCCGCTGAGCACGCTGCAGACCCAGCTCGCGTTTGCCCAGCGCGCCAGCGATCTGCCCAGCGTGCAAGCCGCGCTGGCGGCGGTGCGTGAACAGCTGCGCCACACCATACGTCAGACCAACCAGATGCTCGCGCTGGCGCGCGCCGACAGCTGCGACGTCCAGGCCGAGGCCGTGGACCTTGCCGAGCTCGCCAGCGAAGTCACGCGCCGCTGGTGGCCGCAGGCGCGCGCTCGGCAAATCGACCTCGGGCTCGAGGCTGCGGCCCAGCCGGCCCGGGTGCTGGCCCAGCGCGAACTGCTGGAGGAGGCACTGGCCAATCTGCTGGACAACGCCTTGCGCTATACGCCCGCGGGCGGCCGGGTCACGGTCACGGTGGGCGTGGACGGCGACAGCGCGAGCCTGGGAGTGAGCGACAGCGGGCCTGGCATTCCGCCCGATGAACTGGGGCGCGCGACGCAGCGCTTCTTCCGTGCCAGCAACTCCCAGGGCACGGGCTCGGGCCTGGGCCTGGCCATCGTGGCGTCGATCGCCAAACGCCACCACGGCCATTTCGACCTGCTGCAGGCATCGGACGAGGGCGGCCTGTGCGCGCGCATCACGCTCGCGCGGCGCTGACCTGTGCCTACCTCGCCGGCTGCAGGCCGAACTCCCTGACCAGCTCGCGGTAGTGCGCGACCTGCTGGTGCACATAGCGATCGAGGTCCCTGCCCACCAGCGCCATGGGAAACAGCCCGCGTTCGGCGCGCAACTGCTGAAAGCCGGGCGTGGCCAGCATCTTCGCAAAGGCTTCGGTCCAGATGGCATGGTCGCTGTCGGACACGCCCGGGCCCAGGTAGAAGCCGCGCACGATGGGCCAGGAGATCGCCGCGCCCGCCTCGCGCGCCGTCGGCACCTGGGACAACGGGCCCGGCAGGCGCTGGTCGGACATCACGGCCAGTATGCGCAGCCGCGCACCTGCCTGTATCTGCTGGCGCGTCTCGGCGGCGTCGCCGGTGAACACATGGATGTGGCCGCCTTCGAGCGCGCGCATGGCTTCGCCGCCGCCCTCGAACGCGACAAAGCGCATGCGCTTGGGATTGGCGCCCGCGGCGCGCGCCAGCAGCGCGGCCTTCATCCAGTCCTGGCTGCCTATGGTGCCGCCCGCGCCCAGCACCACCTTGGCCGGTTCGGCTTTCATCGCGCGCATGACATCGGCCAGCGTCTGGTAGGGCGAGTCGTGCGCCACCACCACCGCGCCGTAGTCGGTGGCAATCGCTGCGAGCCAGCGCACATCGTGCTCGGTGTGGCGGCCGAACTTTCCCTGTGCCAGGTTCAGCAGCGAGCCGCCCGAAAAGGCGACGATGGCATTGGACTGGGGCGGGCTCTGGGCAATCATGCTGCTGTACGCCACGGCGCCTATGCCGCCGGGCAAATAGCGCAGGTGCATCGGGCTGGTGATGAGGCGTGCGTCGAGAAGGCCGCGCTGCACCAGCTTGCAGCTCAGGTCGAAGCCGCCGCCGGGCTTGGCCGGCGCAATGCATTCGGTCTGCTCCAGCGGACCGGCGGTGGCCGGCAGGCACAGCACGGCGGCGAGCAGCGCAAGATGAATTCGGTAAGGCATGGGCATGGAGCATATACAGGTCGAGAGCCCTGGCGCTGCCGGTGCGCCTAGGGTAAACACCTTGCGATTGAAAGCCGGCTGAAAGCTAGTCACAGGCAGCATCGGGGCTTCATAAGTATTTCGGAGACAGACATGCAACGCCTTGCCCACGCATCGGATCTTTCCGCGGCCCCCACGCGCCGCCAACTGCTGGCCGGAGGCGGCGCGCTGGCGCTGTCGGGCCTGCTGCCCGGCGCGGCCATGGCGCAAGCCGCCTGGCCGTCGAAGTCGGTGCGCTTTGTCGTGCCGTTCGCGCCCGGCGGCAGCTCGGAGATCGTTGCCCGCTCCACATCTGCCGAGCTGTCCAAGACGCTGGGCCAGAGCGTGTTCGTCGACAACAAGCCCGGCGCGGCCGGCAACATCGCCATGTCGGAAGTGGCGCGCGCCGATGACCAGCACACGCTGATCCTGGGCCACATCGGCACGCTGGCCGTGAACCCCTACATCTTCGACAAGCTGCCCTGGTCGCCCAAGGACTTCAAGCCCATCAGCCTGCTGGCCAAGGTGCCCAGCCTCTATGTGGTGCACCCCGACGTGCCGGCCAAGAACCTGCGCGAGTTCATCGCCTACGCCAAGAGCAAGCCCGGCCGCCTGAGCTATGGCTCGGCCGGCAACGGCAGCGCGGGCCAGCTGGCGTTCGAATACCTGAAGATGTCGGCCGATGTGTTCATGCTGCATGTGCCCTATCGCGGCACCGGTCCCATGCTGACCGACCTGCTGTCGGGCCGCGTCGACGCGTCCGCTATCGGTGCCGCGGCCATCCTGCCGTTCATCAAGTCGGGCAAGGTGCGCTGCATCGCCACCGGCTCGTCGCAGCGCCTGGCGCAGCTGCCCGACGTGCCCACCGTGGCCGAGCAGGGCTTCCCGGGCTTCGAGATGACCCAGTGGTACGGCATGCTCGCGCCGGCCAACATGCCCCAGGCCCACATCGACAAGCTGTCGGCCGAGACCATGAAGGCCGTCAAGGCGCCCGACGCGCTCAAGCGCCTGCATGGCGATGCGGCCGAAGTGATTGGCGACACGCCCGCGCAGTTCGCGCAGTTCATCGCCACCGAGCAGGAGCGCTGGAAGAAAGTGATCGCGCGCGCGAAGATCAAACCCGATTGAGTTCGGCTGCGCTGATCCACTGCGCGTCCCAGTCGCGCGCCAGCCGCTGGCAGCGCTGCAGCGCCACGGCCTCGGTTTCGAAGTCGACGATATGGCAGCTGTCGGCCAGCGGCGGGCGCGGGGGCAGGTCGCTGAAGCGTCCGTCCGTGAGCAGCCACAGCGACAGCAACTGTGCTGAGGATGCCTTGCGGCGGCGCTGCATCAGCGTCTGCGCGAGCTGCAGGGCCGAGGCCACGGGCGTGCCGCCGCCGCCGCGCAAGGGCGCGATCCATGCGGCATTGAAGGTCGCGACCTTGCCCGGCGCCTGCAGCAGCCGCGCCTCATTCCCCGAAAAACCGATCACGGCCAGGTGCTCGCGCCGGCGATAGAAGCTCTCGGTCAGGGCCAGCAGACAGCCCTTGGCCAGCGCGAGCTTTTCGCCGCGCAGCATCGATGCCGACATATCGAGCAGCACGCAGTGCAAGGTATTGCTGCCCAGGGGCTGCGGCCGATAGCGCAGATCGCGCGCGCGCAGCGGCGCACGGCCCTTGGCCGCCAAGGTCCTTACCCAATCGAGGCGCGTGCTGTCGGCGCCGCTGAGGCGCCCCTTGCGCGCGGTGTTCGCGCCGCGCCCTGCCTTGGCCTGACCGGCCAGCGCAGGACGCGTCAGGCTTTTTTTGCGGCGAACGCCTTCAGCGGTTTGACGGCCTGCAGCCCTGTGGCCTGGGGCGGGGGCAGGGCCCCCCAGTTGTCAGGCGGAGTATCGCTGCCTTGCGCTGCGGGCGCAGGCGGGGGCGGGGCGCTGTCAGGGGGCGTTGCGTTCGAGGGGCTTTCGGCCGGCGGCGGCGGCGTGCCCGCGCCGGCATCATGGCTGCGCCGGTGCGCGAGCGCCAACTCAGCGACGGCATCGACATCGGCCACGCTCACTTCAGCGCGCCCGGCCAGCGCCGCATGGGCACGCGCGGCGCGCAGCATCACCAGATCGGCGCGCACGCCTTCGACGCCCGCGCTCTGGCACAGCTGGGCCACATGGTCGAGCACGGCGTCGTTCCAGTCGAGCGCCGCCACGCTGTCGCGCGCGGCCGCGACGCGCGCGGCCAGCGCCTGCTGCGCAGCCGCGTAGCGCGCGGCAAAGGCCTCGTGGTCGGCGTCGTAGGCCATGCGTGTCTGGACGATCGCCTTGCGCGTCGCGACATCGGGCACATTGCCCAGCTGCACGAACAGGCCGAAGCGGTCGAGCAACTGCGGGCGCAGCTGGCCTTCCTCGGGGTTCATGGTGCCTATCAGCGCAATGCGCGCCGCATGCTGGTGCGAGACGCCGTCGCGCTCCACGCGGTTGACGCCGCTGGCGCTGACGTCGAGCAGCAGATCGACCAGGCCGTCGGCCAGCAGATTGACTTCATCGACATAGAGAATGCCCTGGTGGGCCTGGGCCAGCAGGCCGGGGCGGAACTGCACGCGGCTGTCCTGCAGCGCGGCCTCGAGATCGAGCGAGCCCACGAGCTGCTCCTCGGTCGCGCCCAGCGGCAGATTGACAAAGCGGCCCGCGGGCAGCAGCGCCGCGAGCGCGCGCGCGCTGGTCGACTTGGCCGTGCCGCGCGGGCCTTCGACCAGCACGCCGCCAAGCAGCGGGTCCACGGCCACCAGCAGCAGCGCGGTCTGCAGCTGCTGCTGGCCTTGCAGGGCGGTAAATGGAAAGGCCAGGGGATAGGTCATCGGTTCTCCAGAAGCTGTTCGGCTTCGAGCAGTTGTTGTTCCAGCAGCGGCTGGTAATCGCCGCTGTCCTGCCACAGGCCGCGCTGCACCGCTTCGAGCAGGCGTTCGCAGATGCCGTGGAAGGCCGCGGGATTGTGCTGCTGCAGGAAGGCGCGCGTGCCGGCATCGATGACAAAGGCATCGGTGACGCGCGCGTACTGGTCATCGCGCACCACGCGTGCCGTCGCGTCAAATGCAAACAGGTAGTCGACGGTGGCCGCGACTTCGGCCGCGCCCTTGTAGCCATGGCGCTTGATGCCCGCTATCCATTTGGGATTGGTCACGCGCGCGCGCAGCACGCGGCTGATCTCTTCCTGCAGCGAGCGCATGCGCGGCGCCTGCGGGTTGCTGTGGTCGCCGAAGTAGAGCTCGGGCTGCTGGCCGCTGTAGTGGCGCACGGCCGCGGCCATGCCGCCCTGAAACTGGTAGTAGTCGTCGGAGTCGAGCAGGTCATGCTCGCGGTTGTCCTGGTTGTGCACCACCAACTGCAGGGAACTCAGGCGCCGCACAAAGGTCTCGGGCAGCTGCGTGCCGTTGTCGTTCTGGCCGTAGGCGTAGGCGCCCCAGTTGCGGTAGGCCGTCGCCAGGTCGGCGTCGGTCTGCCAGTTCTTGCCGTCCATCAGGCCTTGCAGTCCCGCGCCATAGCTGCCGGGCTTGGCGCCGAACACGCGCAGGCCCGCCTGGTGGCGCGCATCCTTGGCGTCCATGCCTTGGCTTTGCAGCTGCGCGGCTTCCTGCAGCACGCGCGCGCGAATCGGATTCGTGTCCGCGTCCTCGTCTTCGAGGTCGGCGACCTTCTGCACCGCGGCGTCGAAAAGCCGGATCACATTGGTGAACGCATCGCGGAAAAAGCCCGAGACGCGCAGCGTCACATCGACGCGCGGGCGGCCGAGCACCGACATCGGCAGCACTTCGAAATCGACCACGCGCCAGCTGCCGTCGGCCCACTTGGGGCGCACGCCCAGCAGCGCGAACGCCTGGGCGATGTCGTCGCCGCCGGTGCGCATGGTCGCCGTGCCCCAGACCGACAGGCCCAGCGTGCGCGGGTAGTCGCCATGCTCCTGGGTGTATTTCTCGATCAGCAGGTTGGCCGACTGCAGGCCCAGCGTCCAGCTTGTGGGCGTAGGCACGGCGCGGGTGTCGATGGAGAAGAAGTTGCGGCCCGTGGGCAGCACGTCGGGCCGCCCGCGTGTGGGCGCGCCGCTGGGGCCCGCGGGCACGAAGCGGCCTTCGAGGCCGCGGCTCAGTTGCAGGATTTCCTGCGGGCCGCAGGCTTGCAGGCGCGCGCGCAGGTCGTTCTGCACGCGCGCCAGCACGGCCAGGGTCTGCACCATGGCGGGCGCGCTGGCGCTGATTTCCTCCAAGGGGCGTTCGAGCCAGTCCAGCGCGAGCAACTCGAGGCGTTCGCGTGTATCGCCCGTATGGCGCCAGGGCTGGGGATCGATCTGGGCCAGCAGTTCGGGGCGCGGGCCGGTCCAGGGCGCTTCCCAGGCCGCGTCCAGCGGGTTGAAATCCTGGCCCAGCAGCAGATCGCGCGCCAAGGCCTGGATCAAGCTGTTGTTCGCGCCCTGGCCATTGCCCACGGGGTGGCGCGCCAGCGCCAGCAGCGTGTCGCGCGCCAGCCGGCCCGTGGGCGACTGGCCGAAGATATGCAGGCCGTCGCGGATCTGGCTTTCCTTGAGTTCGCACAGATAGGCGTCGGTCTTGTTGAGCAGCAACTGCTCTTCTTGCGCGCTGCGCGGCTTGGCCACGCCCAGATCCTGGTGCAGGTCGTGCGCCAGGATGTGCTCGAGGATCTGCCGGCGCAGCAGTTCCGCGCGTCTGCGGTCCATGGTGACCGCGTCGTAGTACTCGTCGACCATGCGCTCGAGGTCGCGCGTCGCGCCATAGCTTTCGGCGCGTGTGAGCGGCGGCATCAGGTGGTCGACAATCACCGCCTGGGCGCGGCGCTTGGCCTGCGTGCCTTCGCCCGGGTCGTTGACGATGAACGGGTAAAGGTGGGGCATCGGCCCGAACACCAGATCGGGCCAGCAGGTGTTGGCCAGGGCCACGCTCTTGCCCGGCAGCCATTCGAGGTTGCCGTGCTTGCCCACATGCACCATGGCATCGGCGTTCCATTCGCTGCGCAGCCAGTGGTAGAACGCGAGATAGTAGTGCGGCGGCACCAGATCGGGGTCGTGGTAGCTGGCCGCGGGGTCTAGGTGGTAGCCGCGCGCCGGCTGAATGCCAACAAAGATGCGGCCGCAACGCAGTCCGGCAATCATGAAGCGGCCATCGCGCAGCATGGGGTCGGCTTCGGGCGGGCCCCAGCGTTCCAGAATGGCCTGCTGGTTGCCTTGGGGCAGGCCGGCGAAGAACGCCTGGTAGCTTGCCAGCGCCAGGCTTTGCTGCGCGGGGCGCAGCGCCCAGGAGTCGGGGTCGTTGGTGATGCCTTGCTGCAATTGCACCATCAAGGCATCGCTGTCGGCAGGCAGATCGGTCAGCACATAGCCCTGCTCGCCCAGCGCGCGCAGGATATGCATCACCGAGGCTGGCGTATCCAGGCCCACGCCATTGCCCAGCCGGCCTTCCTTGGTCGGGTAGTTGGCCATGATCAGCGCCAGGCGCTTGTCGGCATTGGCTTTACCGCGCAGCCGGCACCAGCGCTGGGCGAGTTCCACCACGAAGCCCAGGCGTTCGGCATGCGGCTGGTACTGCACCACATCGGATTGCGTCAGCTCGCTGCGGTGCGAGCGGCCCTTGAAGCTGATGGCGCGCGTGATGATGCGGCCGTCGACTTCGGGCATGGCCACATGCATGGCGATGTCGCGCGGCTGCAGGCCATGGGCGTCGTCGAGCCAGCTTTGCTCGTTGGCGCCCGACATGATGACCTGCAGCACGGGAATGTCGCCGGCCAGCGCATGGTCGCCCGGGGTTTCCAGCGACGACTGCGAAAACGAGGTGGTGTTGAGAATCAGCGCCACCTGGTGCGCGGCGCACAGCTGGTGCAGCATGGCCATGCAGGCCGCGTCTTTCAGCGACAGCAGGGCCAGCGGCAGCGGGTTCATGCCGCGCGCCAGCAGCTGTTCGCTCAGCGCCTTGAACACCTGGGTGTTGCCCGACTGCAGGTGGGCGCGGTAGAACACGATCAGCACCACGGGCGCGCCGGCTATCCATTGCAGCGCTCCGGGCTGCTGCCAGCTGGCGCTGTCGGCGGCGTCATTCTCGGGGTGGAAGACCGCGACCGACGGCAGAGGCCGCGGCGGCAAGGCCGGCTGTTCGCCGCCGAGAAAGCTGTGCCACAGATAGCGGAACATCTCGCGCGCGTTGGCCGCGCCGCCTTCGCGCAGATAGCGCCAGATGCTGCGGCACTGCTCCATCGTCGCTGTGCTTTTCTGCAGCAGGTTCAGGTCTTCGCTGGTGTCGCCCGAGAACATCACCAGCTCTATGCCCTTGAGGCGGCAGATTTCGCGAATGCGCTCCGTGCCATAGGGCCAGTAGCTTTCGCCGCCCAGGTGATCGATGACGATCACGCGCGCGTGCTGCAGCACTTCATCGACATAGAGATCGACCGACGCCGGCTGGCGCAGGTGCATCAGATTGGCCAGGCGCACCGTGGGCAGTCGCTCGCCGTCCAGGCCGGCGCGCAGCTGGGCATAGACTTCGGCCAGCAAGGCCAGCGTGGTGTCGGCCGCGCTGAGGAACACCACCTGTGCCGGGGTCTGGCCCATGCTGGCGACGAAGGCTTCGTCGTCGACAAAGCCGCCGGGCTGGACAGCGAGCAAATGCATCAGCGGGCTCCCAGCTGGTCGAGTTCGGCGCTGATCGCGGCCTGGTCCAGTTCATGGCCGATCAGCACCAGATGGGTCTGCGGCGTCTCGCCCGCGGCCCAGCGGCGATCGAAATAGCTGTCAAAGCGCGTGCCCACGCCATGCACCACCAGGCGCATGGGCTTGCCCGGAACGGCCACAAAGCCCTTGACGCGGTACACCGTGTGTTGGGAGACGATGCGCGCCAGCGCCGCGAGCAGCGCCTCGCGCTCGACTGCGGGCAGCT
>NZ_JAVWWA010000093.1:3647-22576 GCF_036666375.1 Comamonas sp. | reverse complement strand
ACGATGATGTAGCGAATGCGCGCCGGATCCAGCCCCTGCTTGCGCAACCCGCCCTCGATCAGCGCCGCGGCTTCCATCTGGGTATTGAGCGCATCGATGAGAATGATGCCTTCGGGCGTATCGATGGCCCAGGCGCTGGACCAGTCGCCGCCAACGAAATAGAGATTGTCGAAAGCCCGGCCCGGCGGCGGCGCGGGCTTGTTGATCAGCGCGCGCAGGCCCTTGTCCATGGCGTCCTGCGCCGCGCGCGTCGCCGGCGCGGGCTTGCAAAGCGTCAGCACTTCGCGCAGATCGCTGCCCGCGGCCTGCGTCGCGGCCTGCACATGCGCGGCGACACTGGCCTCGGAAGGCGCTTGCGCCTGGCGCGCCGGGCCGGCGCAGCCCCACAAAGCGGTGATGCCGGCCAGCAGGCACAGCCCGGCGACTCGTTGTGGCTGAAAAGTCATGAAGCCTGTCTCCTGGTTGAATGGTGTCTTTCGACCCGCGCTCAATCGGCCTTGATACCACCCTTGCGAATGACTTCGGCCCATTTGACGGAGTCGGATTTCTGCAGCGCGCCCAACTGACCGGGCGTGCCGCCCACCAGCGTAGCACCGAGCTTTTCACCCAGGGCCACGATATCGGCGTGCTGCAAGGCCTTGTTGATCTCGCGATGGAGGCGCGCGATCACCGGCGCGGCTGTGCCGGCCGGCGCGAACACCGTCGTGGTCGCCCCTTGATGTTTCTGGACGAAAGCACGTCAGCGCTGGACAAGAAAACCGAAGCGGCGGTGCTGCATGCGCGCTTGCCAAGCACCACGATGAGCGCGCTCAGCCACCAGCCGCACACGGCGCTGGCCGGATGCAACACCATTGCGCTGCGCTGAAAACCATGTCAACGCCCCATCTGGGTCGCAGCCGCTGGGCCAGCGCCCCAGACCATGCCGGGGCGCCCGTGGCGCAGCGCTACACGCGCGCCTTCCGCGCCGCCACGCGCGCATTCCACCAGAAGCCCGAGATCACCAGCGCCGCCATCAGCAGTTGGGCAAACACGCCCTGCAGTGAAGGATAAATGCCCAGAAGGTCTATGCGTGGGCCGCTGAATGACGCTGCGCCCAGCCAACCCGCTTCCTGCAGCGCGGCAATGCCCTTGCCGGTAAGCACCACCGCCAGCAGCGCGACCAGCGCGGAACTCCAGGTGAAGAATTTGCCTATGGGCAGTCGCGCGCTGAAGCGCAGCAGCGCCAGCGCAATGATGGCCAGCACCACGGCGCCGCTGACCAGACCGCCCAGCACGGCATCGTGATTGCCCTGCTCCCACAGCGCGGCGTAGAACAATATGGTTTCAAACACTTCGCGGTAGACGGCAATGAACGACAAGCCGAACATGAACCAGGCGGACCTGCGGCTCAAGGCCGTGGACAGCTTGTCGTGCAGGTACTGCTGCCATGCGCCGGCCATGCTCTTTTGGTGCATCCACATGCCCACGCTCAGCAGCACGACGGCGGCAAAGAGCGAAGAAAGCCCTTCGGTGACTTCGCGGCTGGCGCCACTGATGCTCACAAAGTAGGTAGCTATCGCCCAGGTCACCGCGCCCATGGCCAGCGCGCCGACCCAGCCCGCATGTACATAGCGCAGCATGTCGCCGCGCTCGGCCTTGCGCAGAAACGCGAGCATGGCGACGACCACCAGCAGCGCTTCCAGCCCTTCGCGCACCAGGATGGTAAAGCTGCCGAGGAAGGCCGCCGTGGCATCGGCGCTCGATCCAAGCAAGGTATCTGCTTCGTGGAACAGGCCGTCGATGGTGTCGAGCTGCGCCTGCAGTTCCGGCATCGAGGCCTTGCCGGACAGCAACGAGCGGTAGTGGCCCATCGCGGTCTCTATGCGGCCCATCAACGCGGCGTCGCGCGTGGCCAGCGTGGGCTCTATGGGTTCCACGCCGTCCAGATAGGCCGACAGCGCGAGATCCGTCGCGCGCGCAGCTTCGCCCTTTTCATAGGCCTGAACGCTTTGCGCCAGCTTCTGGCGGGCCACATCGAAACCCATGCCCAGCTTCTGCACCACAGCCTCGGGATGCGAATGCAGATAGGCCATGGCCGCCGCCGCGGGGGCTTCGCCCACCTGCGCGGCCAGTTCAGACTGCGTGGTGCGCGACAGCGCATCCAGGCTGGTGAGCTGGGCGCGCACCGCGGCATTCTCGCGCCAGACCTTTTCGCCGGCTTTGACTTCGGCCGCGCCATGGGCGAACTGCCCTACAAAGAACGCCAGCGCCCAGCGGTCGGATTCGGAGATCGTGCCGAAGCCCGGCATGGCCGTGCCTTCTATGCCCTGGGAGATGGCCTGGTAGAGCGCAAACGTGCTGCGTTCGCGCGCCCGGTCCTGGTCGGTGAAGGCCACGGGGCGCGGCTCCAGCTGCAGCCCCGCGGGGCCGTCGCCAGCGCCGCTCGTGCCATGGCAGGCCGCGCACTGCGCCTGGTAGAGCGCCGCCGCCCGGGCCACCAGCGGAGCGCTTGCCGGAGAGGACGGCACAGGGTAGGCCGCGAGCAGATGATTGGCCAGCGCCTTGGCCAGAGTCGCGACCTGCGCGGCAGGCTTCTTCGCCTCGATGGCATCGGACAGCGCCTGCGCCTGGGCGAGCAGCGCGGCCTGCTCGGCGTGGGGCTCGAGCGCGGCGAGCTTTGCCTGGCCCGTCCTTGCGAACTCGCGCATCTCCTCGAACTCCGACGCATTGATCACCGCGCCGTCCTTGACTGCCCCCGGATAGTCGACAGCAAGGTAATCGAGCAGTTGCCAGATGCGGCGGACATCGGCCTCGCCCGCATGTGCCGCGGCAGCAAGGGACAGCATCAGCGCACAGACAAGCGAAGCGCAGACCCGAAACCACGATGGAAACACCATAAAACGAGACTCGTAAAAGATAACGATTCTAGTTTCGATTGCAAAAGCCTGGTGTCAACGCGGCGGCCCGCTGCAAGCAGTCCGGCGCTGGCAAGGCCGCGTCATGCGCACTGCGCCGCAGCCACGATCTGCCGCACCAGCGGATGATCGCGCCCGCGGCGCGACCAGATCGCATGCACTTCCTCGTGCAGATCAGGGCATTCACCCAGCAGGCGCAGGCCGCGCACCAGGCCCACGTCCTTGGCGCCGAGCTCGCTCACGGGGAACACCCCCAGGCCGCGCGCGGCGAATACCGCGAGCAGCGCGCTGTCTTCGAATTCACCCACGATGCGCGGCTGCACCCCGAGGTCCTCGAACCAGCTGTCGAGCGTGGCGCGCAGCGGCGAATGGGCCGTGGGCAGCAGCACGGGCAGATCCTGCAGCGACTGCGGAAAGCGTTCGCGCGTGGACTTTCTGACGAGTGAGGCCGGGCCATACCAATGCAGCGCCGAGCGCGCGATGCGTTCGCTGGACAGGCGCTGGTTCACATTGCGCGGCGCGGCCTGGCCCGCGAGCACCACATCGAGCTCGTGCAGCGCCAGCTCGGACAGCAGTTCGTCGAGTTCGCCTTCATGGCATACGAGGCGCAGCCGGGGCGTCGCGAGTATGGGCTCGAGCAAGGCATGGGCCGCGAGCTTGGAAATGCCGTCCGACAGCCCCACCGACAGCCGTGCCAGCGGCGCGCTGCCGGCGGCGCGCACTTCCTCGGCAATGCCCTGGCCCAGCGCGAAGATCTGTTCGGCGCGCGCATACGCGGCCTGGCCGGCCGCGGTCAAGGCGACGCCACGGCCCGCGGGCTTGAGCAGCTGGTGGCCCAGGTCCTTTTCCAGTTCGCGCACCTGCACGCTGATGGTCTGCACGGCCATTCCCAGGCGGTCGGCGGCGCGCGCAAAGCCGCCCTCCTTCGCCACCAGCCAGAAATAGTACAGATGGCGAAAATTCAGCATGGTCGTCATTTCGTAAAAACCGAATACCTGATTCGGCTGAACCTGGTGTTTTGCAACCTCCGATTTGGCCATACTTCCACATTGCCATTTTCAGAATTTCCCATTCCATGTTCTACGCACTTGCCTGGTTTCTCTCTTTCGCGCTGCTGGCGCTGTGGTCGCTGGCCTGCTGGGGCCTGCACGCAGTCACTGTATGGGCCGTGGCCAGCGCGGGCGCACTCGCGGGCGGCAGCGCCGCGCTGGGCGCGTCGCTGTGGCCCGAATGGATCAACTTCTGGATTCCGCCGGAGCTGGCCCAGGCCCTGCAATCCATGATCGCCTCGCTGGGCCCGATGGTGCAGGCCGCGCTGGAAACCGTGCCGTTCCTGTCGGGCGCCGTCTCGGTGCTGGCCTGGGTGATATGGGGTCTGGGCGCGCTGACGCTGCTGGCCCTGACCATCGGCGCCCATGTGCTGATCGCCGTGCTCAAGCGCCGCCGCCCCGGCAATGCGCGCGTGGCCGGCCACGCGGACGCAGCGCCACTGCGCTGACATCGCCGGCAGCTGCGCTACAGTGAGCCAAGCGCTGGACCACCGTCCAGCGCACTTGACTGCCTGCCGGAGAGCGCTGCCGTGAACCTGGATATCGCATTGATCGTGATGCTGCTGACCATAGGCCTGGGCAGCGGCTTTCTCGCCGGCCTGCTGGGCGTTGGCGGCGGCATGGTGCTCGTGCCCTGCCTGGTGTTCATTCTCGGCAAGCAGGGCGTGAGCGGCGACATCGCCATCAAGATGGCGATCGCGACCGCGATGGCGACCATCCTGTTCACTTCGCTGTCCAGCGTCTGGGCACACCACCGGCGCGGCGCCGTGCGCTGGCGCATCGTGCGCGGCCTGGTGCCGGGCATCGTGGGCGGCGGGCTGCTGGCCGGCGCGGGTGCGTTCACTTTCATCAAGGGTCTGGCGCTGGGCCTGTTCTTCGCCGCCTTCGTCGGCTACTCCGCATGGCGCATGTTCAAGGGCGCGGCAAGAACGGCCAGCGCGCGCCAGGACGTGCATGGGCCGCTGGGCCTGAGCGCCATGGGCGGCGCCATTGGTTTCATCTCGGGGCTGGTGGGCGCGGGCGGCGGTTTCCTGTCGGTGCCCTATATGACGCGCTGCAATGTGCCCATGCACCAGGCCATCGCGACCAGCGCCGCACTCGGCTTTCCCATCGCCGTGGCGAATGTGCTGGGCTATGTCGTGGGCGGCTGGGGCCTGCCTGCCCCGGCGGCCGGCAGCTGGGGATATTTCTATCTGCCGGCGCTGGTGCTGATCGTGCTGTGCAGCGTCTGCACCGCCCCGCTGGGTGCACGGGCGGCGCACGCGCTGAACGTGGCAGCGTTGAAGAAGGTTTTTGCGCTGCTGCTGGCCAGCCTGGCGACCTATATGCTTTACACGAGCCTGTCGGGCGGCTGAGCGCCGGGCCGCGCCTACTCGGCCCGCTTGGGCGAGCGGCGAATGCGCGCCGAGCGCGTCTCCACCAGCAGGTCGTACAGTTGCTGGGCCGCGGGTGACAGCGACCTGCCACGGCGCTTGATCAGGCCCATCTGGCGCGTGACGATGGGCTCGACCAGCGGAATGCTCACCAGCGTCGGGTGGTCCTTGCCCGGCATCGCCAGGCTGGGAACAGCGGCCACGCCCAGACCGGCCTCGACCAGTCCCAGCAGCGTGGTCACATGCTTGGCCTCATAGAGGCATTGCGGCCGGTCGGGCACATTCGCCAGCGCCAGGTCCATCAGCAGGCGGTTGCCCGAGGTCTTGCCCACCGACATGAAATCGTGCTGACCGAGTTCGGCCCAGGTGACTTTCTTGCGCCTGGCCAGCACATGGTCGCGCCGGCAGGCGGCGACAAAGCGCTCGGCCAGCACGGGCTTGAACTCGATCTCGGACTCCTGGCTACCGATGAAGTTGAGGCCGAAATCGGCATCGCCTTGCGCCACGGCCACCAGCACTTCGTTCGCACTCGCGTCGTGCACCTTCACGCGGATCCGGGGAAAGCGCTCGTGGTAGCGCTTGACCACCTGCGGCAGGAAGTAATAGACGGCCGAAGGCACGCAGGCAATCGTCACTTCGCCCATGCGCCGCGCGGCCACATCGCCCAGGCCCATCAGCATGCCGTCGAGATCGTCGAGCCAGACGCGCGTCTTGCGCGCGAAGTCGCGCCCCACGGCCGTGAGCGTCACGCGGCGCGTGGTGCGATCGAGCAGGCGCACGCCCAGTGCTTCTTCCAGCTTGTCGATGCGGCGGCTGAACGCGGGCTGGGACAGATGGATGGACTCGGCCGCGGCGCGAAAGCTCTGCAGCTCGGCTACGGCCGCGAAGGCCTGGATGTCACCGAGGTCGAATTTATTGTTCATGGCGATCGCTTTCAAGGCATTTCTCTGATGCATGGGATGCATCAAACGTTGAGAACATTGCAATTCACGCAGGCGATTTCACCATGTAAATGGGCTGGAAGGCTATTGCGCCTGGTGCATCAATCATTGCCAACAATGCAATTCACAGAAGATCGCAAGCGTCGCACCATGCGAACCCATGAGCTACAACCTTCCTTGCGTACTGATGCGTGGCGGCACCTCCCGGGGTCCGTTCTTCCTCGCCGACTGGCTGCCCGGCGACCCCGCGGCGCGTGACCGCACGCTGATCGCGGCACTTGGCTCGCCCCACGAACTGCAGGTCGACGGACTGGGCGGCGGCAACTCGCTGACCAGCAAGGTGGCGATCGTCTCGAAGTCGGTGCATACCGACTGCGACGTCGACTACCTGTTCGCCCAAGTCAGCGTCGAGGAGGCGCGCGTCGACACCCGGCCCAACTGCGGCAACATGCTCGCCGGTGTCGGCCCGTTCGCCATCGAGCAGGGGCTGGTGCCCGCCGCGGCCGACAGCCCGACCACGACGGTGCGTGTCTACAACGTCAACACGCGTTCGCGCATCAATGTCCAGGTCTGCACCGCCGGCGGGCGCGTGCAGTACGACGGTGACGTGCACATCGACGGCGTGCAGGGCACGGCCGCACCGGTGCTGATGAACTTCCTCGACGCCTGGGGCGCGGTCACGGGCCAGATCTTCCCCACGGGCCAGCGCGTGGACACCATCCAGGGCCTGCAGGTCACCTGCATAGACGCCGCGCAGGTGATGGTGCTGGTGCGCGCCGCCGACCTGGGCCTGCGCGGCGACGAGACGCCGGCCCAGCTCGACGCCGATACGGCACTGCTGGCCAGGCTCGAATCGCTGCGCCGCGAAGCCGGACTGCGCATGGGCATGGGCGATGTCTCGAACAGCGTGCTGCCCAAGCCGGTGATCGTGTCGCCGGGCGCGCAGGCGGGCAGCGTGGTCTCGCGCTACTTCACGCCGCTGCGCTGCCACCGCTCGCATGCCGTGACCGGGGCCATAGGCGTCGCCGCGGCCCATGTGCTGCCGGGCACGGTGATCACCGACAGCTTCCAGGCCGCGAGCGCGGGCACGCGCCGCGTCGAGGTGCTGCATCCCGCGGGCCGCATTCATGTGGACGTCGAACTCAGCGAAGTCGACGGCCAATTCAAACTCGTGCAGGCCGCGCTGGTGCGCACCGCACGCAAGATCCTGGAGGGCACGCTGTACGTTGCAGAACACGCATTGACCGAATGATTCCAAGACTCAAGCCTTCCAAGACAGGAGACAAAAAATGAAAAAATCCAACGCCTATTCCTCGTGCCTTTCGCGCCGTTCACTGCTGGCCTCGGCCGCGCTCATCGCCGCCTGCGCGCCCTGGCTCACGCCCCTGGCCCACGCGGCCTTTCCCGAAAAGGCCATCACCCTGGTCGTGCCCACGGCTGCCGGCGGCGGCAACGACGCCATGGCGCGCGTCGTGGCGCAGAAGATGTCTGGCCTGCTGGGCCAGCAGGTGATCGTCGACAACAAGGCGGGTGCCAACGGCGCGATCGCGGCCGAACATGTGGCGCGCGCCACGCCTGACGGCCACACCATTCTTTTCGGCTACATCGGCACGCACGGCATGAGCCCGGCGCTGCAGAAGCTGCGCTACGACCCGATCACGCAGTTCGAGCCCATAGGCATGGTCAGCTATTCGGCCACGCTGATGGTGGTCAACCCCAAGGTGCCGGTGAAGACGGTGGCCGAACTGGTCGCACTGACCAAGGCCAAGCCCCAGGACTACAACTACGCCTCGGCCGGCAACGGCACGGCGCCGCATTTCACGGCCGAGATCTTCAAGCTCGAAAGCGGCGCGCAGATGGCGCATGTGCCCTACCGCGGCGCGGCGCCCGCGATGAACGACACCATGGCCGGCCAGACCCAGGTCATGTTCCCCAGCCTGTTTTCCGCCTATACCCATGTCAAGAGCGGCAAGCTGCGCGCGCTGGCGATCGCCGGCTCCAAGCGCTCGTCGCTGCTGCCCGATGTGCCTACGCTCGCGGAAGCCGGCATCAAGGGCGTGGAAGTCACGCAGTGGTACGCGATGTTCGCGCCGGGCAAGACGCCGCGCCCCGTGGTCGACCAGCTCAACAAGGCCCTGAATGCCGCGCTTGCCGACAAGGACGTGGTGCGCCGCATCGAGGAGCAGGGCGCGGTGGTCGACAGCAGCACCCCCGAGCAGTTGGGCCAGACCGTGCGCCAGGAGATCGCCAAGTGGAAGGGCGTGGTGCTCAAGGCCCAGCTCACGCCCGATTGAAGACGCTGCGCCATTTCACATTTCAACAAGAGGGAGACAAGAATGAAAACCATAGCCACGCTGTGCGCCCTGCTCGCCAGCACCTGCGTCACGGCGCAGACCAGCAGCGTCACGCTGTACGGCATCGTTGACCTGGGCGCGCGCCACGGCAGCGGCCTGACGGCCGGCAACGCGCCCGCGGCCGCTTCGACCAGCAGTCTGGGCAGCGGAATCAATACCACCAGCCGCTGGGGAATCCGCGCCAGCGAAGACCTGGGCGGCGGCACAAAAGCGCTGTTCCAGCTGGAAAGCGGCATCAACGCCGACACCGGCACATCGGCCAACGCCAGCAAGTACTTCGACCGCGCATCATGGGTTGGGCTGCAGGGCGGCTGGGGTACGCTGGCACTGGGCCGCCAGACGACCACGCTGGCCGACGCGGTCTCGCCCGTCGATCCGCTGGCCATGCGCTTTGCGGGCTTCAACCCCAGCATCGGCGTGGCGGCGCTGAGCCAGCATGGCCTGGGCATCCAGTTCGGCAGCGCGGGCTCGACTTCGGGCTCGTACCGCCTCGACAATTCGCTCAAATACACGGGCCGCTGGGGTGGCCTGACGGCGCGCGCCATGCTGGGTCTGGGCGAGGTCGCGGGGCAAAGCGGCGCGCTGTCGTCACGCGGCCTGGGCCTGGCCTATGCGGCCGACGGCTTGACGGTATCGGGCGCGTTCCAGACGTTCAAGGACCTCAACCAGCGCGAGCTTGATGGCGCGACGCTGGGTGCGGCCTACCAGTGGGGCAAGCTGCGGCTCGCGGCCAATGCCGGGCGCAGCAAGGCCGAAACCGCGGCCAACCAGCACACCGTACAGCGCATGCTGTCCGCGGGCGCGACCTGGGCGGTGAGCGGTCAGACCGACCTCACGGCCGCCTACTACAAGGTGGACCGCACGCGCACCGGCGCCGCCGACGACGGCTACGGCCGCCTCGTGGCCTTTGCCGAATACAAGCTCTCGCGCCGCACCAAGCTCTACGCCGAGGTCGACAACACGCGCTGGCGCCATGGCTTCCAGGGCGCGGCCAACAAGGCGCGCGCCACGGGTCTGTCGGCGGGCGTGGTGCATTCGTTCTGAGTCTGTTGGCGGGTGCCGGCCTCACGGCTTGAGCGCAGGCCGTTCATCCTTCGACCCGGCCGGCGAGGCAGGCTCTCAAGAAACAGCTTTTTCCAAATAAATCAATGACTTAGAAGGCGGTCTATTGGGACAAACAGCGACGAGCGCTTCCAAACCGTTCGTGGTGAGCTTCCCTGGCCGGGCGCGTCGCACCATGAACGCCCCGTCCTCATGACTTGAGCGCGGGTCGTTCATCCTTCGACGCGGCCGGCGAGGCAGGCTCATGACGAACGGGGGATAAAGCCCGCTGTTTCTTTTTGACGCCTTGCGAGACCTCGGCTTGCTTACCTCGCTCAGGACGAACGGGGGATTTAGGCCCGTTGTTGCTCCCAAACCCCCTGCCCACAAAAAAGCCGCTGTTCCCAGCGGCTTTTTCATGGGCGCAACGCCGCCATCAAGGCTTGACGACCAGCACCGGGATATGGACCGAACGCAGCACGCGCTGGGTCACGCTGCCCAGCATCAGCTTTTCGAGGCCGCGGCGGCCGTTCGAGCCGATGACGATCAGGTCGGCGCCCGTATTTTCCACCACGCGCACGATGCCTTCATGCACCGCATGGCCCTCGCCGACCACGGTATTCACCGCCAGGCCGGATTCGTCCATGATCTTGCGCACGGCTTCGAGCGCTGTGTTGGCTTCGGCCGTGGCCGCGCTCAGGTACTGGGCCTGGCCGTAGGCGAAGTCGGCGCCCACGCCGGTGAAAGGATAGGGATCGACCACATAGACAGCGGTCACGCTGCTGCCGAAGACCTTGGCCAGTTCAGCGGCCTTGGAGACCGCGAGCAGCGATGTGGACGAGCCGTCGACCGGAACCAGAATGTGCTTGAACATAATGTCTCTCCTCTAGATGAACACGACAGGCCGCAGCGCGGGCCCAATGACTGCAGTGTGGCATGCCACCAGGCCGCAGGCATTGATAGTTGTCAAGTCACGCGGGTTCATCGAATTGCGCGCCCTGAAAACCACCGCGGCGGCAGGTGACCACCAGCGTATCACGATAGCCGCCATCTGCCACGGGCTGAATGGGCGTGGTCTCATGGATCATGCGCGCGTCGTCGAGCAGCATCAGCGACCAGGGTTCGGTCAGCGTGAAGCGCTGGCCTTGCGGTCCCGAAGCTTCGAAAACGCGGGTCTCGCCGCCTTTCACGTTCTCGCGGCCGACCAGAAACACCGCCACCAGATCGACGCCGTCGCGGTGCGCGCCTTCGGGCGTGGGCCGGCCAATGCCATGCGTGGTGTCGATGCGGAACTGGTGCGATTCGATGAACCAGGGCGCGGGCGGCGCGTGCAGGCGAAACACCTGGTCCGACAGGTGACCGAGCTGTATCAGCAGCTTGCGCCATGCGGGCTGGGCCACGACATGCTCATGCATGGGCGCGAACATGCGCAGCATGCCGCCGTGCAGCGCGTTGTACTCCACCGGCTGCCAGTGCGCGCGGTGCGCGACCTGCTCCAGCTGCCCGTCCTCGGCGATGAAGCACGAGTGGCGGCGGCGCCGGTAACGACCGCCGTCCTTGAGATGCTCGTCGGGCGGCAGATCGGACCAGTCGTCGGCGAGCGTCTGCAGCTGCGCCGGCGTCGCACCGATCCAGGCCGCGACGTCGGCGGGAGACAAAACGGCATACCCCTGGCTGCGCAGCTGGCTGGCCGCCTGGTCGGGGTGGATGTACGGGGGTGGAAAAGTGACGTTCGTCATAGATTCCCGAGCTTAACGCCGCGGCCCGGGTGCTGGCGCCAACGCCCCACACTTTTTTGCGCCAACGCAAGCGCCCAGCCCGAGCGCCGGGTCAAAAGCGCGGCGTCTTACCTGTGAACGAGGGGTCGTAACGCCGCATCTGTTGCAGATCGTCGCGATTGCGCACGCCGCATTCCAGATACTGCGCATGCAGCGTGGCCAGCGCCTCGCGGTCCAGCTCCACGCCCAGGCCAGGCGTCGTGGGCACGACCACCGAACCCTGCTCGAAGCGTATGCGTCCGCCCTTGACGACTTCCTCCTCCTGCCAGGGATAGTGGGTGTCGCAGGCATAGGTCAGATTGGGCACGCTGGCCGCGACATGGGTCATGGCCATCAGGCTGATGCCCAGATGCGAGTTCGAGTGCATCGACATGCCCAGACCCCAGAGCCGGCACATGCGCGCCAGCGTCTGCGTGGCGCGCAGGCCGCCCCAGTAATGGTGGTCCGACAGCAACACCTTGACCGAGCCCATCTCGCAGCCCTTGCGGAAGTCTTCCATGGTGGTGATCACCATGTTGGTCGCCAGGGGCAGCTTGGTGTGCTTTGCCAGTTCGGCCATGCCTTCGAGGCCGGGAGTCGGGTCCTCGTAGTACTCGAGGATTTCATCGAGCGCGGGTGCGGCGGCAATGCTCGCGGCCAGCGACCAGTTGGCGTTCGGGTCCAGGCGCAGCGGCAGCCCCGGGAAGGCCTTGGCCAGCGCCTGCATGCAGGCCACTTCGTGTGCTGGCTCGAACACCCCGCCCTTGAGCTTGATGCTCTGGAAGCCATAGAGCCCGATCATGCGCCGCGCCTGCTCGACGATCTGTTCGGGGCTGATGCCTTCGCCCCAGGCGTCGGGCGCATAGGGCTGGCCGATATGCTCCGCATATTTGAAGAACAGATAGGCGCTGTAGGGCACGGACTTGCGCACCGCGCCGCCCAGCAGATCGACCACGGGGGCGCCGACGATCTGGCCTTGCAGGTCGAGCATGCCGACTTCGAAGGTGCTGATCACCTTGGGCGCGTTCTTGGCCGCATGCGAGCCGGGCGCCAGCTCGAACTCCACCGCGCCGGGCACGGCCGTGATGGTGGCGCGCACGCGCTCCTCCATGGTGTTGAGCGCAAACGGCGACAGGCCGATCAGCAGCGGCCTGGCCTGCTCCAGCACCTTGAGCATGGGCTCGTCGCCATAGGTCTCGGAGATGCCTATGCGGCCGTCGCTGGTCTCGATCTCGACGATGGCCCGCAGTGCCCAGGGTTCGTGGATTCCGGCCGCGTTGAGCAGCGGTCCGTCGCGAAAAGCGATGGGAGTTATACGGACGTGGGTGATGGTGGTGTCGCGTGCCATGGTTCTGTGGTGTCTCGGTTGCTGTGTCTGTCCAAGCGTTACTCGGTGGTGGCTCCGGTCTTGCGGACCAACTCACCCAGGCGCGCCATGTCGGCCGCTGTCACGGCAGCGAGCTCGGCCGGCGTGCTGCCCACCACCTGCATGCCGAACTGCGTCTCGAGCTTGCCCTTGAGTTCGGGCGACTTCAGGGCCTTGACGACTTCGGTGTTGAGCCGGCTCACGACATCCTTGGGCGTGCCCTTGGGGGCGTAGACCGCCTGCCAGGACACCAGATCCAGGCCCGGGAAGCCCGCTTCCGCCGTGGTGGGCACATCGGGGGCCAGAGGCGAACGCGTCTTGGTCGTCACGGCGAGAAACTTGAGCTTGCCGGCCTTGACCAGCGGCAGTCCGGCCGTGAGCTGGTCGAAAAGAAAAGGTACATTGCCCGCGGCCACGTCCTGCAGCGCCTGCGGGCTGCCCTTGTAGGCGATGTGCTGCATGGGCACCTTGAGCAGTTCGGCCATCTGCGCCCCGGTCAGATGGGTCGAGGTGCCCGCGCCCGAGGATGCGTAGGACGCCTTTTCCGGGTTCTTGCGGATCCAAGCGACCAGTTCCTGCACGGTGTTGATGCCCAGCGAACTGTTGACCATCAGCACGTTGGGCACATAGGCGATCAGCGTCACGGGCTCGAAGTCCTTGACCGGGTCGTATGGCAGCTTCTTGTAGAGCGCGGAGTTGATCGCATGCGTGCTGATCGTTCCGCCGATCAGCGTATAGCCATCGGCCGGCGAACGCGCCACGGCCTGCACGCCGATCGCACCGCCCGCGCCCGGGCGGTTGTCGATCACCACCGACTGCTTGAGCGCCGCGGACAGCTCGTGGCCCACCATGCGCGCCACCACGTCGGTCGATCCGCCGGGGGCAAAAGGCACGACCCAGGTGATGGGCTTGGCCGTGGGCCAGTCGGCGGCATGGGCGGCGGTGGCGAAAAGGCAAAGGCTGCTGCAGGCGGCAGCAACCAGGGCAAGGCGACGGTGCATGGATTTGTCTCCGGGAATTATTGAAATGCAGGCCAATTGAAGCACTAATGTATTAGCGCGTCAATGCTGCAAGACCTTAAAATCAAGGCCCATACAGCGACACCCGATGAAGACAATCCACAAGCTCGACCGCACTCGCCAGGCCGCCCCGCAGGTTTTCGGATGGCTGCGCGAAGCCATCATTTCCCTGGAGCTCGCGCCAGGCACGCCCCTGTCACGCGCCGAAATCGCCGAACGCTTCGAGCTGAGCCAGACGCCAGTGCGCGATGCGCTGATGCAGTTGCGCCAGGAAGGTCTGGTCGACATCTTTGCCCAGCACGCCACGCGCGTGAGCCGCATCGACCTGCCTTCGGCCGAGCAGGCGCAGTTCCTGCGCTGCGCGATCGAACTGGAAGTGGTGCGCACGCTCGCGCTGGCCGGCGACGGCGCGCTGCACTCACGCCTGCGGTCCATGGTCGATGTCCAGGCGGCGCTGGCCACCAGCGGCGCCGAGGAGTTCATCGCCGCCGACCAGGCCTTTCACCGCACCATGTACGAAGCCGCGGGCGCACCCGATCTGTACGAGCTGGTGCGCCGGCGCAGCGGCCACCTCGACCGGCTGCGCCGCCTCGACCTGCCTTCTGCCGGCAACGCCGAGCGCGTGGTGCGCGACCACCGCCGCATCGTCGAAGCCCTGGCCAGCGGCGCGCCCGACGCGGCCCAGGCCGCGCTGCGCGCGCATCTGTCGGGCACGCTCAGCCGCGTCACCGACATCCGCCAGCGCCATCCCGAGTACATCACCGACTGAGACTGCCAGGCGCAGAGGCGCTTACACGTTTCCCGCGCAAGCTCATGCGAAAAGCTTTGTTCCCCGCGCAGGCCATGCTTCCTAAAGTGCAGATCAACGCAGCAAAAAGCTGCGATCTTGCCTTCCAAGGAACCACGCCATGCCGACCACGCCCCGTCCCCTGTCACTGCGCCCCGCCCTTGCCGCGCTCATGGCGCTGGCTTGCAGCGCCTGGCTGCCGGCGCAGGCGCAAGGCGACGCCGACTGGAAACCGCGCAAGTCGACCGAATTCATCGTGCCCAGCGGCGCGGGCGCGGCGCTCGATGTCGCGGCACGCAAGCTCACCGAGCTGCTGACGCGCGAAAAGCTCGCGCCCGGCTTCATCGTCAGCAACAAATCGAGTGCGCATGGCATCGTCGCGCTCGAAGGCCTGCACCGCCACCCGGGCGACGCGCATTCGCTGATGACGCTCAGCACCAGCTACGGCAACAGCCTGGCACAGAACGCCCTGCCCGACCACCTGCAAAAAGGCACGCCGCTGGCCACGCTGTTCCGCGAGTTCGTCACGGTGGTGGTGCGCGCCGACTCGCCGCTGCGCAGCACCCAGGACCTGGTCACCCAGCTCAGGCAGGACCCGGGCAAATATTCGATAGGCATTGCGACCACGCTGGGCAACCATATCCATCTGGGTGTCGCCCAGCCGCTCAAGCTGGCCGGCGTGGACATCAAGGGCCTGCGCATCGTGCCCTACAAGTCCTCGGCCGAGTCCATGACGGCCCTCGTGGGCGGCCACCTCGACGTGGTCTCCGCGACCACGCCCAATCTGCTGCCCTATCTGCAAAGCGGGCGCGTGCGCGTGCTGGCGGTTGCCGCAGAACAGCGTCTGGGCGGCGCATTCGCCCAGGCGCCGACCTGGAAGGAGCAAGGCATCGACTACGTCAGCGACTCGTTCCAGGGCGTGATGACCGTTCCCGGCGCCAGCGCCGCGCAAAAGGCCTATTGGGTAGCCGCGCTGCGCAGGGTTGCGGAAACCCGTGAGTGGAATGACTTTGTGGCCCTGAACCAATGGGAGCCCTGGTTCCAGGGTCCGCAGGCAACGCAGCAATTGCTGCAGGCCCAGCTAGCCACCAATCAGGCGCTGCTCGGCGAACTGGGACTGCTGCCGGCCGCGCCGCGCAAGATCGCCAAAGCCCCCTGAACACCACCAGAACCAGGAGACAACAATGAACATGCGTTTGAACACCACCGCCAAAGAGTTGCTGACCGATCGTCTCGAGACTGCGCTGCAGGCTACGCCGCATATCAGCGCCGTGCCGCAGTCGGCGCATATCGGCGCGCTGATTGGCGGCGTGGATCTGAGCCAGCCGCTGACGCCGGCCGAAGTGCACAGCATCCGTTCGGCGCTGCTGCGCTGGAAGGTGGTGTTCTTTCGCGAGCAGCATCTGAGCCATGAACAGCATGTGGCGTTTGCGCGCCAGTTCGGCGAACTGACCATAGGCCATCCGGTGTTCGGCCATGTCGAAGGCCATCCCGAGCTGTACTCGATTGCCAAGCACCGCCGCGCCAACAGCCATGGCAGCGAACCCGAGCGCCGCCCCTGGACTGGCTGGCATGCCGACGTCACCGCCGCGCACAACCCGCCCGCGGCCTCCATCCTGCGCGGCGTGACCATTCCGCCCTATGGCGGCGACACGCAGTGGACCAATCTGGCCGCCGCCTACGACGCGCTGTCCGAGCCGTTGAAGGCTTTCCTGCAAGGCCTGCGCGGCGAGCACCGCTTCAGCCCCCCCGCGGGCGCCAGCCCCACGCCCGAATATCTGCAACTGATCAAGAACAATACGCTGGTCAGCGAGCATCCGCTGGTCACCGTGCACCCCGAGACCGGCGAGCAGGTGCTCTACATCAGCCCGGGTTTTCTCAAGACCATCTCCGGCCTGCGCACGCGCGAATCGCGCGTTCTGCTGGAACTGCTGTGGGAACATGCGGTGGCCAGCGAATTCACCGTGCGCTTCAAATGGGAAGCCGGCTCGATTGCCTTCTGGGACAACCGCTCCACGGCCCATGTCGCGCCGCAGGACATCTTCGCGCTCGAATACGACCGCCAGCTCTATCGCAGCACGCTGGTCGGCGAAGTGCCCGTGGGCGCCGACGGCCGCGCTTCGACGGCGCTCCAGGGCGATCCGGTGCTGGCCGCACATGGTGCGGCCTACTGAGCCGCCGCAACGAATGTCTCTTCCCCTCAGGGAATTCGGGCGCTGCGCATGCAGCGCCTTTTTTTCCTTGCAGCCGCTCAGTTCAACGGCAGGCCGACATAGTTTTCCGCCAGCGACGTCGAACCGGCGCGCGAATGCACCAGATAGTCGAGTTCGGCTTCCTGCACCTTGCGCTCGAAGTCGCCCGACTCGGGGAAGCGGTGCATCAGCGAAGTCATCCACCACGAGAAGCGCTCGGCCTTCCAGACGCGGCGCAGGCTGACTTCCGAATAGCGGTCTATGCCTTCGCTGCTGCGCTGCTGGTAGTACTCGGCAAACGCGTTCGACAGATAGCCCACGTCGGAGGCCGCCAGGTTGAGCCCCTTGGCGCCCGTGGGCGGCACGATATGGGCCGCGTCGCCGGCGAGGAACATGCGGCCGAAGCGCATGGGTTCGGACACGAAGCTGCGCAGCGGCGCAATGCTCTTTTCGAGCGAAGCGCCCGTGACCAGGTTGTCGCGCGCCTCGGGGTCCAGGCGCAGGCGCAGTTCATCCCAGAACGCCTCATCGCTCCAGTTCTCGACCTTGTCGGTCAGCGGCACCTGCAGGTAATAGCGGCTGCGCGTGGCGCTGCGCTGGCTGCACAAGGCGAAGCCGCGCTCGGTGTGGGCGTAGATCAGCTCATGCGAGACCGGCGGCACATCGGCCAGGATGCCCAGCCAGCCGAACGGGTAGACCTTCTCGTAGTTGCGAATGCTTTCCGCGGGAATGCTCGCGCGGCACACGCCGTGAAAGCCATCGCAGCCGGCAATGAAGTCGCAGCTGATCTCATGCTGTTCACCGTCCTTGTGATAGCGCACGCGCGGGCGTTCGCTGCCGAATTCAAGCGGCGTCACGTCCTGGGCTTCGTACACCGTGAGCAGGCCCGCGCGTTCGCGCGCTTCCATCAGGTCGCGCGTGACTTCGGTCTGGCCGTAGACCATCACGCGCTTGCCGCCCGTGAGTTCATGCAGGTCGATGCGGTGGCGCTTGCCGCCGAACAGCAGTTCGATGCCGTCGTGCGGCAGGCCTTCGGCGCGCATGCGCTTGTCGGCCTTGGCCTGGGTCAGCAGATCGACCGTGACCTGTTCGAGCACGCCGGCGCGGATGCGGCCCAGCACGTAGTCGGGACTGCGCTGCTCGAGGATCACGTTGTCGATTCCTGCTTCATACAGCAGCTGTCCCAGAAGAAGGCCTGCGGGGCCGGCGCCGATGATTGCCACTTGTGTACGCATCTGTCTCTCCACCAAAGTTGTTTGCCGCTAGCGTAGAAGCGATGCTCTGCGCCAGCGCAAACCGGGATCGACTTTTGCGCGATGATCGCGCAAAATGTGCGGCAATCGCGCAATACTTCACGCCTGCCCATGACGCCCTTGCCTTCCTCATCGCCCGGCCCCGGCATTGCCGCGGCCGATTACATCGCCGGCCTGGGCAAGGGCCTGGCCGTGCTCGAATGCTTCGACACGGAGCGCCAGCGGCTCAACGCCACGCTGGCCGCGGAGCGCGCAGGTCTCACGCGCGCCGCCGCGCGCCGCCATCTGCTGACGCTGGCGCACCTGGGCTATCTTGAATCCGACGGCCACCATTTCTGGCTCACGCCCAAGGTGCTGGGCCTGTCGGGCAGCTATCTGGCCAGCGCCCGCCTGCCGCGCACCGTGCAACCCGTGCTCAATCGCCTGAGCGCGCTGGCCGCGTTCTCGTTTTCCGCAGCGATTCTTGCGGGCAGCGAAACCGTGGTGATCGCGCGCAGCACGGCCCAGGGCGCGGCCCAGCAGCTGTTTGCCCACGGCGTGCATCTGGGCAGCCGGCTGCCCGCGCATGCTTCGTCGACCGGCCGCGTGCTGCTGGCCGCCCTGCCCTTGCAGGCGCTGGAGGAATGGCTGGCCTGCCGCACGCTGCACCGGCTGACGCTGCACACGCTGACCCAGCCTCCCGAGCTGCGCGCCTGTCTGGACCAGGTGCGCGCCCAGGACTACTGCATTGCCCAGGAAGAGCACGAGCTGGGTGTGCAGGCGATCGCCGTGCCGCTGCGCAACAGCGCGGGCCAGACCGTGGCCGCGCTCAACGCCGTGATGTCTTCGCAGCACATGACGGCCCAGGCCCTGGAGCGCAATCTGCTGCCGCTGCTGCGCGACGCGGCGCAGGAGTTGCGGCCG
>NZ_JAVWWA010000093.1:0-3547 GCF_036666375.1 Comamonas sp. | reverse complement strand
CCTTCAAAGGCCTCACAGCCGCCTCCAGGCACAGGCCGCGCAGCAACTCCGAAGTGCGGCGTATCAGCGGCGTGCTTTTCTTCTTTGCCGACTGCGCCATGCACAGCGTGCTCACTATGCCCGGTGACTCGATGGGAATGCAGGCGAGCTCGTCCTGATGGTCATGGCTGCTGAGCGCACTCGCCGTGAGCGCCGCATAGCCGTAGCCGCCACGCACCAGGTCCAGGATGGCGGGGACGCTGGAAACTTCCCAGACCACGTTGAGCTTGACCTGCGACAGCGTCGCCTGGGCTTCCATCAGCTTGCGGAAGATCTGGCCGCGCTGCGGCATGACCAGCGGATAGCCCGAGAGCTCCTCGAAGCGCACTGCAGTGCGATGGCCCATGCTCGCCGGTCCTATAAGGCATAGCCGCTCCTCGAGCACGGGCGTGACCTCGACCTGGGGCTGGGGCTCGGGCGTGTAGACCAGGGCCAGGTCCATGCGCCCCGATGTGAGCCATTCGGCCATGTTGACCGAGAAACCCTCGACCACGGCCAGACCCGCCTTGGGCATTTCCCGGCTGAAGATGTCGATCAGCGGCAGCGTGAGCCGGCGCGCGAGGCTGGGCGGAAGACCGACCACGATGCGCCCCACGGGTTCGTCGCGCTGGCTGCCCAGGTCTTCCTTGGCCAGGGCCACGCGCTGCATGATGGCATGGCCATGCTCGAGCAGGCGCCGGCCCGCGTCGGTAAGCGTCACGCCGCGGCCGGTGCGTATCAGCAAGGTCTCGCGCAGCTCGATTTCCAGGGTGCGCACCTGGCGGCTGAGCGCCGGCTGCGCAATATCGAGCAAGAGCGCGGCCTTGCTGAAGCTGCCGGTCTCGGCCACCTGGACAAAAGTTTCTATCTGCTGAAGATTCATGGCGCACTCAAACTGTAACCATGCCATTTTGCTATAGCTGGTAGAGAGGCGGGCGTCTAGGTGATACCGGCCGGCCTGCCACAATGCAGAATAAGCTGCGTTCGCCCCTAGCCTGCACAAGAGCGAACGCGCTAAAAAACGCGATCAGCCGATAACGGAGACAAAATGACCATAGACACACGTCAAATGAACCGCCGCAGCGCCGGCCTTGCGTTGGGCGCGCTCGCGCTCGGCGCCATGGCCCCGGCACGCGCCCAGACCGCGACCAACTGGCCCACCAAGCAGGTGCGCATCATCAATCCGTTTCCCGTGGGCGGCGGCCCCGACGGCACCTCGCGCCTGGTCGCAGACAAGCTGTCGCGACTTTGGAACCAGCCGGTGATCGTCGAGAACCGCCCCGGCGGCAACGGTTTCATCGCCATCGATGCGTTCAAGCGCGGCGCGACCGACGGCACGGACATCATCCAGCTGGACAACGTCCACCTCGCGGCCTACCCCCACCTGTTCAAGAAGCTGCCCTACAACATCGACAAGGACTTCGAAGTCGTGCTGCCGCTGTTTCGCACCTTCTTCTTCGTCTGCGTCGCGACCGACAGCCCCTACAAGACCGTCGCCGACCTGATTGCCGATGCCAAGGCGCGTCCCGGCAAGCTCAACTACGGCTCGTGGTCGGTGGGCAATCCCGTGCACCTGGGCTCGGCGCTGCTCGAATCGCTGACCGGCACCAAGATGGAGCATGTGATCTACAAGGAAACCAGCCAGCTCTACACCAGCGTCGCCACGGGCGAACTCGCGTTCGCGCTGGGATCTTCCGGCACCGCGGGTCCGCTCGCGCGTTCGGGCAAGCTGCGCTTCCTGGCCGTGCTCGCACCCCACCGCCTCAAGGGCTACGAAGACGTTCCCACGGTCGCCGAATCGGGCGGCCCGGCCAATGCCATCGTCACCGGCTGGAACGCGTTTGCAGTGTCCAAGAGCACGCCCGCGGCCGTGGTCGACAAGATCCGCCGCGACACCATGAAGGCGCTGGCCGAGCCCGATGTGCAGCCCAAGTTCCAGACCTTCGGCTACGAGAACTACTTCCCGACACCGCAGGAATTCAAGACCTTCATGGTCGAAGAGAACAAGCGCTTTGGGGACGTGATCCGGCGCGCGAACCTGGAGCTGTGATCCGGGCGCCCGGTGTTGCCGGGTGCTGGAAAAGAAAGCCGCTGCAGGCAACTGCAGCGGCTTTTTACATGGCTTGCACGCCAGGCGCTCAGTCGGCGCGCACGAATTCCTCGGTATCGACTTCGCGGTGCCCCTGCGGCGCGTAGCGGCTGCCGGCAATCGCCGATGGCTGGAACAGCGCGTCGAGCTGCTCGAGCTGGGCGCTAGACAGCTTGACCGTGCCGCCATGCAGATCTTCATCGAGGTGCTTGCGCTGCGTGGTGCCGGGCAGCGCGATCACATGCTCGCCCTGGTGCAGCACCCAGGCAATCGCCAGCGCGGCCAGGCTGCAGTCGGCCTGCTCGGCAATCTCGCGCATGGGCGCGAGCAGACGCAGGTTGCGCGGGTAGTTTTCCGCCGAGAAACGCGGCATGGCCGTGCGCACGTCCTTTTCGCCCAGCGTCGCCGCATCGAGCAGATCGCCGCCCAGAAAGCCCCGGCCCAGCGGACTGAAAGCCACATAGGCAATGCCCAGCTCGGCGCAGCGCTGCAGCGTGCCGAGTTCGGCGTTGCGCGACCACAGCGAGTACTCGCTTTGCAGCGCGGTGATCGGGTGCTCGCGGTGGGCGCGCGCAAGCGTCTCGGCCGAGACTTCGGACAGGCCCAGCGCGCGCACCTTGCCCTCCTGCAGCAGCCGGCCCATCTCGCCCACCGATTCCTCGATAGGCACCGACTTGTCCCAGCGGTGCAGGTAATAGAGGTCGATCACATCGGTGCCCAGGCGGCGCAGGCTGTCCTCGCAATTGCGCCGCAGCGTGGCCGGCCGGCCGTCGATCACGCGGCGCGTCACGCCGTCCTCGCCCACCACCCCGGCCATGCCGCCCTTGCTGCACAGCGTGATGCGGTCGCGGTGCGGCGCCAGCACCGGGCCGACCAGGGTTTCATTCGCGCCAAAACCGTAGAGGGCGGCGGTGTCGAACAGCGTCACGCCCTGGTCGAGCGCATGGGCGAGCAGCTCGCGGCCCTGCTCGGCGCTGGGCGGCGTGCCGTAGGCATGGCTCAGATTCATGCAGCCCAGACCGACGGAAGTGACGTCGAAGGGGCCGATTTTGCGTGTCTGCATGGGTCAATCCTTGAAAAGGCAAAGCCAGCGCCTGCTGTCTGCAGGCGCTGGCCGTGGGGTTGCGAAGTCAGGCAAGCTTGCCCGAAGCTTTAGTTCAATTGCTGCTCAAGCTTATGCAGCACCTGGTAGCAAGGCAGCACCTGGGCCACGCTGGCATTGGGTTCGCGGCCTTCGCGGATCGCGGCAAAGAACTCGCGGTCCTGCAGCTCGATGCCGTTCATCGACACATCGACCTGGGACACGTCGATCTTTTCATCCTTGCCGTTGAACAGGTCATCGTAGCGCGCCAGATAGGTGCCGGTGTCGCCGATGTAGCGGAAGTAGGTGCCCAGCGGGCCGTCGTTGTTGAACGACAGGCTCAGCGTGCAGATCGCGCC
>NZ_JAVWWA010000092.1:2450-22889 GCF_036666375.1 Comamonas sp. | reverse complement strand
CACCAGAAGCAGCCGCCCGCGAGGTAAATCGTTTCCAGCTGGCTGTCTTGTTGACTTTGAGGAGTTTTTTCCATGGCGGATAGGTCCTGAGATGGGATGGAAAGGCAGGCCGAGTTTAGGGTACGTCGCAGCAATCCCATACGCTCGATCCAGATGACAATTCATCATATGGATGCCACACCGTTAGATTGAAAGCCCTCATGGATCTCAAGTTCAGTCACATCGACGTGCTGGTCAACGACCTTGAAGCGGCGTGCCGCTACTACGCCCGCCTCTTTTGCGCCGAAATCTCCAGAATCCAGGCCTGGGATCGTGGCGGTCTGCGGGTGCGCTATGCGATGGTGCGGTTTGGCCAAGAACGCTTCATTCTGGTCCAACCCCTTCAAGGCAACCTCAAGGACCTGCTGGACAGCCACGGCGAAGGCACGATCTACCGCCACTGCTATACGACGCCGAACATAGAAGCCGCCTACGATGCATTCGTCGCCCAGGGCGTGCAACCCGAAGACGAGAACGGCAACGCTTTGGCAAAGACCAGCCTAGAGTCCCCCAGCGGCACACGCATTCTCTGGCTGCCCAAAAAATTCGGCAGCTTCTCCATCGAGTTGCTGGAAGAAAGTGAGCTGAACAAGTTCATTCAGGACATTTTCTGAGCAGCACAACAAGAAGGCGCGCAAGCAATGATCGACGTCCAAGGCACTGCACAGACCGATCCAGCGGGCGGTGGATCGCATGCTGGCGCAGAACCGCTGATCCTCGTCGCCACCAGCGGAACCGGGGGCGACATTCTGCCGTTCATCATATTGAGCCAGGGGCTGCTGCAACGCGGTCGCCAGGTGCTCATGCTGGTGCCCCGCTTCCACGAGCCCCGGGTCGCCGCCGCAGGAATTCCCTGCCTGACGTTCGGAACCGATGAAGCGTGGCAAGCACTGCTGAGCAACCCGGATCTCTGGGACGAACGCAAGGGCTGGGGCGTGATCTGGCGCGGACTCGTGCCCCACCTTGGCGCCTTGCGCGAGTTCATTGCGCAATTGCCGGCGCATGAATCCTGCGTGGTGTTGACCCATCCGATTCTGGTGCCCATGGCAGCGCTGGCCCGATCGGTACGCCCCGACTTGCGGATTGTCGCGGCCTACCTCGCCCCGGCAAATTTGTGCAGCAGCCACGACATGCTTACCGCCGGTTCGTTGCGAGTTCCCGCCTGGGTGCCTATCCCATGGCGGCAGGCGCTGTGGAAGCTGATCCACCGGGGCTGGATCGATCCCGTCACATTGCCCCATCTCAATGCAGCGCGCGGTCAAGCGGGCCTGCCTGCGGTCGCGCATTTCTTCGAACACATGCTGGCGGCGCCAAGCGTCTCTATGGGCCTGTTTCCGAGCTGGTACGCGCCCACCGCGCCCGATTGGCCGGCCTCTTTTTCAGACGGCGATTTTGTCGGACCCGGCGCGCAGTGCACGGCGACGCTGTCGTCCGAGCTGCAGCAGTTTCTGTCATCGGGCGACGCACCGATTGTCTTTACGCCCGGCACCGGCCACCAGCATGCCGCACGGTATTTCACCGCGGCCTTGCAGGCGCTGCAGCGGCTGGGCCGCAGGGCGATCTTTGTCACACCGCATGCGGCGCAACTGCCTGCGGCATTGCCGCCCCATGTACTGTGGCAGGCCCATGCACCTTTCTGCGCGCTCTTGCCACGCGCGGCGGCGCTGGTGCATCACGGCGGCATAGGCACCACGGCCGATGCCTTGCGGTCGGGCACCCCCCAACTGATAGTGCCGTTTGCCTATGACCAGTTTGACAATGGGCTTCGCGCCCGACAATGGGGTGTTGCCGAAGTGCTGCTGGCCAGGCGCTTGTCTGCCCGCCGCATGCAAAGGCAACTGGCGCGCCTGCTTTCATCACCCGATGTGGCCCGGGCCTGCAGCGCCCTGGCCCTGAAGATGGAGCAAGGCCCCGATTTGCCATGGTTGCTGGATCGGGTGGAAGCCGCCCTCTTTGCGCCACCGGCGATGCCCTCCAACCCGCTGCGCGATTGAACGCCAATGCGGCATCACGCGCCCTTGCATTGACGCTCGCAAACGCCCTGGTTATATTAATAACCCATTAGTCATTAACATGCCCCATTCCGCTTCCGCCCCTTCCATGCCGACTGCCGACGCCTCCGAGCCGCAGCGCCGCTCGCGCCGCAAGAACGCCCGCCCCGGCGAACTGCTGGCCGCGGCGCTCGACCTGTTCGTCGAAAAAGGCTATGCCGCCACGCGCGTGGAGGAAGTCGCAGCGCGCGCCGGCGTCTCCAAGGGCACGCTGTTTCTCTACTTCGCGAGCAAGGAAGAACTGTTCAAGGCCGTGGTGCGCGAGAACATCGCCGGGCGCTTTGCCGAATGGCAGCTCGAACTCGATGTCTTCGAAGGCGACAGCGAAGCCCTGCTGCGCCACTGCTACGCCGTGTGGTGGGAGCGCATAGGCAGCACCAAGGCTGCAGGCATCACCAAGCTGATGTGCAGCGAGGCGCGCAACTTCCCCGCGCTCGCGCATTTCTACCAGCGCGAAGTGATGGTGCCGGGCAATGCGCTGGTGCGGCGCATTCTGGAGCGCGGCATCGCGCGCGGCGAAATCCGCCCGCTGGACCTGGACACGGGCGTCTATCTGGTGCTCGCGCCCATGATGTTCCTGATGTTCTGGCAGAACTCGATGGCCTGGTGCGGGCCGGCGCCCGCGGACCAGGGCGCGGGCAGCGGCTGCGCCGTCATGCCGTTCAGCCCGCAAGCCTATCTCGAGGCACAGATAGACAACCTCGTGCGCGGGCTCGCGCTCAGACCCTGAACCACTCCAGCCCCATGACGCGCCGCAAAATACTGCTCCTGGTGATCGCCGCGGCGCTGGCCATCGCCTTCGCCGTGGGCCGCGCCCTCATCAAGCGCCAGCACCAGCAGCAGGCCGGCCAGCAAGCGGCCAGCGCGGCGCCCATGCCTTTGCGCCTGCAGCCCGGCGAAGTGCTCACGGTGCAGCGGCGCGCGTTGCCGCTGGGCGTACAGGTATCAGGCGTGGTCGAGGCGCTGCAGGTGGCAAGCATCAAGTCCTATGCCGCGGGAACGCTGCAGGACCTGGCCGTGCGCGAAGGCGACAGCGTGCAGGCCGGCCAGGTGCTGGCGCGCGTCGATGCGGCCGACGCCAGCGCGCGCCTGCGCCAGGCCCAGCAGGAAGCCGAGGCCGCGCGCGCCCAGCTGTCCATACAGCAGCGCCAGCACAGCAACAATGAGGCGCTGGTGGCCCAGGGCTTCATTTCGCAGACCGCGCTGCGCACCTCCGACGCCAATCTGCAGGCCGCGCAGGCGCAGTACCAGTCGGCGCTGGCACAGGCCGATGTCGCGCGCAAGGCCGTGGCCGACACCGTGCTGCGCAGCCCGATCGCCGGCCAGGTCGCGCAGCGCCTGGTCAACAACGGCGAACGCGTGGCCGTGGAGACCAAGGTGCTTGAAATCGTTGACCTGCGCGAGCTGCAGCTGCAGGCACTGCTGCCGCCCGCCGACGCGCTGCAGGTGCGCGTGGGCCAGACGGCAAGGCTGCGGCTTGACGGCAGCGCGCAGGAATTCACGGCGCGCGTGGTGCGTGTGAGCCCCCGCGCCGACGCCGCGACGCGCAGCGTGGCGGTCTATCTGCAGCTGCGCCCGCCCGCCGCCGCCAGCGGTACGGCCCCGGTGCTGCGTCCCGGCATGTTCCTGCAGGGCCAGATCGATCTGGAGACCAGCGCGTCGCCCGCGCCGCTGGTGCTGCCGCTGGACGCCGTGCTGACCGACAAGCCCCAGCCCTATGTGCAGCTGGTGCAGACGACGACCGATGGCCAGCTGACCATTGCCCACCGGCCGGTGAGCGTGGGCGCGCGGGCCTTGATCGACGGCCAGGCCTGGGCCGCGATCGAGGGCGTGGACGAAGGCAGCCGGGTCGTGGCAGCCGGTGCCGGGGCATTGCGCGAAGGCACGCGCGTCGAGATCTCGGCCAGCGTCGGCGCCCGCTGAAAGCCCGCACGCATGTGGTTCACCCGCGTCAGTCTGCACAACCCGGTGTTCGCGACCATGGTGATGCTCGCGCTGCTGGTGCTGGGCGTGTTTTCCTACCAGCGGCTCAAGGTCGACCAGTTTCCCAACATCGACTTCCCGGTGGTGGTGGTGACCGTCGCCTACCCGGGCGCCGCGCCCGAGATCGTCGAAAGCGAAGTCACGCGCAAGATCGAGGAAGGCGTGAACTCGGTGGCCGGCATCAATGCACTGACTTCGCGCAGCTACGCGGGCACCAGCGTGGTGATCATCGAATTCCAGCTGCAGATCGACGGCCGCCGGGCCGCCGAGGATGTGCGCGAGAAGGTCGCCGCGGTGCGCCCCTTGCTGCGCGACGAAGTCGAGGAGCCGCGTGTGCAGCGCTTCGATCCCGCCGATGCCGCGGTCTGGTCGCTGGCCGTGCTGCCCACGGGCGAGGGCCGCGACCCGCCGCTGTCGCCGGTCGAGCTCACGAGCTGGGCCGAGCAGGTGCTCAAGAAACGGCTGGAGAACGTGCGCGGCGTGGGGGCCGTCAATCTGGTCGGTGCGACGCCGCGCGAAATCAATCTCTATCTCGATCCCCAGGCGCTGGAGGCTTTCGGCATCAGCGTCGACCAGGTCGCGCAGGCGGTGCGCAGCGAAAACCAGGATCTGCCGCTGGGCGCCGTGCGCTCGCTGGCGCAGGAGCGCATGGTGCAGATCGACGCGCGCATGCAGCGCCCCGAAGACTTCGCCGACATCATCGTCGCGCGCCGCCAGGGCAGCGCGGTGCGGCTGGGCCAGCTCGCGCGCGTGCTCGACGGCGCGCAGGAAATCGAGAGCCTGGCGCTGTACAACGGCCAGCGCAGCCTGCTGCTGTCGGTGCAAAAGGCCCAGGGCGACAACACCATAGAAGTCGTCGACGGCCTGCGCCGCGCCGTGGCCGCGATGCAGGCCGAGCTGCCTGCGGGCGTGCGCCTCGAAGCCATAGGCGACATGGCGCGGCCCATACGCGTGGCCGTGGACAACGTCCGCCAGACGCTGATCGAAGGCGCGGCGCTCACGGTGCTGATCGTGTTTCTGTTCCTCAACTCCTGGCGCTCCACGGTCATCACCGGGCTCACGCTGCCGATCGCGCTGATAGGCACCTTCCTGTTCATGCACTGGCTGGGCTTTTCGATCAACATGGTGACGCTGATGGCGCTGTCGCTGTGCGTGGGGCTGCTGATCGACGACGCCATCGTGGTGCGCGAGAACATCGTGCGCCACCTGCAGATGGGCAAGACGCCCTATGCGGCGGCGCTCGACGGCACGCAGGAGATCGGCCTGGCCGTGCTTGCAACCACGCTGTCCATCGTCGCGGTGTTCCTGCCCATAGGCTTCATGCAGGGCATCATCGGCAAGTTCTTCCACGAGTTCGGGCTGACCATCGTCGTCGCGGTGCTGATTTCGATGTTCGTGAGCTTCACGCTGGACCCCATGATGTCCAGCGTCTGGCACGACCCCAGCGTCCACGCGCCGTCCGGGTCCGGCCAGCGCAGGAGCTTGTACGACCGCAGCATAGGCCGCGTGACCGGCTGGTTCGAGCGCATGACCGAGCAGCTGGCCGGCGTCTACCAGCAGATCCTGCGCTGGGCGCTGGGACACCGGCTCGCGACTGCGCTGTCGGCGCTGGCGATCTTCGCGCTCAGCGTGATGATGGTGCCGCTGCTGGGCACGGAGTTCGTGCCCAAGGCCGATTTCTCCGAAACCACGGTGCAGTTCCACACGCCCCAGGGCAGCTCGATAGAGACCACCGAAGCCAAGGCCAGGCAGGTCGAGGCGCTGCTGCGCGCCATGCCCGAAGTGCGTTACACGCTCGCCACCATCAACACCGGAGCGGCGCGCGGCAAGACCCATGCGAGCATCTATGTGCGCCTCACGGACCGCCACCAGCGCGCGCGCAGCGCCGAGGCGCTGGCGACCGAGCTGCGCACGCAATTGCGCCAGATCGCGGGCATCACCGTGACCCAGGTGGGCCTGCTCGATCCGGTGGGCGGGCAAAAACAGATCGCGTTCTCGCTGCAGGGCCAGGACCTGGCCGAACTGGGCCGGCTCAACCAGCAGGCGCTGGCGTTGATACGCGACATCCCTGGCCTGGTCGATGTCGACTCCAGTCTCGAAAGCGACACGCCGCGCGTGACGCTGGCGATCAAGCGCGAGGCCGCATCCGACCTGGGGCTGTCGACCGGTGCCGTGGCAAGCGCGCTGCGCACGCTGCTTGCAGGCCAGGACGTGGGCAACTGGCGCGCGAGCAACGACGAAACCTACGATGTGCAATTGCGCCTCGCGCCCGAAGACCGGCTGTCGCCGCTGCAGCTGGGCCGGCTGCCGCTGCTGGTCACGGCCCAGGACGGCACGCGGCGCAGCATACGGCTGGACCAGGTGGCGGACATCCGCGCCTCGGCCGGCCCCAGCCAGATCAACCGGCGCGCGCTGACGCGCGAAGTGTCCATCACTGCCAACGTGTCGTTTCGCTCGGTCGGCGAAGTCTCGGCCGACATCCGCAGCGCGCTCAAGGGCCTGACGCTGGCCCCGGGCTACAGCTGGCAGTTCAATGGCTCGACCAAGGACATGGACGAATCGTTCGGCTACGCGCTGTCGGCCCTGGCCCTGGCCATCGTCTTCATCTACATGATTCTTGCCAGCCAGTTCAAGAGCTTTCTGCAGCCGATGGCGCTGATGACCGCCCTGCCCCTCACGCTGATCGGCGTGGTGCTGGCCTTGCTGATGTTCGGCTCGGCGCTGTCGATGTTCTCGATGATAGGCGTGATCATGCTGATGGGCCTGGTGACGAAGAACGCCATCCTGCTGGTCGATTTCGCCATCCGCGCGCGCCAGGACCAGACCGACCCCGCGACCGGCGCGGTCACGCCGGGGCTGGCGCGCGAGCCGGCGCTGCTGCTGGCGGCGCGCGTGCGGCTGCGCCCCATTCTGATGACCACGCTGGCCATGATCTTCGGCATGCTGCCGCTGGCCCTGGCGGTCAGCGAAGGCTCGGAGCAGCGCGCGCCCATGGGCCAGGCGGTCATTGGCGGGGTGATCACCTCCTCGCTGTTGACGCTGGTGGTGGTGCCGGTGATGTACTGCTACATGGACGATCTCGCCAACTGGGCGCGGCGCCTTTCGGGTCGAACACGCCACAAAGCAGACCCTCGGTGAAACATGTACCCACTCCCTCGTAGAATCAAAGGTTTGTCGTGATCAGCCTTTCCCCGGAGTAACCCCATGAACATGCCCTTGAACACCTCAGCCAACGCCAACGACCCAGTCGAGCAGGCGCGCTTCAACATGATCCAGCAGCAAATCCGCCCCTGGAACGTGCTGGAGCAGGACGTGCTGGATACGCTCAACGAGGTGCCGCGCGAACAATTCGTCGCCCCCGAGCACCAGGGCCTGGCCTTCATGGACATCGAGATTCCGCTGCACGGCACGCCCGAGGAAGCGACCCAGAAGGGCTGGAACATGCTTGCGCCGCGCGTCGAAGCCCGCATGCTGCAGGACCTGCGCATCCAGCCCACCGACAAGGTGCTCGAAATCGGCGCCGGTTCGGGCTACATGGCGGCCTTGCTGGCCCACCAGGCACGCGAAGTGCTGAGCCTGGAAATCGTGCCCGAACTCGCCGAACTGGCGCGTGAAAACCTGGCTGGCGCGGGCGTGACCAATGCCACCGTGCGTCTGGCCGACGGCGCCAGCGACCCGCTGCCCGAAGGCCCGTTCGATGTGATCGTGCTCAGCGGCTCGGTCGCACAGGTGCCACCCGCGCTGCTGCAGCACCTGACCGAAGGCGGCCGTCTGGGCGCTATCGTCGGCCACGAACCCGTGATGCGCGCCACGTTTGTCACCCGCACGGGCAACAGCTTCGAGACCACCTCGCCCTGGGACACCTACGCGCCGCGTCTGGTCGGTTTCGCCGAGCCTTCGCCGTTCAAGTTCTGAGCCCCCGGAGCCGCAGATGCTTGCCCAAGTCCGCCCCGCGCAATTCGACCAATGGCTGCAACAGGTCCAGGCCCAGGGCCTGACGCCGCTGGTGCTCGACGTGCGCGAGCCCTGGGAATGCGCGACCGCCAGCGTCACGCCGCAAGGCTTTGAACTGGTGAACATTCCCATGCAGGACATTCCCGCGCGCCAGCAGGAGCTGGACCCGGAGCGCCCCATTGCCTGCCTGTGCCACCACGGCATGCGCAGCATGCATGTGGGCATGTTCCTGCTCAACCAGGGGTTCGAGCAGGTCACCAACATTACCGGCGGAATCGATGCCTGGTCGCGCGAGCGCGACCAGGCGGTTCCCCTGTACTGAGACCCAGGCGATGGCGCCGGGGTCTTTTCTCCGTGTCTGTCCGTGCCCTCGCACGCGCGGCGCGGCAGCCTTCTCTTAGCAAGGAACACCATGCCCCTGGCCCGCACGCTGCGGTTCTCGCCCACCCCCTGGCGCAATGCCAGCACTCTCTTGGCCATCCTCGCTTTCGCGCCGCTGGCGCAGTCGCAAAGCCTGGTCGAGCTCGCCGAACGCGCGCGCGGCTTCGACGCCGTATGGCAGGCGCGCCAGGCCGAAACCGATGCGGCCTACAGCCGCTCGGAACAGGCGCGCGCCGGCCTGCTGCCTTCGGTCGGCCTGCAGGCGGGCGCGAGCCGCGCGCGCACCGAAATCAGCCGACCCGACTTCACGCTCAACGCGAGCACCCAGACTGCGACGCTGAGCGCTTCTCAGCCGCTGTACCGGCCCGCCAACCGCATTGCCTTCACCCAGGGCCAGCGCAGCTTCGAAATCGCGCTGGCACAGCGCGACGCGGCCGAGCAGGACCTGATCGTGCGCACCAGCCAGGCCTATTTCGATGTGCTCGGCGCCCAAGACGCGCTGCGCTTCGTGCAGGCGCAAAAGGAAGCGGTGTCCGAGCAGCGCGCGTTCGCCCAGCGCAATTTCGACGTAGGCAATGCGACCATCACCGATGCACGCGAAGCGCAGGCACGCTACGACCTGATCGTCGCCCAGGAAATCGCGGCCGACAACGATCTGCGCGTCAAGCGCCTGGCGCTCGAGCAGCTCGTGGGCACGCCCGGCGTGCAGCCGCTGCCGCTGGCCCAGCCCGTGGTGCTGCCGCCGCTGTCGCCCGCCGATCCCCAGGCCTGGGTCGATGTGTCGCAGGGCATGCAGCCGCAACTGCGCCAGGCCCAGCTCGCGCTCGATGTCGCGCGGCTCGAAACGCGCAAGGCCGAAACCGGCCACCTGCCCACGGTCGACCTGCAGGCCGGCTACAGCGTCAACAACAACCCGCAAGGCACGGTCACCGCGCCCAACAACGGCTTTCGCACCAATGTCGCGAGCGTGGGTGTGCAGCTCAACATGCCGCTGTTCGCGGGCTTTTCCGTGCAGAACCGCGTCAAGGAAACGCTGTCGCTGGAACGCAAGGCCGAAGCCGATCTCGACAACGCGCGCCGCAGCGTGGCGCAGTCCACGCGCGCCGCGTTCTATGGCGTGCAATCGGGCCAGGGCCAGATCCGCGCGCTCGAAGCCGCCGAGGCCTCGAGCCAGAGCGCGCTGGACGCCAACCGGCTGGGCTACGAAGTGGGCGTGCGCATCAACATCGACGTGCTCAATGCGCAAAGCCAGCTCTACCAGACCAAGCGCGATCTGGCGCTGGCGCGCTACAACCTGATCCTGGGCCAGCTCAAGCTGCGCCAGGCCGCGGGCACGCTCAGCAGCGACGACCTGCGCGCCGTCAATGCCCTGCTGAGCACCGACGCCGCCGCGACGCGTTGATACGCACACCGCCGCTCAGCGGCGATTGATGGGGCCGCTGTGCAGCAGCTGCTCTATGGCCATCGCCGTCGCCTGCGCCGCGCCGCGGTGGGCCTGGGCAAACTCCAGGCAATGCGCGACGGCTGCGGTGCGCGCGGGCACATCGTGCACCAGCACCAGCGCAGCCTGCACACCCGCGTCGAGATCCGCCACCCGCCGCGCCGCGCCCGCCGCGCAGGCGAGTTCGGCCGCTTCGGCGAAGTTGAACGTCGAGGGCCCGACCAGCATAGGGCAGCCACAGGCCGCGGCCTCGATCAGATTCTGGCCGCCCAGCGGCGCAAAGCTGCCGCCGAGCAGCGCGGCATCGGCCATGCCGTAATAAAGAGGCATCTCGCCCAGCGAATCGCCCAGCCACAGGCATTCCTCGCCTGCCTGGGCCAGCGCGCGCGGCGGCGCGCCCAGCCATTCGCTGCGCCGCGAAACCCGCAGACCCGCGGCCTGCAGCGCCAGCGCGACGGACTCGAAACGCTGCGGATGGCGCGGCACGACCAGCCATTGCACTTTGAGCGCCTGCGCGCCGAGTCGGCGCAAGGCGGCGATGAACAGCTCCTCCTCGCCTTCGCGGCTGCTGGCCAGCATCACCACGGGACGCGCCGAACGGTGGCGCCATTGCGCGCCCTGCGCGAGCAGGCCCGCATCGGGCAGCACGTCGAACTTGAGATTGCCCAGCACGCCGTGCACCGGCGCCGCGAGCGCGCGCAGCCGCTGGGCATCGGCCTGGGTCTGGGCCCAGACCGCGGCCAGCGCCTGGTAGGCGGGCATGGACAGCGCCGACAGCTTCAAGGCCTTGTCCAGCGACTTGCTGTTGAGCCGCGCATTGGCCAGCGCCAGCGGCACGCCGCGCGCGCGGCAGATCGCAGCAAGATTGGGCCAGACTTCGGTTTCCATCAGCACGCCGACGGCGGGCCGAAATTGCGCGACGAAGCGCTCGACGGCGGCGCGCGTATCCCAGGGCTGCCAGACCTGCAGGTCGCCGCTGCGCAGCAGCTTCTGGCCTTCGGCGCGGCCCGTGGCCGTGCCATGCGTGAGCAGCAGCCGCATGTCGGGCAATTGCGCGCGCAGCGCGGTGATCAGTATCGCCGCGGCGCGCGTCTCGCCCAGCGACACCGCATGCACCCAGATCCAGCGGCCCGCGCCGTCACGCCCCAGACTCTCTGGCTCGTAATGGCCAAAGCGCTCCCCGACCTTGAAAGCGTAGCCCGGCTCGGCGCGCGCGCGCTGGCGCAGCTTGCGCCGCAGCAGCGGCTGCGCGACCCAGGTCAGCGCCGAATACAGCGCCAGTGCCCAGTTCATTTAATGCGCGGCGCTGCCGACTTGCGCGCCGGGCTTGACGCGCTCGAGCAGCGCCAGCATCTCGGCCTCGATGCGGTGCAGTGCTTCGGGCGTATGGCCTTCGAAACGCAGCACCAGCACCGGCGTGGTGTTGCTCGCGCGGATCAGGCCGAAGCCGTCGGGCCAGTCGACGCGCAGTCCGTCGATGGTGTTGAGCTGGGCCGGGGCCGCAAAGCTGCTGGCCGCGAGCGCCTGCAGTTCGGCCGTGAGGCGGTGCGGCTCGCCTTCGGCGCAGGCCACATTCAGCTCGGGCGTCGAATGGCTGGTGGGCAGGGCCAACAGCTGCGCGCTCGGATCGGCGCTGCGGCTGACGATTTCCAGCAGGCGGCAGCCCGCATAGGTGCCGTCGTCGAAACCGAACCAGCGCTCCTTGAAGAAGATATGGCCGCTCATCTCGCCGCCCAGCGGCGAATCGAGCTCCTTCATGCGCGCCTTGATCAGCGAGTGTCCGGTCCTGAACATCACCGGCTCGCCGCCGGCTTGGCGGATCGCGGGCGCGAGCCGCTGGCTGCATTTGACGTCGAACACGATGTGGCCGCCGGGCACGCGCGACAGCACGTCGGCGGCGAACAGCATCATCTGCCGATCGGGAAAGATATTGCTGCCGTCCTTGGTCACGATGCCCAGGCGGTCGCCATCGCCGTCGAACGCCAGGCCCAGCTCGGCATCGCTGTGCGCAAGCGCGGCGATCAGATCGCGCAGATTCTCGGGCTTGCTCGGGTCGGGATGGTGGTTGGGGAAGTTGCCGTCGACTTCGGAAAACAGCTCGATCACTTCGCAGCCCAGCGCGCGGAAGATGCCCGGAGCCGAGGCGCCGGCCACGCCGTTGCCGCAATCGACGACGATCTTCATGGGCCGCGCGAGCTTCACATCGCCGACGATGCGCGCGGTGTAATCGGCCAGCACGTCGGCATGGCGCACCGAGCCGCCGGGCAGCAGCTGCCAGCTCTCTTCTTCCATGGTGCGGCGCAACGCCTGGATCTCTTCACCGTAAATTGCACGGCCGTTGAGCACCATCTTCAGGCCGTTGTAGTCCTTGGGATTGTGGCTGCCCGTGACCTGGATGCCGCTTTGGCACAGCGTCGCGGCCGCGAAATACAGCATGGGCGTGGTCGCGACACCGATATCGATCACTTCGATGCCCGCGGCCACCAGGCCATCGATCAAGGCCGCCGACAGCGCCGGACCCGACAAGCGGCCATCACGGCCCACGGCCACGGTGGTCTGCCCTTCGGCGCGCGCGGCCTGACCGAAAGCCAGGCCTGCACCGCGCACCACGGCTTCGTTCAGGGTCGTCGGCACGACGCCGCGGATGTCATAGGCTTTGAAAATGGAAGGTGTCAGCTGCACGGAATGACTCTAGTAGAGGGTGAACACCGGCGCCATGGGCGGCGCCAGCGAAACAGAGGCGGCCATTGTAGGCCGGCCTGGTGGCGCCCGCGCGGCGGCGCGCAGGCGCATGCCGGCTTACTTGATCAGCGCCAGCACATCCTTGAATGCCGGATGCTCGCAACTGCCCAGCCACTCGAACGCCACCATTTCGGTGGTCACCAATTCAACACCCGCACCGGCGAGCCGGTCGAAGGCCGCGTCACGGTTGCGCTCGGTGCGCGAGCTGCAGGCATCGGTCACGACCCAGACGTCGAACTCTTCCTCGACCAGATCGAGCGCGGTCTGCAGCAGGCACACATGGGCTTCGCAGCCCGCGAGCACGATGGTGCCGCGCTCGGCTTCCTGGGTCTGGGGCTTTTGCAGGTGCTTGGGCAGGCTGCGTGCATTGCCGCCCTGGGGACGTGCAGGCGGACGCAGCCATTCGCCCAGGCCTTCCTCAACGCCGCTGAACTGCATCTTGGCCAGGGTGCGCTGGCACAGCGCACGCAGCTGCGCGTCGTTGGCGCCCAGCTTGGAAGGATTTTGCTCCGTGCCCCAGACAGGCACTTCGAGCAGCCGGGCGACCTGGGCCAGCAGGCGGGCATTGGCCAGCACGGCCTGGCCTTCAAAAATGGCCGGCATCAGGCGTTCCTGGTAGTCCACCAGTACCAGCTGGGATTCAAACGAGTCAAGCAACATGGAAATCTTTCTTTTTCGGTCCGCAATGGCTGCATTGTCGCAGCCCGGGCCCGTCCCTGGGGCCTGATGGGCTCCCTCTGAGCCAGAGCGGCGGGCCGCCCATGCAAATGCGATCCAATCCGGAAAAAAACTGTAAATCCCCATTTCAGGGTATGTCGCCCAAGCTTTCCATGTTACCCTTTGTCTCCATGTCCAGATGGTTGTGTGCTCTTCTTTTTACCTGTGTCAGCGCCCATGCCGCGCCTGACAGTCGCTCCGCCGACGACGACATGCAGCGCTTGCTGGTCAGCAAGGGCCTCATCTCCCAAATCAATACGCAATTGCATGAAGCCGGCCAAAACGTGGCAGCGCGCACGTCCGAACTGGTCGGCACGGCCATGGGCTTCCTGGGCGTACCCTATCGCCGCGGCGGCAACAATGCCACCACGGGCTTCGACTGCAGCGGTTTCGTGCGTGCCATCTACTCGCAGACCGTGGGCCTGGTGCTGCCGCGCCGCGCCGACGAGCAGGCAAATGTCACGCAGAAGATCGACAAGAACGAGTTGCGCCCTGGCGACCTGGTGTTCTTCAACACCATGCGCCGCACGTTCAGCCATGTCGGCATCTATGTGGGCGAAGGCAAGTTCATTCATTCGCCGCGCTCGGGAGCAACAGTGCGCGTCGAAAGCATGCAGACGCCATATTGGTCGCACCGCTTCGATGGCGCGCGCCGCGTCGAAACCGCCGAGCTCGCAGGCGATCCGCTCGCCATGACGCGCTGAGCCGATGATTCGTCGCTGGCAGGCAGGCTGAGCGACAGGTTAAGCCCCTGTCCGACATGGCTTGCCATGGGCTGGGCACTAGAGTCAGGTGTCGAATCCCTCACACTCAAGGAGCCCACCTTATGTTCTCTCTTCTCGGAACCTTGATCGTCGGTCTGATCGTGGGCCTCATTGCACGCGCCGTCAAACCCGGCGACGACAGTCTGGGCTGGATCATGACCATCTTGCTGGGCATTGCCGGCGCCTTTCTGGCCAGCTATATCGGCGTGGCCATGGGCTGGTACCAGCAAGGCGATGCCGCGGGCTGGATCGCTTCCATCGTGGGTGCGATCGTGCTGCTGGTGATCTACCAGTTCGTGCGCGGCAAGACCGCCGACCGATGAGCCAGGCCACCGGAACCGAAGGCGCTGCGGCGCCCGCCCGGCAGGCGCAGATCGATGCCGCCGCGCAGCGCTCGCGCAAGCTGCTGCACAGGCGTGCGCTTGCGGGCGCATTCGTCAGCGCCGTGCCCATTCCCGGTCTGGACTGGGCGGTGGATGCCGCGCTGCTATCGCGCCTGGTGCCGCGCATCAGCAAGGAGTTCGGCCTGAGCGTGGAGCAGCTCGACGCGCTCGAGCCCTCGCGGCGCGAAGGCATTCAGAAAGCCGTGGCCATCGTCGGTTCGGTGCTGATCGGCAAACTCGTCACGCGCGAAATGCTCATCCGGCTGGTGCAGAAAGTCGCCACGCGCATGGCCGCCAAACAGGTCAGCAAGTTCGTGCCGATTCTGGGTACGGCGACCGCCGCCGCCCTGGGCTATGCCGCGCTGCGCTTTCTCGGCGAGCAGCATATCCGCGACTGCATCCGCGTGGCGCAAAGCTCCGACGTCGACCTGCCCGTGGGCAGCACGGCGCACGCCGACGCACTGCGCCAGCGCGCAGCGCGCAACGCCGCGCGTCACTGAACCGGCAAGCCAGCGCGGGCTTTGCCACAATGCAGCCATGCCTGCTGCATCTTCCACCCCCTCTACCCCGCGTCGCTTCTGGCTCATGAAAAATGAGCCCGAAACCGAATCCATAGACCACGCGCTGGCCGCGCCCCATGCCACGCTGGCATGGAGCGGCGTGCGCAATTACCAGGCGCGCAACTTCATGCGCGACCAGATGCAGGTCGGCGACGGCGTGCTCTATTGGCACTCCAGTTGCGCCGAGCCCGGCATCTACGGGCTGGCCTGCATTGCCAGCGAAGCGCGCGTGGATCCCACGCAGTTCGACCCCGCAAGCCCTTATCATGATCCGCGCTCCAGCCCCGACAAGCCGCGCTGGCTGCTGGTCGATGTCAAGGCGCTGCACAAGACCCGGCCGGTGGGGATTGCCGAACTGCGCTCCCACCCCGCGCTCGCCGACATGACGGTGTTGCAAAAAGGCAATCGCCTGTCGATCAGTGAAGTCACGCCCGCGCAGTGGCATTACCTCAACGAGCACCTGCTGCAGCCCTGCTGACCCGCGCGGAATCATCCGCGCAAGTAGGGCCTCTGGATGCCCTCTTCCACCCCGGATTTACCATCAATTCACGGCCGCTGGAACGCAGTCCGCGCTCCTGCCGAACGGAGAGGGACACTCCGCCACCGCCCCAGCCCGATGGGCTCGAGGCTTGCGGCGTATGCCCCTTCCACTGCTTGACCGGGAGGGTTCAAAATGTACCGATGCCAATGCCAGATCGTTCCGGACGAGGTGCTCAAGCGCTGGGCCTGTGATCCCCAGCTGTCCGAGGAGCTTTGCAAGAATGCGGAGTACTCGGCGCGGCTGAGCACGCATTTCCGTGACATAAGGCTGCAGAACAAGAAGCTCGCCGGGTTTTTGCTTGAAACCCACACGCTCACGACGCTGACCGAAAATCCCGAAGTCACCTTGTTCGATTGCAAGCAGACATTGAGCCTGCCGGGCTCACAGGTCAGGGAACCGGCCAGGTCCGAGGATCCCACGGTCAGTCGCACCTACACGGAAACCGACTACCTCGCGACCTTCCTGCGCCAGGTCTTCAAGCGCAACTCCGCGGACAACGCCGGAATGACGCTGATGTCCTCGGTGCACTATGGCAAGAAATACAACAATGCCATGTGGAACGGACTGCAGATGATCTACGGCGACGGTGATGGCGAACTGTTCACCGATTTCACGCTGGGTATTGATGTGATAGGCCATGAACTCACTCACGGCCTGACCCAGTACACGCTGCAGCTCGACTACGACGACGAGCCCGGCGGCCTCAACGAAAGCATTTCCGACTGCTTCGGCTCGATGTTCCGCCAATGGCGGCTCAACCAGGATGCAGCGAGCGCCGACTGGCTCATAGGCAATGACATTCTCGGCAAGACATCGCTCAATCGCGGCTTCACCTGCCTGCGCGACCTGTCCGATCCCGGCGGCAAGCATTGCCTGGCGCCCCAGCCCGTGCACTACTCGGAAATCAAGCCCGGCATGGATCCACACTTCAGCAGCGGCCCGCCCAACCTCGCGTTCAGCACCGCGTGCCGGCAGGTGGGCGGCAAGAGCTGGAACACCGTCGGAAAGGCCTGGTACCACGTGATCTCCAATGCAGGCCAGCGCCCGCGCATGACCATGGCGGAATTCGCGGACCAGACCCGGCAGGCCGCAGCCGAACTGTTCGGCAGGGAGTCGGCCGTCGACGTCGGCATCAATGCCGGCTGGAAGAAAGTGGGGCTGTGACATGCGCGCCGAACTGCTGATGTCCAGCCCCGTCGCGGGCTGGGGGCGCATCGATGTCGAGCGGCTTGGCGGCCTTGCAGGCTACGGCATGCCTGGATCGCGCATTCGCAGCCGCGGCCATATCCTGGCCAAGGATCTGAGTCCGACAGACCAGAGCACCTTGCGCAGTCTCTTTGTGGAGCCCGCCGATGCACCTGCCTGGGTGCGCGACGGCTTTCGCTACCACCTCACCAGACAAAGCGATTGCGGCCCGCAGACCGTGATCGCGTCCGAAGCGACCGTGCCCGATTCCATTCGGGAATGCGTGCGCGATGAAATCATTCCCGATGGGGCGCCAAGCCTGACCTGACGCCGCGGCATGCAAAAAAGCCGCACATGCCCGCAAGAGCATGTGCGGCCTGCTGGCCCGCGCGGACGCGCGAATTACTTGCGCACTGGAGGCACGTCCGTGCAACTGCCGTGCGCGACTTCCGCGGCCATGCCGATGGACTCGCCCAGCGTCGGATGCGGATGGATGGTCTTGCCGATATCGACGGCATCGGCACCCATTTCAATCGCCAGGGCGATTTCACCGATCATGTCACCTGCATGCGTGCCGACCATGCCGCCGCCAAGAATCCGGCCGTGGCCATGGGCCTCGGGCGAATCGTCGAACAGCAGCTTGGTCACGCCTTCGTCGCGGCCGTTGGCAATCGCCCGGCCCGAGGCCGCCCAGGGGAACAGGCCCTTCTTGACCTTGATGCCCTGCGCCTTGGCCTGGTCTTCGGTCAGGCCCACCCATGCGACTTCGGGGTCGGTATAGGCGACGCTGGGGATCACGCGGGCATTGAACGCGGCCGCGGCCAGTTCCTTGTTGCCCTGCAGTTCGCCGGCGATCACTTCGGCCGCCACATGCGCCTCGTGCACCGCCTTGTGCGCCAGCATGGGCTGGCCCACGATGTCGCCGATCGCAAAGATATGCGGCGCGCTGGTGCGCATCTGGATGTCGACCGGAATGAAGCCGCGATCGGTCACCGACACGCCTGCGGCTTCGGCCGCGAGCTTCTTGCCGTTGGGCGTGCGGCCCACGGCCTGCAGCACCAGATCGTAGGTCTGCGGCTCGGGCGCCGTGCCGCCCTCTTCGGCGGCCGCGAACGTGACCTTGATGCCTTCGGGCGTGGCCTCGGCACCCACGGTCTTGGTCTTGAGCATGATGTTGTCGAAACGCGGCGCGTTCATCTTCTGCCAGATCTTGACCAGATCGCGGTCCGCGCCCTGCATCAGGCCGTCCATCATCTCGACCACATCCAGGCGCGCGCCCAGCGTGGAATACACCGTGCCCATTTCGAGGCCGATGATGCCGCCGCCCAGGATCAGCATGCGCTTGGGAACTTCCTTGAGTTCGAGCGCGCCCGTGGAATCGACCACGCGCGGATCTTCGGGCATGAACGGCAGGCGCACGGCCTGCGAGCCCGCGGCAATGATGGCGTTCTTGAACTGCACGACCTGGGTCGTGCCGCTGCGCTCGGTGCCTTCACCTTGCGTGGCTTCGACCGACAGGTGGTGGCTGCCGACGAACTGGCCGTAGCCGCGCAGCACCGTGACCTTGCGCATCTTCGCCATCTGCGCCAGACCGCCGGTCAGCTTGCCTATGACCTTTTCCTTGTGGCCGCGCAGCGTGTCGATGTTGACCTGGGGCGCACCGAATTCCACGCCCACGGCCGACAGGTGCTTGACCTCGTCGATCACCGCCGCGACATGCAGCAGCGCCTTCGACGGGATGCAACCCACGTTCAGGCACACGCCGCCCAGCGTCGCGTAGCGCTCGACCAGCACCACCTTGAGGCCCAGATCGGCCGCGCGGAACGCTGCCGAATAGCCGCCGGGGCCGCCGCCGAGCACGACCACGTCGCACTCGAGGTCGGCCGCAGCGCCCGCATATTGCTGGGGCACGGGCGCGGCCACGGCCGGCGCTGCGCCGGCAGCCGCCGTGGGCAGCGCCACCGCGGGCGCAGGTGCAGGCGCCGCAGCGACAGGCGCGGGTGCGGGTGCCGGGGCCGGCGCCGAAGCACCTGCTTCGGCTTCGGCTTCCAGCGTCAGCACCACGCTGCCCTGGGCGACCTGGTCGCCGATCTTCACGCGCAGTTCCTTGACGATGCCGGCATGCGACGAGGGAATCTCCATCGACGCCTTGTCGGATTCGACGGTGATCAGGCTCTGGTCCACGGCAACCTTGTCGCCGGGCTGCACCAGCAGCTCGATCACGCCGACGGTGTCGAAGTCGCCGATGTCAGGGACCTTGATATCAATGATGGCCATCTGCATGACTCCTTACAGCACGATGCGGCGATAGTCCGCCAGCAACTGGCCCAGATAGGCATTGAAGCGCGCGGCCAGCGCGCCGTCGATGACGCGGTGGTCGTACGACAGCGACAGCGGCAGCTGCAGGCGAGGAACGAACTGCTTGCCGTCCCACACCGGCTTCATCTGGCCCTTGGACAGGCCCAGGATCGCCACTTCGGGCGCATTCACGATGGGCGTGAAGTGCGTGCCGCCTATGCCGCCCAGCGACGAGATCGAGAAGCAGCCGCCCTGCATGTCGGCGCCGCCGAGCTTGCCGTCGCGCGCCTTCTTGGCGAGCTCGCCCATTTCCTGGCTGATCTGCATGATGCCCTTCTTGTCGGCATCCTTGAGCACGGGCACCACCAGGCCGTTGGGCGTGTCCGCCGCAAAGCCGATGTTGAAGTACTGCTTGTAGACCAGCGTGTCGCCGTCGAGGCTGGCGTTGAACTCGGGGAACTTCTTCAGCGCCGCGACCACGGCCTTGATCACGAAAGCCAGCATCGTCACCTTGACGCCGCTCTTCTCGTTTTCCTTGTTGGTCGACACGCGGAAGGCTTCGAGTTCGGTGATGTCGGCTTCGTCATTGTTGGTGACGTGCGGAATCATGACCCAGTTGCGGTGCAGGTTGGCGCCGCTGATCTTCTTGATGCGCGACAGCTCCTTGCGTTCCACCGGGCCGAACTTGGCGAAGTCGACCTTGGGCCAGGGCAGCAGGTCCAGACCCGCGCCGCCGCCGGCAGCCTGGGCCTTGGGCGCGACCGCGCCCTGGGCCTTGGTCTGCAGCGCGCCGGACATCACCTGCTTGGTGAAGGCCAGCACGTCGGCCTGGGTGATGCGGCCCTTTTGCGCCGTGCCGGTGATCTCCTCGAGCGGCACGCCGAGTTCGCGCGCGAACTTGCGCACCGAAGGCGAAGCGTGCGGCAGCTTGCCCGAAGGCGGGGTCGTGGGATTGTGCGCGGGCACGGCGGCGACCGGTGCCGCAGCCACGGGCGCGGCTGCAGGCGCAGCGGCCGGGGCCGGCGCGGCCACAGGAGCCGGTGCGGCGGCGGGAGCCGAGGCTGCGGGCGCCGCAGCGCCAGCGCCTTCGATCTCGCCGATCACATCACCGATGTTGACGGTGTCGCCGACCTTGAGCGTCAGCGCCTTGATCACGCCGGCGGCGGGCGATGGAATCTCCATCGACGCCTTGTCGGATTCGACGGTGAACAGCGATTGCTCGGCCGTCACCGTGTCGCCCACCTTGACCAGGATCTCGGTTACTGCCACATCCTTGAAGTCGCCGATGTCGGGGATTTTCAAGGCGATGGTTGCGGCCGGGCCTGCGGCCGCGGCGGCGGGAGCCGCTGCTGCCGGTGCAGGGGCGGCTTGCGCTGCGGGAGCGGGAGCCGCCGAAGCCG